>SDNX01000121.1 GCA_004524545.1 Promethearchaeota archaeon
CCTTAGCTGTATTCATTGTATACAACATTCTTCCTACAATTGTTCCATTTTATGTCGAACAAGTCCTTTTAGGGACAAGTGACGATAGCTCATATATTGTTTTTGTGGCATTGCTATCTGGAATGGTTGCGACACCATTTTGGATGTGGTTACAAAAAAAAATAGGAATAAGAATTGCATACATGATTTCTCTATCGTTCTGGGGAGTTACTTTGGGATTAATGTCATTTCTACCCCAAGCTGGAGGAATTGGCCTCGCATATATACTCACTGGTGTAATGGGAATTGGTCTTGGAGGTTCACTTTACTTGTACGATCAAGGTTTGGCTTTGGTAATAGATGATGACGCAGCGCGCTCGGGTCTTAAAACTAGAAGGGAAGGAGCATACTATGGAGTTGTTGCATTTTTCAATCGATTCTCTACAGGAATCAATCTTGGGATTATCGCAATAGTGTTCCAAACTACTGGATGGGGAACATATGATCCAAGACCTGGAATCAATACACAACTCGGAATTAGAGCTTTAATTGGCATTTGGCCAATTGTTGTAATAATGATTGCATTGATTTGTCTATATTACTGGCCAATTCATGGTCAAAGATATGAAGAGAACAAAAAAATTATTGAAAACATGCGGTTAGAACGTCTTTAATCCCTTTTTTTTATCTTTACTAATGTTTCAATTATGAGTTTTGCAACCAAAAATGCAGTCATTTTATTTTTTAAATCGAGATTGGGAGAGTATTCTACAATATCTAAGGCGACAATCCTATAATTCTTCATAATATCATCAAGGATGCCCAAATAATCTCTATACGTTATTCCTCCAGGAATTGGGTAACCTGTTGCAGGTGCTACTGAAGGATCAAACACATCTATATCTATTGAAAGATATAGTGCTGCTTTATTGCTTTTGGGTGGGGGAAAGAAATTAGATTTCAATTGTTCTAACTCTCTCATTCGTAAATATCTGAAATTTTCTTTCTGAGCCCATTCAGCTTCTGGCAGATCGATGTCTCTAGCCCCTATTACACTAACATTGTCCGTATTCAATCCGAGCATTTCATAGATCCTTCGTGTCACAGTGCAATGGACAAATTTACTTCCTTTCCATTCATCATAGCAATCCAAATGTGCATCTAGTGAGATATAATGCAAATCTTCGGGTTTTCTTTCATGGATAAATGCATTGACAGTATTAATAGAAATCGAATGACTTCCTCCAATAAACACAGGTATTGCTTGAGGAGTTTTCCTAAGAAGTAAAGGAAGTTGAATATCCAAATCTTCTTGAATATCTCCAAGATCGACAAGGTGTAGTTGATTTAGATCTATCCCATCTTCAGATGTAAGAGAAAGATCTAATGAAATTATTCTAACTTCATCTGGCGCATTATGGCATCTACCTCGATGTTGTGTCATTTCTCCATCAAATGGAACACCTATTAAGATGAATTCTGTGTTTTCATTTGGTTCAGATGGAAAATCTAAGAAACGGGTTTCTTCAACCATAATTTTCTCTCCTATTACTCAATGAAAACCGCTGCGGCAATACATGTAGTATATTTGTAATCGGTTTTAGATAACAATTTTGTATAAGCAGTAATCTCGAAGGTTTTACATTCAATTTCGCCATCATCCCTAGAAGATAATAATAATTTGTTTGCTAACTTACATGTTTCCTTTTTCACGTGGTCTATGTCTTCATTTATTCCGCTGTATTCCCCTAAATAACCATAAAAGGTTGTATCAATAGGTTTTGCAACTCCAATAGATGCAAACATACTCTCAGGTCGACTAGTCGTCAAGTTTTCTATGGTTATGCGGGATAATACCGTGTAGACTATCTGTCCTGGAGATAATAGTCCATTTCCTTCTTGAACAGTTACTTCTTTGCACTGAGGAGGTAAAATTGAAGATACGGTTACTAGATTATACCGTGATATTTGGGCTTCCCGAAGAGCATTTTCAAAGCTAATAATCTTTTCATTTGCATGCCCAATTCCTCTAGTAAAGAAAACCTTTGAAGGAATCATATGAGAAATAACGCAAGATACAAAAAAAGTTTTATTACCTACAGTTTTAGCAAGAGTTCCAATAATCGTTTAGCCCCCATTTTATCAAGGGGTTTATTGTTGTTACCACATTTTGGAGAAATCACGCATCCCGGGCATTTTTCCTTGCATTTACATGAACTGATGAGAGTGTAGGTTTTTTTGAGTAATTCGAGCGGTATTTCATAAACTGATTCAGCAATACCCACTCCTCCTTCAATCCCATCATAAATGTAAATAACGGGCCACTCATCAATTTCATGAGAGCCTTGTCTAGTAGATACACCTCCAATATCCCAACGGTCACACATCGTAAAATAAGGAGTCATACTAATGGCTGCGTGTTCTACAGCATGTATCGCTCCATCAAAATCAAAGCCTTCTGATTCCAAGACTTCGATATAATTTGGCGGGATAGAGAACCATACACCCTTCGTATCTAATTCAAGAGCAGGGAGATTAAGGGATTTACGAGATAGACGTTCATTGGTTTCAACCGATAGAACATCATATCCAACAACTGTTTCTGAGACTTTTACATCTCCATAATATATGTTTATCCCCTCCATAACCTTGGTTTTCTCGGCTTTACCCTTCTGTAAAATATCAGTGATCACACGTGCACGAGTATAAGTATTTCCATCATCCTTTGAGAGTTTCACAACTTTATTTTTCATATCTAATTCGTGCACACGGTAAGGGACTGCCATATACAAGTAAATACTCCCTTCATGCAGTTCTTTGTACACATAGGATTTTTCTTCGTAGGTTATTAACATAGATTGTCCATTATCTCTTTCAATGATAATTTGAAAATCACTTTCTCGTATACTAGTCAAACTAACGGAACGCGGAGGAAATTGCTCAGTAGAATTATAATAATATCGTTTTCCTTTCTTTTTAACAATGTTTTTCTTTTCCAAGGCTTCTATTGCTTCTGGAAATGATTTTCCAAATAAAATCTCATCTTTTTCAGTCAAGGGGGCTTCTTTTGCAGCACATTTCAGGTGGTTCTCTAGAATATATTTATTATCAAGATTGATGTGGCATGTCTCATGTGGTCTGGACATGAGCTCATCAGGATTGTTCACATAGTAGAGATCGAGAGGATTTGGTAAGGGGATTAAGAAAGATGCACACTCAATTCCGGTATTAGGATTATATTTCCGACCCGCCCTACCTACTTGTTGCCACATGGAGGAAACTGTACCGGGGAACCCTGAGAGAATAGTACAATCTAGTGAACCAATATCAATTCCCAATTCCAAGGCGGTAGTTGAAAAAACACCCAGAACATTCCGATCCCTAAGAGATTGTTCAATCCTTCTACGATCGTCTGCTTTCAATCCAGCCCTATAGGAAATTATTCTGTCGACAAGAGAATCTTTCTCTTGTTTTTTTAAGGCTGTCCTAGAATAGTAGGCATTCAATTCTGCCATTTTTCTTGATGTTACAAAAGCAAGGGTTTGGAGATCTTGCTCTACAACATAATTGAATACATATCGAGTCTGAGTATGAGCGGATTTATAGATATCTGTACCATCTTCCATGGGAAGGTCCCACATTACAAAATAACGCCCTGGATTTGGAGAGCCATCATTGTCAACAATTGTGAATTCTTGTCCGGTAAGCTTATTGGCGACTTCTCCTGGATTTTTGATGGTAGCACTGCATAAGATAAATTGTGGATTCACACCGATTGAAGTTAGTGCACGTTTAAGTCGTCTCATTACTTGGGCAAAATTTGATCCGAATATACCTTTATAGTGATGAATTTCATCGATGATAATATACTTCAAATTACTGAATATGCGTGAAAACAATGCCCGATGTGGTAAATAATAATGAAACCCGTACGGATTAGTGATAATTAAACGTGATTCTTGTCGAATTCGGCGTTTCTCTTCTGTGGATGTATCTCCATCATATACCCCTAGATTTTTCTTATCTATACCTAGAAAATCGAGAATTTTTTTTAGTTTGATACTCTGATCTTGGGCAAGAGCTTTTTGAGGAAAAAGATATATTGCACAAGAATCTTCTTCGGTTAATAGGGATTGAAGAACGGGAATATTGAAAGCTAAAGATTTTCCTGACGCAGTCGAAGTCACAATGACAACATTTTTCCCCTCAAAAACATTATTTATTGCCTCAGTTTGGTGAGAATAAAGATCAAACTGATTAGAGTGCAACCATTCATCAATTTTCGGATGTAGAGTATGACGTAATTTCCCCAAGATAGGGGGAGTTTTGGGGATTTTCTCTATATGAATGATTTGGTTCTCATAAAAATTTTCTTTGGTGATATTATGCAAGATGTCTTCGATTGTCGTAGTCTACACCCAAGTTCCTAGTTAGATGGAGTATTTAATTCATTCTCTTAAAAAATGGTAGAGTGGTCTGATCGATAAATTCGATATTGAAGAATGATGAAAATTAAATGATAGTGCTTTCCTCACTAATATATGAGGAAAAATCCTACCCCCAATTTGCAGTCTATAAAGGATTTTTTCAGGGAAATTATGCCGTATTTGGAGAACAAGCCAATAATTCGAGAAATAAAGAGTGGTCCGGTTCTCTATGTCGGAGATTTACATGGATTTTATCAAAATTTACTAGATGCTTTCGATGTTGCCAAGTTAAAAGAAGTGCACGCAGTAGTTTTCCTTGGGGATTATGCTGATAGAGGACCTTCTCAATTAAGGACATTAGTAAAAGTAATGGATGCCTTTGCTCGATCTGAGGGATATACGAAGAAAGGAACCCTTCAAAATTATGTTCCAGAGGAGAATTTTCCTTTCAAAATAATTGCTCTACGTGGAAATCATGAAGATACTGAAGTTAATGCAAGATATGGATTTAAGGAAGAATTGAGATATACACATGAATTCCTTGAATTTCCTCATGAAATCCTAGATCAACTATATTCTAACTTACCAATTTTCTCTTCAACAAAATGGAAAACTTTAGGAGTTCATGGAGGAATTCCTAAACCCAGAAAGGGCGCAAAGGTATCAAAACTCCCCCGTTACTTAATTAAAAAGAGGACTCCATTGACCATAAATGTAGATGACTCTTTTTCAAAGGATTTGATGGTCGAAATATACCAGACACTTTGGAACGATCCCAATTTAGGGAATGATGCACCACAACCGGATTTTCGGATGAGTTTCAGAGGACCAAACATATATGAGTATAATAAAACGGCATTAGAGATATTCTTGGAGAAGAATGGTTGCAGAAGATTAGTGAGAGCGCATGAAGTCACTGAAAAAGGATTTGAAATCCACTGGAATAATAAGTTAGTCCATATTTTTAGTGCATCTCCTTATTTTGCCAGGGTAAAAACGGCAGCATATTTTCTGGAGCGGGAAGACAGTACAGGAGAAATAATAGATGACAAGGGAAAGTGCTTGAAAAAAGTGGATCTTCCTATTTGAATTTCAATACTGCGTTCATCTTTGATTTTCCACGATTTCCCCAGAAAAAATAAGGAATGGCAATAAAATTTTCCCCTTTTTTCGTTATACCAGTAATTGTCACCATACTCTCATTTCCTCTGATCCCTTTTTCAACTTCGAATGTTTGTTCCGGATCGATAGCACAAGTAAAAATATTGATACCGGGATTATCCACATCTTCTAAACAATACA
>SDNX01000041.1 GCA_004524545.1 Promethearchaeota archaeon
CAATTTCTTCTAAATTTTTCTTTCTTTCTTTATCGATCTTCTCTGCTTTTTCTTTTGCATCGGTTCTCTGTTTTTTCTTCAAATCTTGGAGTTTTTTCTTGGCGGCTTTACTTTCTTGTATGACCTTATCATAGTTATCTTTCATATATTTCAAACTAAAATTGATCACGTCACTAAATGTACCCCATTCCTTTTTCTCTATTAACTTATCCAACCAAATATAGAGAGCGTAATTGACCGGGACACTCACAACTTTATTTTCATAACTTAATCCATCAGAATCTGTCGAGTATGCAAGCCAATTGAAAATATTTGAGATGAGAACATTATTATCGTATGCATTAAACCCATATGTTGAACTTAATGAAGATAAAACAGATGAATTTCCTAGTCCTACTACCTTCCCTTTAAAATAGTTTACTGCTACGAGAACCGGAGTATTGGGACAATCTTTCTCCTCACCAGCAGGATTTTGACAGAACGAGTTTAATCCACTTCGAGCTAACACATGGATTTCAATATCTTTGTCTTCACTTAGGATTTCTTCGACACTCAATGTGCAACCCGATGCATGGACAAATTCTTCAACTTCACGAGTTACATAATGCTTCTCAAATTTAGTTATTACAGGACGATTTTGCTGCCGCACATAACTCATACTATCATAAAGGGTGTCGGAATTAAAGGAAAACCCAAATGTCGATGTTAATTCATCAAGATTGGTTTCGTTTACCTCATCCCCCCCATCATCGTGTATAATGAAAAGCCCTCCTCCTTGTTTCACAAATTTAACGATGATTTCAATTTCATTGGGGGTAAATTTTGATTCGAAAGGGCTTCCAAGAACTAAGACGTCATATGGCTTGAGTTTATCGGGAGTGAGACCAGTAGTAATCTTTCCCACCTTATAGGAACTAGTAAAGAGAAAGTGAATAAATTCCGCGTACGCCGTATTTTCGATCTCCAAACGATTATTATGAGAATAATCAAAACATATGGATTTGAGATTTTCCGCCATTGGTTGTCCAAATTCCTAGTTATTTATGAATTTATAGAATGCAAAACCTAAATTTTGGTGGTATATATAAATAACTACGGCTTCTGGAATGGACAAAGTATGGCGCGATATATTTTTATTTTAGGGACAAACTGGAGATTATCCTTAGCAGAGATAAATAATGTAATTAATAAACCTCCTTATGAAGGTCGAATCGCTGACTATTCGGCATCTGCTGCCATTGTGGAATTTGAGAACGATAATATTAAGGATGAAAACTTCGCCCGATTAATCTATCGATTAGGTGGAACTCAAAAAATTGGAAAATACTTGGATTTTATCGATCTTCGGACTCTGCAATCAGCATTCCCAGAGGAAGTTACTTCGGATCAATCTATACAAATTAGACACCGCAAGCAAATATCTCGCACTCTTAAAGACATGGCATATCTGATTTATGGGAAAATTGAGCCTCTAAAATATTTCTTTGCGAATTCAATCTATGGAATAACATTTCAAAAACCGTATTACAAGACGTTAATTCAACATTTTTTACCTTTTGTAAATAAAGAATGGACAAAAATTTTGAAGGGGAAAGGAGCCAAAAATGCATTATATTACCGGTATCCTGAAGATCGCATTCGAAAAGGAACACTCAACCCGATATTTCCCCACCATTTTTTTGCATATAAACTCTATGAAGACGAACGAAAGGAAATATTGTATGTTATGACAGAGGAAGGGCTCTATATTGGATATACTGTCAATGTTACAAACGCTAATGAAATAAAAAAAATTGATGAGAATCGGCCCTACAAAGATGCAAAATCAAGTATCGCTCCTAAATTCGTCAAAATCATGATCGAATTTTTAAATTTGAATAAACCTTATGCAAGTAATCGGATTTTAGATCCTTTTTGTGGATCGGGCACTATTTTGATGTTTGCACATAGTCAAGGAATCCAAACATATGGTTTAGACATTGAATCTTCGCGAATCAATGGGACTAAGAAAAATCTGAAATGGATTTCAAAAATCCTGGAAAATCCTCGAAAAACACCAGCGAACCAGTATCAAGTCGGAAATATCACAAATTTATCTCAACAATTTGAGGGTATAAAATTTGATGGTATCATTTCTGAACCTTTTTTACTTCCCTTTTACCGTGAACTTCCACGTTATAATGATGTTGTACCAATTATGGAAAAAACAGTCATTCCGAGTTACACCGCATTATTTACAGAGGGATTCAAAGTCCTTAAACCAAATCGTAGAATAGTAGTAACTGCCCCATCTGTCGAAACTCTCGACGGAGGAAGATACAGAATGGATTTGGAAGGAATAGCCCGTCAACACGGATTTGATTCGGTGCCTATATATGGTGAAAGGTATATTGCAGAGAAGAGCGATCTAGATTTGCAATTATATGCTGATAACAATTCACTATATGATGATAAATCAGAAGTTATTCGGCGAGAATTCCACGTATTTGAAAAAGTAGTAAAATGAAATTGACAGTTTTTGCTTAACCATTCGCCTAAACAATCAAAAGAACTGATAATATTATCCCAATTCCTTTTTAAGGTATGAGTCTTTATTGTCGCATGATTAACCCGAAATTGTGGAAGTCATGAATGAGTACCGGAAAAAAGGTGTATTAGCGAAATACTTTAAGAAATATTGGTATTTAATCGCTATTTCAGTTGTATTTGCTACAGCTTCCAATATTTTTTCACTTCGACTCCCGCAGTTCATCTCTTTACTAATTGATGAAATCATACCTTCCTTAAATGGAGAGACTCCCTCAATAACTAATCAAGACCTGATGTGGTTCTTATTTAGCGACAATTTAATGTGGGATTTTATCATAAATCTTGCCTTGATCTTTTTTATTGCAGGTATGTGTGAGTTGGTTAGAATGATATTCCAGCAAAATCTCCGCACTAACATTATATTCAATATCAGAAATGACATGTTCGTTTCTTTATCCCGTCAGAGCTACTCGTTTTATGACCGGAACCGCACCGGGAATCTCATGTCGAAAGCAACTTCGGATGTAAATGCTATCAAAAATTTTCTTGCTAATCAATTCCAAAATGTAATTCGAAATGTGGTGTCATTATTTATTATTTTCTTTTATGTTTGGCAGATCCAACCCGTAATGACATTTATTTTCCTAAGTCTTACTCCACCATTATTTATATTGATGTTTTGGTATCGTAAACGCATCCGACCAGCTTCACAAGAAATGTATGAATCGCGTGGTCAAATGCTTTCAACTATTGAAGAGAATATTGGTGGAGTACGTGTTGTCAAAGCGTTTGGAAGGCAAGAACTGGAAATGGGTAAATATCACAATGATAATAATATATTTTTGAAGAAAAGTAAGCGTGTAATCGGATTACAGACGATATACGGCCCTCTTTCAGAGTATTTCACTATGATCGGGTCTGCTGGTATTTTATTATTAGGGGGATATTTGGTCACTCACTCAGGAGAAAATGCCTTTTCTTTGGGATCCGTGGTAGCAACATTCGTTTATTTTGTCACTGTATATGAACCTATCAGAGCGATTGTGAATTTTTTCAATGAACTTTCAGCAAATCGGGCAGCACTCACACGTGTAAATGAAATAATTGATAACCGTAATGAAATCCAAGTACCAACCATGCCCATAGATCCAAGTCGAGCTTTAGGAGATTTGTACTTACGCCTACTAAAAGATGAGAAAATTATTGATAATATTGACGCACTTATTGGAATGCCCAAACCTGAAGAAACAAGAAGAGAGAAAAGGACAAAACGCATACTTAGGCGGTTTGAAGAAACTACTATTCTTCCAAAGAATGTGAAAACTAGTGCAGTCGAAACCATTTATTTCAAGGGCAATGAACCTATCATCTTCAATGGATTGAATGTTATTACCCCTCTTTCTCAAAAAATTTCTATTTTAACGAAAAGACCCGAGTTCCAAGATGAATTACAAGAATTGAGTAAAGAAGAATTTAGATCGAGAGAGATACGAATAGATAATCCAATAACTTTTATTGCTCGTTATCTTTGTTACTTAATAGAAAATCAAGAATTAATGGAAAACGTGTACCACCGATTGCGCTTCGTATATGATACCACTTTAAGCGAATTGCGCAAAGATCCATTAGATTCATTACTTCTTTATATAGATTATTTTGCAGAGAATGAATTTGAGCAAATGCGTGTGACTGAACTCCAAAAAACCCTCTACTCCCCAGAACCACATGTGCATACTGCAATTGCGAAGAAGTATGAAAAACTGTTAATTAAGAAAGGAATTATTCCCGCAACACGTACAGATATGGTAGTAGGGTCAAAAGTTATCACTCAAGACGCATTATCGTTTCTTCGGTTGGAAAAAGAAGTATTACGTAAACAATTTGAAAAAATCCATAAAAAAAGGATTAAAAAGACTGCTTTGGATGTACCCGATGAAATTCTTGTTCCCAATATTATTCCTATTCAAATAAATACTAAATTTGAGGATTTGGCCTTGACGCCCGTAGATCCGAGTGAATACAATGGTCATGTCGTATTTAAAGATGTGAATTTCAGTTATGATGATGTCTTGGAAAATCAAGAACCCAGATTAGCTCTTGCTGGAATTACGTTAGATATTAGACCAGGAGAAACTGTTGCCTTTTTGGGTGCCACTGGAAGTGGAAAGACTACATTAATTAATTTAATACCCCGTTTCTACGAAGTAACTCAAGGAAATATATACATTGACGGAATTGATATTCGAGAACTTGACTTGAATCATTATCGTCAGAATATTGGAATCGTCGCACAAGAATCTTTTCTCTTCTCTCGCTCAATTAAAGATAATATATGTTACGGAAAAAAGCATGTGCGAGAAGAAGATATGTTTGCGGTTGCGAAAATCGCAAAGATTCATGAATTTATTATGGGTTTACCTGATAAATACGACACAGTGGTAGGAGAAAGAGGTCAAACTCTCAGTGGTGGGCAAAAGCAACGAGTAGCAATCGCTCGTGCGCTTTTACAAGATCCAAAAATCTTAATTTTAGACGATTCTCTTAGTGCAGTGGATGTCGATACGGAATTTGAGATTCAAGAAGCCTTAGAACATTTGTTTGAAGGAAGAACCACATTTATTATTACGCAGCGATTATCCACCGTTAGGAATTGCGATCGAATTTTTGTATTAGACGATGGAAAAATCATCGAGCAAGGAACTCATGAGAACTTAATGCAGCTTAATGGAATTTATACAAAGATTTACCAAACCATGTACAAACGTCACGTGCGGGGTAAAGAAGCAGCAGCTTTACAAGATGGTGAAACACATGTAGAAATTCCTTTTGATAAAACGAAACCGAAAAACTCCGAGGAGGTTTCTGATTGAGCGATAAGAAGAAGAGACTCACCAGAAGAGAACGGCGAATGGAACGGCAAAAACGGAAGAAAAATATAACAGAAGAAGAAAAACGAACTTGGGCCTATCGCGATATTGTGATATTCAAACGATTGTTCGGTTATCTCCTCCATTATAAGAGAAAAGTGTTTTTTCTATTTATTTTGTCTATAATCGTCTCCTTGGGAGGTTTAGCTTTTCCTCTAATGATGTATCAGATTATTGGATCTATTCAGAAGGTTTCTGATGATCCTTTAAGTAGTGCTCAAGCTTGGAAGGAAATATGGATTGCTTCAATAATTTTGCTAGGTATCGTATCGGGGAATGTAATTCTCAAATGGATTTATCAAAGAAATATGGCAAACTTAAGCTTAACCGCAATCAGTGATATTCGCACTGATTTATTTTCTCATCTTCAGGCATTATCATTGAAATACTACACTGCACGACCGACAGGAAAGATAATATCTACTTTATCAAATGATGTGGATCGC
Source organism: Promethearchaeota archaeon (assembly GCA_004524545.1). GTDB lineage: Archaea > Asgardarchaeota > Lokiarchaeia > Sigyniarchaeales > Promethearchaeaceae > AMARA-1. The sequence goes on from SDNX01000041.1 coordinate 5,903, forward strand.
GTCAATGATTTAGTGAGTAATGCTGCTATCCAAATCATTTCTGATTTACTCACTGTAGGTATCTCTCTTACTTTGATGGTGTTTTTTTCATGGAGGTTAACTCTCCTTATTTTAGGATTCGTACCAATAATTGGCATTATTTTTTTCTTAATTGCACGAAAAGCTCGTGAATACTGGAGAAGAACACGTCAGACGATCGCAATTATTACTACTCTGCTCCAAGAGGCAATCAAGGGAAGTCGAACTATAAAGGCGTTTGTGACCGAAAAACAAAATATTGAATCATTCGAACTAGCTACTGAGGCTGATAGGAGTGTGAATTTATCAGCAGCCAGATTGCAAGCAATCTTAGCCCCAGTGATACAGATTTTAATCGCATTAATCATGGGAACAATTCTTGTTGTAGGTTCGAGATTAGTGAACTCCGGTGATTTGCTTATCAAGGAATTAGTATCATACTTCATGTTTGTTGCGGTTTTTATCGGACCGCTTGGTAATTTAATCAATTTTTATAATACAGTTCAACTGGCTATGTCTGCAGGTGAACGAATTTTAACAATTTTGGATATGCAACCACAAATTACAGTTCCAGATAAGCCAATAATAATACCAGAAATTAAAGGAAATGTCGAATTCAAAAGCTTAGATTTTTCATATGAGAAAGATATCCCTGTTTTAAAGAATATTAACCTTAAGGTCGAACCAAATCAATCCATTGCTTTTGTGGGGTTCACGGGTGCGGGGAAAACTACTTTGATTTCATTACTTTCAAGATTCTACGATCCCACGAAAGGGGCAATCCTTATTGATGGAGTGGATCTTAGAGAGATTGAACCAAACTCGCTACGAAGTCAAATGGCGATTGTTCTTCAAGACACCTACCTATTCTCTGGTACGGTTATGGATAATATTCGCTACGGTAAACCTGATGCAACCGATCAAGAAATACTTGAAACTACCAAGAAATTGGGTGCCCACAAATTCATTATGAAGCTAGTTAATGGGTATGAGACAGAAGTTAGAGAACGGGGAAGCTTACTTTCCGTGGGACAACGCCAATTGATTTCTTTTGCACGTGCACTTATTGCAAATCCGCGAATTCTTATTTTGGATGAAGCTACTTCGTCGGTAGATCCCTATACAGAACTCCAAATTCAGGATGCTTTGAAAACTCTTCTGCAAGATCGTAATTCTTTCATAATTGCCCACAGATTATCCACAATATTGAATTCTGATAAGATTTGCGTATTGGAAGATGGAAAAATTATTCAAATGGGATCTCACGAAGAGCTAGTAAAGGATAAAGAGGGGTTATATGCCCATTTATATCAAATGCAATTCAGTAAACCTAGTGCCTCCTTTGATGAGATAGAGAAGGACGTGTTAAAGGAAAGAAGAAAGAAATTTGCTCGTACGTAGGTTGAGATTTTTAAAAGGCTATAATCAATAGATATAAAAACTCATACTCCCTTGATAATAAAGGGTATGAATAAAAACATCTTAATTTTGGTTAAAAACCCATTGTTGTTAATAGTTTCATTTTGTCGCAATAATTACTTTTAAACCAGCTAATAAAGAGTTGAAAAAAACATCATGTCCACAAATAAGAAACATTCACACCACTCAACCCGTAGAAGAATCTCCGGAGAGATAAAAAATTTAAATTTTGAAGTCGATGTTCGGGAGAAACGTGAAAAGCCTGAGTCAAACGCATTCGTTGACGCAAAAATTTCGAAAAAACGCGAAAAAACCGATCGCGCCAACGCTAAATATGAAAAATATCACCTTGCAAATCGAAAGAAGTTAAAAAATAGGTGGGAGCTCGAAAACCAGTTTACTGAAGATTTTCCTGAAGAAAAGGATATTTAAAGGTTTACACCACAATTTTTACATTTTTTACTATATACATTATTTGAAGTACCACAAATTCTGCATACAATGAACTTTCGAGCACTAGCGGAGCGTTTACGTGGTTTAGATTCCTCCCGTTGGTGTTCAGGAACATTTTCTTCAGGTTCCTCTTGTGAAAAAGACGTATATGGTTGTTCGACGGATTTAACTTGAGAAGATTTGGTTGCTAAACTATTTCCATTTGCTACAGGAGATTGGAAGAAACTAAATCCACTCGGTCGAAGAGGGACCGCTTGAGCGTTACTATTTAGTGGTGCAGGTTCGGGTTCATCACTCATTTCCATATCTTCCTCATCATAATGGATATAATCTAAATGATCTATTACGGATTCCATTTCCACCTCCATTTCCACTTCTGATGGTTCAGGTCCGAAATCATCTACTGACTCACTGAATCCGAAATCCATAGGTTCTTCTTCAATTGGAATATCATTTATCACGAGAACAGCATGTTCTTCCATTTTTAATAACACATCGCAATGAGGACACCGAAATATATGCAGTAAGCCAATATTGTGCTCGAAAGCGTATTTTCCAATATGGTATTCATGAAAGGACGAATTGCAATTATAGCATTTCAAAATTCGTGTATAAATACCACTATCGCAAATTTCGCTGTTACAGAATATGCATAATCCCTCTTCATTCGGTATTGGTGTTAAGAGATCGGTTGCCAAATTTTCATAAAACTCTTTATTTTCTTCATCAATTACCAAATGCTCTGGTTGATTTAAAGCTGAAAATCTTTTACTTTTTGTCAATCCTTGTAGAATTTGTGTCAGGTGCTTTGATTCAGAAACATAAAAAAGACCACCATTTGTCGTACTTGTTATGATTCGGAGCTTCACATCATCTGAATAAAATCGTTCGGTCCCGACACGTATGACATCTATATAAGTCGGAAAAAAACAAACAGTATTAACTAGGTTAAATAAGGCTTCTTGATACTCCGCTGCTTTATTTGAAGGCTTATCGGTGACAACTATCACTCTAAACTCCCCAGCACGTTCTGTAGATTTTTGAGCTACTACTGAAAGGCAATAAAATAGTCCATTTTCTAGAAAATTCTCTTTACTCTCTTTTTCCTTCCAATCTTCACTGATTTTTTTGACTAACACATCTGGATCATCATCATCAACATATTCAGGATGCCCTCCTTCCTTGAAATACATCAATCCATACTTTGTGAGGGGATTTAGATTGGATTTTTCTTTGATAAACTGGATAACGGCTTTTGTTACGTCCTTTCGTTTTACAAGGGAACCAGTAATGTCTAAATAGAATATAACGTGCTCATATTTTGTGGTCTGCACTCGATCTTCAGCTCTACGGAATATTATCTTATCATCAAAGGAAAAGGGGAAAAGTGCTTAATAGTTATCTTATCGTAATTAGTGTTGAAAAGTTTGTACTAAAAATCAGAGAAAAATAAAAAAAAGAGGATTTTTTTTAAATATGGGTTCCGCCATCGCATGTTAATAGTTGACCCGTGATCCAATCGCTTAAAGTAGATGAGAAGAACAAACAAAGTTTAGCAACATCCTCAGGAAGTCCTCCACGACCATCTCGAGCGAATGGAATTCCATTTATGATCAGATCACGCATCGCTTTTGGAATACCAAGCTTATCATCTGGTTTTTTCTCTTGAGTCATTCGTGTTTCAATAAACGAAGGAGCGACGGCATTCACGCAGATTCGGTTGAGAGAATATTCTCTAGCGCACGCTTTTGTAAAACCTATAATCCCACTCTTAGCTACTGCATAATTTGTTTGACCAATATTCCCGCTTACTCCTGTAGATGATGCAAAATTTACTACCTTTTTAAATTGGTAATTCCTCTCTTCTTTCAACATATTTGGAAGGACAGCTTGAGTACAGAGAATTGTTCCTTTAAGATTAATATCAATTATTAAACGCATCAATTTATCGTCCATCTTATGAATCAATGCATCTCGAGTTAATCCAGCATTGTTTACAAGAATATCTATATCTCCGAATTTTGCGATGGTGTCATCAACCATTTTTTGAATTTGTTCTTTACTTGTTACATCAGCAACACATGAGATTGCACAATTGGGATATTTCCCGTTAATTTCAGCAGCTGTTTGGTCACATACATCTGCATCGATATCATTGACTGTAACTTTTGCTCCTTGTTCAACAAATAATTCAGCAATTGCTTTCCCGATTCCTCGTCCTGAACCAGTAATGATTGCTACTTTTCCTTTAAGTAAATTTTCCATAATGATCCACTCCTATTGCTCTAATTTGAGCCATAATCCTCCATCTACACTGATAGTTTGTCCGGTTATTGCAGCAGCACCATCTGAACATAAAAATCCGACTAATGGCGTTATATGCTCTGGCATGATGCTTAAATTACCCATCGCAGTGCTTGTAATAAGAGCATAGACTTTTTTAGTTCGTTCTTTTGGACCTTGCATATCTTTTGCCCCTAGGGGAGCCATAGCAACTGCATTTACATTGGCAAAACGTCCAAATTCTCTTGCTGTGTTTTTTGTCAGACCAATCATGGATGCTTTGAAAGAACTGTAAACAGCAGCCATATTTAATCCAGCTTTACCTACCATATTAGTTAAGATTACTACCTTGGCAAATGTACCTGTAGTTTTTGTCTGAGCTGAAAATTGTTCTCTCACCGCTGCTAAAAGATGAAACACAGGCATTACATTTAGCTCACGCATTTTGGTATATGATTCTTCGGTCATTTCCAAAATTTTTTCTTTTTCGAAATAATCAAAATTGGTAACAAGTGCATCCAGTCTTCCGTATTCGTCAACAATTTCCTTGATTAACTCGTGTGTTGGACTATCAGTCCAGATAACATCGGTTTTAACTCGACCATCTTCTTCATATTTCTTTGTCTCTGATGTCCGGTCTTTCAATAAGTCACAAGCTTTTGCCTTTATTTTAGTATGACCTAGGTGATTAGCACAGCTTTTAGCTATTTTTGCATCTAAGTCAATTATTATGACATTAGCGCCTTCTTCTGCGAAATATTTAGCAATATAACCACCAAGACCTATTATAAATTTATCATTTTTTAGTCTACCCAGATATCCTGCGACTAATGCGGTTTTTCCTTCCATTATTCCCATTTTCATCTATTCCTTTTAGTGGTATTCTACCTTTCTATTTACCCTAAAATAAGGTTTTTGTATGGTTTTCAAAAAACTTGGGGAACGAAAAAAATCAGTGATTGATTAAATGTTTGTAATTTGTCGGGATAGGCTTTTATATATTTGAAATAAGACAAATTGGGTTTTAATATTCTTCTATAAGTTTTTCCAACGCAGGATGAGCGGTACGTTTGTAGAATCGTTTAATCGCGTCTTTAATTACTTTATTCTGTTCCGGATATAACAATAGAACGTACCTTAACGCCTCGATGCAATTTAAGATAGTTTTTCGATCCGCTTCGCGAATTAAGGAATAAATCATCCGTAATGCGATATTCAAATGTCCAGGAAATATTTTTATCATGTTTTCTAGTTTCTCAGAAACTGTTCGCTTCACAATAGCATCCTTATCACTAGATAACTGAGTAAACATCTCAAACACAAGACTGCTAACTTGTTCGGGAAATTCAAACGCTATTTCAGAGACTACATTCAAGGAATCGATTCTGATACGCGGATCCTTTTTTCGGGTTATTCGAACAAGCAATTCGATAAAATAGTTCAGCTTATCAGTTGTATTTTGATAAATCTCTTGATATATCTTCAGACTTTTCTTACGTATATCAGAATCACTATCAGAAGCAAGTTTCAAAAGTGTCGGTAATACATAGGTCAATTCCTTACCTGTATAGTCCAATTGAGTTATTTTTTCTAGTATGAGATTTTTTGCGTTGGGATGTTTTGAATTCGCAAACAATCGCAAATAGGGTGCAGTAGTCTCAAGCTTTTCAGGAAATGTTTTAATGTACTTGAAATAGGCTGAAATTGCTGAACTCGAAATTTTTTGGGACTTGTCAGATCCAAGGTCACGTATAAATAACATCGGAACATTGAAATCGGGATTTTTAATCGCGATATCCGTTGCTATTCGAATGAAAACAGATCTCACATTTTCATCTCTATCTGTCGTAAATTTGCGCTGCATAATCGCATTGATTAATAAATTGACTGATTTTTGATGAGCCATTTTTGTGATATTCTTATATTCTTCAAATGGCTTGATTTTATCCAGAATATACACTAGTGCTTTCAAACTTGCTTCACGAATTAGGGGGTTGGATGAACTTGCAAAATTAATTATCTTACGAATAATTCGAATATCCCATTCGATATCAGGAATTTGAATGAGACAATTAATCAAATTCACTTTTTGACTTACTGATGTTCTAATCATTGAAATCGATTGAACAAGAAATTCTTTTACAATATGTGCGGTTCCGAATGTTGTTGTGAGTAGACTTACACTATACACCATCGCTTCTTCAATTTCATCGATTGTATCTAAATTCTTCAGTATAAGAGGAAGAATTTCTAATTCTAATTGAGATGGATCTAACCATCGAACATCTTGTTCGTGAAATTGTGGGAAAAATATATCTGGATTATTGCATGCTATGTTTGTTAGTAATTTAAGTATCGTAGATCTATTTTCCGTTCCTTCCATGTCACGCTTTCCATAACAGAAATCATAGAATTCCATTCCAAGTTCTGCATTATTATTGTAAAGCAAGGCAAGTGTATAGAATGCAGCAATCTGAGTATTAGGCATTTGATCATTTTCAGCGAATCTTTTTACTTCATCAATAAATTGTCGGTAATTCATTTTGATTTCGTATTTATTCGGGTTCAACCGTAATTGTACAATCAACTTCCCAAAGTAGGTCAATACGTAAGATGCAGCATGATCATTTTTACCTTGAAGAACTGAATCTAAGAAGGCATAGGATTTTGTGGTTAAAGCAGTGGAATAATGACTTAAATTGCATAATAATTTCGTGACAAGAGGCATTATTCCCGAATCTTCTACGTCGGTTGCAGTCAGAACTTTAAAGAAATATTGAGATAAAGATTCATCTAGAATATCTCTTGTTAAATAATGTTGTTCTAGTAAATCATTCATGGATGAAAGTAAGTATATCGAATCTTCTCGTTTTGGAGAGTTTCGTAAAGTTTCGAGATATATGTTAAATGCATATATGAAATCTATTGAGTTAACGATATTCACACTTTCTTTACGTGTTTCGGGATCCTTATCTAATAAAAATGAAGACAGTAAATTACGACACTGTTCAATATTAAATAGCTCGGACCGAGCTTGGAATAAAAATCGCAGAGTATTCAATAATGTTTTTCGTAATTTGGGCTCATCAATGACCTCTAGAAAATGATCATGAATATTTGCGAGATAAAATTCCAGTGAGGTGTGCATCCCTATGACCCCTAAACTCATAATAATATCTCCTTTTAATTCGGGATGGAAATTTGTGAACTCGTTTGCAATGCTCGGGAACACTTTATCAATGTATTTTGGAAATGAGATGATAATTTGTGTCAAGCCTCCGACTACTTGTCTTAGATCTTCTTCCTTCAAACCAATAAACTCTTTATAGTCAGCAAGAAATTCTTCAACAAAATCTTCATTTACGGAACAAATGTATCCCATAGATTCTATGGCAGCACCCCTTAAAGGATCCTTTCGATCGTTTGCGATTTCTTTCATTTTATCATATAATGCACGGAATTTTGGTTTGAAGTCATGAATTAGATTTTTTATAATTTGCATTGCACCTTGGCGAATACGTAAGGTCTTCTTATCCAGCAGTGGAGAGGCAATATTATATGATAATTCAGGAAAAATATCCCCGAGTGTATGTAACACACTGACCATAGCATCTTTTGCTTTATCGGGTAGATAACCATCATATAAGTATCCATATAGAGATTGTATTTTTTCAGGGTTTGAGCGACCTAATTCAATTAGAACTTTTTGCATTTCTGATATACTAGCGTTTTGCTCAGTTCCAAATGCCAATTGAATAATTGGAACTAAATTTTCAACTGACGTGCGAAATCCGATTGTTTTAATGGCAGGGGAAATTGCTCGAATGACTTGAGGATCATGATCAACTGCTAATTCTTGAATTACAGGGAGAAAATCATCAATATCTTCAGGATATTCTTCACAAATGTGGGCAACAGCCTCAAGGACTAATTTTCTTGTTTGAGGATTTTTGTTATGTGCATATTTTTGAAGAATTTTGTTATCTTTGTCAGCGACAGCTTGACTAATTGCAATCTCATTGACTGTGTGATGCAGATTTTTATTGAAAAATAACTGATAGATGAAGAAAATTGCCATGAAGATTTTATCGAACGTGACAATAGGTAAGAAAATTCGTGCTGTATTGTCATTAAACGCGGGAAGAGAGAAATAATTATTATGTATCGGGAAACTCCACGGCCATTGAGTAATTACAAAACCAAATATTTGGAATGCAATACCTGAGAGAATATAGGCTGCAAACAGAACTAGAATTGGACGATTTAATGGTTCTTTACTCATAAATTTCGAGAAGAATCCAACAACTGCAAAAATCATAGTGGTTAAGAAGAATATGAATAAATCTAATGGTACAACTTGAGTAAATACCCACCAAACATCTTCTGCACCTTGACCAAACCATTTGTTAATTAAAGCCCCTATCATCCCTTGAATAGTAAGGAGGGCTTCATTGGCACCTAGTTCACCACCAGTTTCTACAAGGGCTGGGTTAAATAATTTCGGAACGTTGGAAATAAGCCCTGTAATAGTAGTGAGAATGGCAATAACTGCCGTAATTAAATAGATGATTCGTCTGCGGCTTGCTTTTCGAAGATTCTTTTTTAATCCAATCAAAAATGCTTGAGAAGAACCGATTGTGGCGTAATAGGTCAAATACATTATCGGAAACAACATAAACCAATCGAGATATATGTAATATAGAGAATAGGGGTGACCATATAACATATCAACACCTACTTGACCGTAAAAAACGGGTAATAATTTAATGATGAGGAATGGAGGAACTAAATAAATAACGAAAAATCCAAGAATAGCAATGAAATAACTCCATGGAGGTTGAAATCTATCTATAATATTATTCTCGAACCATTTTTGTATTTCCATAGCACCGTCACTCGATTTCTTACCCATGTACAGCAATTCCCCGAACGGGTAAATTACAATAAAAATCCCTAACCCAATCAATACCGTGGGAAGTAAAAATGGAAATTCGAATGCGTTGATTAATTCGGCATCAATAATACTAAGAATTCCATCAGTTCCTAATCGAGCTCGATTTTTAATTATAGTGGATGAAATCATTGCTGCAACAAATAAGACAACCGCTGCGAGGATTATTGAGAATAAAAACATAGAAAATCCTATCCAAAATCGATCTCGTACCCGATTTCTAGGTGCAATTCGTAATTCATTACGTAAATACCTCCATGTTCGCAAAATCAGTAGGATGGCAATGATACCAAATAAAAAACTCAGTGCAATATTAATTGCGTTTCCAGAAACTGTAACCATGATGCTAAACCTATTATCTTTGTTTTTTGTTAGTTTTAGTAAAGCACTCATATTGGCAAGAGTGAATACATTATCAACACCTAGTTATGCTTTAATGTGTTTTCCTTATTCCACAAATATCGATTCGATGAAATAAAATCCGATTTTTTAATAGTCAAGATACATCAATATAATTCAGAAAATGAAAATTGCTGAGAGAAGGAAAATAAATCCTAAATTATTAGAAAAAGCTGCGAAATTAATTCACGAATCTAAGTATTTAGTTGTGCTTACAGGCGCAGGAGTATCCACAGAATCAGGGATTCCCGATTTTAGAAGTCCAGGAACCGGATTATGGTCAAAATATTCTCCAGATATTTCTTCTCTTGGGAATTTCTTGCGAAATCCTTTATCATTTTGGCAAATGGCTAGAGAAATAGCCCCCTTGATAGTCAAAGCAAAACCAAACAAAGGACATCAAGCGATTGCAGAATTAGACAAAATGGGGATATTAAAAGGATTAGTTACGCAGAATATTGATGGATTACACCAAAAAGCAGGGAATGTGATTGTTCAAGAACTCCATGGGAATGCCACCGAATTACGGTGTACAGCATGCCATGGTAGAATCCCCCTTAAGACAGTACTAGAGAACCACAGACCCGAGGATGATAATTACCCTCCTACTTGCCATTCATGTGGCGGGGAACTATTGTTAAATGTTGTTCTATTCGAACAGATGCTTCCGCGAGGTATGTGGTTTGAAAGTGTTGCAATGTCTCAGAAAGCGGATGTAATGATCGTTGTTGGTTCCGCATTACTTGTTGCACCAGCAGATACGTTACCTCAATACACATTGAAATATGGAGGAAAGCTGATTATTATAAATAAAACTCCCACGGGGTATGATAAAAAAGCAGCGGTTGTGATTCAAGGAGAATCAAGTTATATTCTTTCTCACATAATGAGTATCGTACGATCTTTGGAGAAGGGGGAAGATTCAGAGAGAACTCCAAAAAAGACGAAATTTAAAAAAATCAAATTTAAGTAGGCTAGACAGTGTTTGTAAAAGAGAGAAATAAGATACCTCTACCTTCTGCTGATGTCAAAGTTAGAATTGCTCTTGTTTACCCAAACGCTTATGAAATGGGTATGTCCAGTTACACAATACACTTACTGTATTCTCTCTTCAACAATTATCCAGGAATCCGTTGTGAACGATTTTTCCTTCCTAAAAAAAAAGAAAAACATACAATATTGCAATCACTGGATTCTGGGAGTAAACTCACTGATTTTGATGTAATTGCGTTTTCCGTTCATTATGAATTGGATTATATGAATATCTTATGGATTTTGGAAAATCTCCATTTACCATTTCGCACTAAAGCCCGGAGATTAAAAAATCATCCATTAATAATCGCAGGAGGGTCTGCAGTAAAATCTAATCCCTTGATTTTATTACCATTTATTGATGTTCTTGTATTTGGCGATTTGGAGCCAATATTTGAGGAATTTTGTAAAGTGTTAGTAAAAATAGGAGATAGATATGAAAAATTTGATCAAGCAATAAGTGATAATTCAGATGAATTGACCGATTTTTGTTCAATTCCAAATGTAATTGTCTCAAGTTTTGCTCTCAATTCATTAGAGGATTCATCTACTAGTGGGTGTGTATTTCCGGTAAAACACAAGGTTCTTAGTTTGCTAGATGAGTCCTCTAATCCCACCAGACAAATTTTACCTGTTTTTCAAGATCCAGATTTGTCACTTGCTTTCGGAGAAACCTTTCTTTTAGAGGTGAATCGAGGTTGTCCGTCTGGATGTAGGTTTTGCTTGACAGGATATGTTAACCGTCCTTTCCGAAATCGTTCTTTTGATCAGATTAAACACATAATTGATGAATCCATATTAAATACTGGAGCAAAGAAAATCACCCTTATTGGTTCTGCTGTCGCAAGTCACCCAAAATTTTTTGAAATCTGTCAATATATCGTGGATAAGAACCTTCAAGTAATGATTCCTTCCATCCGCATTGACTTAATCACACCAAAGATTCTTAATGTGCTGAAACTGGGCGGAGTAAAGTCTCTAACCATCGCTCCCGAAACCGGAACCGAAGTATTAAGAAGGAAACTTAATAAGAATATATGCAACTCTGAAATAATTGAAAAATGTGAAATGATTTTCAATTTTGGATTCCAATCCATTAAATTTTATTTTTTGGTAGGGTTGCCATTTGAAACACAAGAGGACATCCAGGGAATTACAGAATTAATCCAAAATATTCAATCTCGGTCCGGAAAAAATATACCTAAAAAAGGAATTCGACTCAGTATTAATCCATTTATTCCAAAGTTCTTCACACCCTATAGAGATTATACCCATAATTTTATTAATCAGAAAATGGAATATTTTCGGAACACTGAGAAATTTTTGAAATCCGAATTTACCCATAGCCCCCAGATTGAAGTTGAATTCCTCAACTGGAAAGAAGCACGCCTTCAAACAATTTTATCACAGTTAGATGAAACATTTGCTCCATATGTGGAAGAATTTTACGAGAATGGAGCTCTCCCAGTAGCAATGAATAGAATAGATAAGGAAAATGATAACGTAATTTCTGATTATCTCATTCAATTATCGGAATCCTTCTTAAAAAACGTTTCAAATTCGACTCTAAAACTCCAAAAACTCATTAATTTTGGCTTTATTGAAAATTATTTACTCAATGAAGCGATACTTGGTCAAAAAGAGAAGATTACGGGTTGCACAGATGGTTGTAATCGTTGTGGTATGTGTTAGAATCTCAGAGCATGTTTTTTCTTTCTTTTCGAGTAGCCTTAACCCATTCACCGTACACTTGTATAATTGTATATTTTGTTTCGCTGCATTTTGGACAATTCTTACCAGATAATTTTCTAAACACGAAATCTCCATCTTCAAATGGGCGTTTGGCTTTCTTACCGCAATTATCACATTTCAGAACGCTGGTTTTTTTCTCAATCATATTCTTCTTTATATTATCTCCCAGGCTCGGAATAGGAGGTAATTGGGGTTCTTCAGACATGGTAAATTCAATTGAGGGAATAACTAAAAATCTTACCCTTAAATATGGGAGTTGCTCAAAGCTAAACTTTTATGGTGCGACAACTCAATATAACTTGATATGTCGAACAATTCAGAAATGTCAATATGTGTCGTCTGCAACCAATCAAAAGACATTACAACCCTTCATTATTGTCTGTGTGATAAAGCGGTATGTGAAACCTGCGTAGAATCCTTAAAAACTGATGATACTCATTATAAATGCCCTAATTGTGAAACAATCCAAGATCTTGAATCTACGAAATTATTTCGAATCCATTCTGAATAGTTTGAGTGTACAAATGAGCGAAAACAATTCCTCTCCGATTTTAAAAGATAAATATTTCCGTTTAGCATGGTTACTGCTAATATTCCCTATCTATAAGTTGATTGAAGGCATTATTGTCCATAATACAACCAATGTAATTATTTATGCGGGTAGCGCAGCGGGGCTTCTTATTATCTTGATAGTTACGTCTATAATTTATACAAAAGCTATTAAAAAACGAGCTCAATTTTAATGTTCAAACTAGTGGGTTTTAGGTCGTTTTGAGAGAATAAGGCAAGATTTGTATCCAAATCTCGAATATAAGGCAAAATTAGCGACCTATACATTACCTACGAAAAATTGAACCTTAGTTCTTTCAGTTTGACTTAGATAACGAGATTTCCGTAAAATATTTTTCCATCAATATATCAATTCAACGTACCATTTCGGGTACAAATTAGGATTTTTGTCGTGATTGGGTGTTACACTCCCATATATTTAAATATTCAAGATGTTTATGTGTTCTTAATTATTTCAAAAAATAATTGATTTAAATTAAGATAAAAAAAAATTGAAGTGAAAAAATATTATGACATATGATGTTAAATATATTCGATCAAGTAAGATTAAAGACTTATTCAAAGTGAACAAGCAGAGTATCCGAATTTCTGCTGAAGCGAAAGATATGGTGTACAAATTCTTAGACGACAAAGTCAAAGAAGGTGTAGATGAAATCTTAAATAAATTGCCCCGAAAAACCAAAGGCGATTCCAAAGGCGAATTGAAACGGATTACCATTTTCCCATCTGATTTTGAATAAGTAAATTAACCAAATTCGAAAAAAATATTACAAATTTATCCTTATTTTTTCTTTCTGTGATTATAACCGTTCTTCTTTTCCTGTGAACTCATTAACAGTAATTTTACCTATCAGCACTCTTTCTGGAATTTTATCCGTAATGAACTTATTTTTAGTATTCAGGATTAAAGCAGGAGTTTCAATTTTTTCAATCATCAATTCAAGAGCGTGCTTTTTTTCTTCATTATCCTTAACAAATGTAACTTCACCACCAAACTGAACAGAGCGATAAGCATACGAGCATTCTCCTTCTTTATATTTAAGTTGCTCCAAAATTTGACCATAAATAGATGGATTCTGTTTAAGAAATTCGAGTTTTTTACCCTCAGTAGCACTGTGGAAATAAAAGCACTTATTTTCAAGATCGTATCCATAATTTAGTGAGACTAAATACGGGTGATTATTATTACATAGGGCGAGAGTAAGATATTCTTGCCTATTGATTATGGCAATTATATCTTCAATTTTCTTAATTTTTTTATCAGAACGACGTAGGTGATATTTTTGCATATGTATCTTCACAATTCAAGCATTTTGTAGTTAATGTTGCCCTTAAGAATAAAAAACATTAACGTATATTTTGAATATAGAAACTTAATGATCGAAGAACGAACACCCCCAAACAAAGATGGTACCTCTAAAAACCTTGAAAAAGACGAGGATATGAATTCTGAAGAACCATACGAGAAAATACCGGAAGAGGGGGATATCACAGAAGAAGTAGATAGGGAAGACGATATAAGTGAAGAAAAGGCTTCGGATGAGACTGATGTCGAGATAATGGATATGTCAGGGGATGCAAGTAAATATGCTGATATTGACTTTGATGACGATGAACAATTAAAAGATATGTTAAAAGATTTCAGTGATATTGAGGATCTCAGTATCGAAGAAATGATGGAGATTCAAGGTGCAATCGATGATGTAATGGATTTAACTGATGAATCCGAACCAATCTCCAATGTAGAAAGGCCACTTGATGAAGTCTCAGAATTTTTTGAAGACCCCTATGAGGGATGGGGAATATATGATGAGATTAAGCCCGAATTTAAACCCGAGATAACGGATGACTTAGAATCCTTAATTCAAGAGGAACTTGAGAAGAAGAGAGTCAAGAAGAAGGTTGTCACGGAGGAAGAGTTCAAACAATATTGTTTAGAACGAAACTCCAAAATTTGGTATCATGCTCTTTGGACTTTGGTGTTTGATTTGGAGGATCATCAAGCACAAAAAGAAACATTGTACGAGTTGCTGAAAGAAGTGACTTCCAAAAGCGCAATAGATCCAATGCCTGAGCATAAATTCTATTTTGGTCTTGGTTTTATTCTGAGGCTTTCGTTAAACGGCAAAAAAATTATTGATTTTCGAGGAGAGAAATTAAAATTAAATGTGGGAATCGATGTTTTAAATGATATCTTACACGAAGTTGGCCCTCCTGTGAGTCTGCGCCCAATAATAACAAAATCAGAAAGAAAAAAAATGTTCACTGACTTCCTAACTGACGATTTTAAAGATATCTAGTTGATTGATTATGTTTAAAAATTTCCGAATAAAGGGGTCCCATCCCCGATTAGTTTTAGTGGGTAATTCAAACGTGGGCAAATCTACGATCACCAAATTTTTTCTCCAAAACAAAAAACTAGCAACGGGTACAGTAGGAAAAAAAGCTGGAAGTACAGTGTCATTGAAATTATACAAAGATCCAGGAGTACCATTTGAAATTGTGGATCTTCCAGGGTTTGGAGCAATGACGCGGACGTCCAAGGAATTGAAGGATAAGATTCACTCGGAAATCATTGATTATGTAGAAAGAGACAAGAAAAATATTTTCCTAATTTTGGTTATCATTAATGGTGTACGCATATTAGATGAACTGGAGAAGTGGTATTACCAAGATAATACGACAATCCCCTTAACATTTGAATTTTTATCGTGGATTGGTACAGAAGTAGGATTACCATGTGCATTGATAATCAACAAAATCGACCAGTTAAAAAAACGTGAAACTGTTCAAATTATTCAAGAAATTGGTAAAGTTCTTCATGAATTTCATATCGAGATTAATGAAAATTCTCCCAAAGGATTATTGAAAATGGTCGCGGTTTCCGCAAAGAACGGAGTGAACATGCAAGAATTAAAACTCTTTGTAGAAAATCGATTCAATTTAACTGAACACTGTTAAATTTATTCCATAAATTTCCCATAAATTATAGTACAACAATTTTAGTAGTCATTAGCATTTAGTTAAGAAAGTTCTTAATCAAATTTTGATCGCTATGAACAAAATTGTCAAAATTACGGGACTTTTCCTAGATCTGATCATCTGTGCAAATTAAAAATATTTAAATAGGATTCTTAGC
>SDNX01000042.1 GCA_004524545.1 Promethearchaeota archaeon
ATGGATAGCATATAAAAACTTCAACTTCTATTAGCTTGATATACAAAAAAGATATGGCCTACATATTCCGAAACTTCTCATCTACACTCTATTTCATTTTTCCCATTTTAATGCCTCTAATCTTATTAATTCAGATCTTTGCAGCGCAAACAGTTGGATATGATGCATTCTTTGAAATTACATTGTTTACATTTTTTTACTCAGGAATGACCTTATCCTTTGCAATTATGTGCATTACTGCTCCTGAGAGTGATACAGGAGGTCTTTTATACATTCTGCCTTCTAAAATGAAGGATATATACCGTGTGAAGCGGAGAATAATGTATATTTCCATGTTTCTTTCAGCAATTGCTCCTAGTATCATAATGATAGTATATGCTATTTCGAATAGATTTGAATTTCCCGAAAATACAATCCTTCCTGCGATTTTTATGGTGCTCAGTTATTTAGTTATCTACTTCTATGGAACTGAATTAGCTCTAACACTGTATTCTCGATTCTTTGGAAAAATGCGGAATAAATATACTATCCAAATGCTGAACGTGAAACATAAATTCTTAAAAATTGGATTAGGGATTGTAATTCTTTACGTCGGATCCTATATTCCATTAATTGCAGGATACTTCCTTGGTATAGTTCTAGGATTTTCTGTATTTTATGGATCCGTAATCATGCTTGGAACCTCAATACTATTGTTCGGTGTAATAAGATGGATAGCATATAAAAACTTCAACTTCTATTAGCTTGATATACAAAAAGGATGAGACTCGCATCTCATTTTTTCTCCCTACATTAACACTTATCCATAAGGCAAATTGAAGTAAAAATGAGTTCCATTCCACTCGAAGATACAGTAATCCTTTGGGATTGTTCACGATCTATGATTCGCTCGGATTTTAAGCCAAACCGATTGAGAACAATTCAAAAGTTAATAAAACTGTTTATTGAACACAAAATCACAAAAGATCCCAAAGATTCTATTGCCATTGCCGCGATTGGTACCCGGATCATTAAATTATCAGATTTTTCTAGCAATGCTGATTTCCTCACTAAACAATTAAACAAATTGGAAATCTCCGGAAATGCTAATATGGTGGATGGTATAGCTTTTGCACTGCAAATGCTTGTTAAAAAGATCCGTCATTTGGGGGGGTCAACTCAGCGGATAATAATTTTTACGGATAGCTCGAAACCAGATATTGAACCCGAACGTATGCAAAAAATCATAAAAGCTGCCCAAGGATTAGGAGTCTATATCGATATTTGTCAATTAGGATTATTGGAGATGGAACGCGCCCTAAATCCTTATCGAAAGTTGGCACAAGCGACGAATTCAGAATACGGATTCTTCTCTAATTCAAAGGCGTTTTTCAAAAGTGCGGAAGGATTCTCAAGCAAGAAAACACCACCAGAAACTGATTATTTTGACCCGAACAAAGAGAAAACATTACCACGATTAATTGCAGAAATTGCGGTCGACCTTCGCCGTCCCAGTATCGGTGAAATTCGAGGTATGATGTTAAAAGTCGATCACAAATGTCAGATATGTTATCAGAACACATGTCCTGTTTGT
This sequence comes from Promethearchaeota archaeon, assembly GCA_004524545.1. Taxonomy (GTDB): domain Archaea; phylum Asgardarchaeota; class Lokiarchaeia; order Sigyniarchaeales; family Promethearchaeaceae; genus AMARA-1. The sequence goes on from SDNX01000042.1 coordinate 1,574, forward strand.
AATAATCCATTCTATTCTTGTGGTCGTTTTTGTCCTTCTTGCAGCCGTCCTATTCATCTTCACTGTGCCAGTATGTGGAGTGATCGAGATAACTCTGAATTTCAAGATAAGACCGTATTCCGTTGTCCAAATTGTTTTTTCCTATTGAAAGTCCCTCATTCTGTGCAGCAACTAATGAAAATCACTGGCGGCCAGAGTATTAAAGTAGAAGATGAAGGATTTGCTGGAAAATCTGTTCAAATGACGAAAGTCCTTGATAATATCGTGGATAATATTGAAGATTCGTGTTCATATTGCTCCAATATATTCGAGTCGGGTGGAGAAGCGGTATTTCAGTGCAGCTGTTCCAGCTATTATCACCAATCGTGTTTAGAACGAATGTATAAGGAAATTAAATCCTGCAGAAGTTGTGGGGGAGTTATTGGGCAATCCCGATAAAAAAAGAAAAATTAGTTCAAGTATTCTTAATTTTCTTACTGTACAAATTATTTTCTAGCTCAGAAACGCGAATATTGATTGCAGTTAGCATTTTCTGGATGTCGTCTACTTTTTTGCATAACTTTATGTGATCTTTTTGCAACTCGGACTCTATGAAAGATATTGCTTCTACGATATTATGAATGTCTTTTTGTTTCAAAACTTTTTCCCTCCGAAAGTGATTTGCATCTTACCCATCATAACAAAAATATCGATACTATCTAATTAATAGCTAATTTTCACAAAATATTCTAAAAAAAATCCCAATGAAGTTCAAAAAATTTTGTTCGACAAATTCGAATTGATGGAAAATTTTCATGGAAAGTTTCCAATAATCTACATTCATATCTAGAAGTTTCTTTTTTTTCTATGAGGATTAAAACAAAATTGGAGATTGAAGGGTTATGGAAGATCTTGGAAATTTGACTTATAATAACGGAAAAAAATGTGTGATTGTCTCTAAGAAAATCATCATATTAGGTGAGGGTGGTATAGGCAAGACAACCCTACTATTACGTTATACAACAGGAAAATTCTCCGAAGATACAAAAATGACCATCGGAAGCGATTTTTTCATAAAGAAATTGAAATATGAACATGGAAATTGCGACGTTTATCTAAAACTTCTCCTATGGGATTTTGCAGGTGAAGAACGGTTTCGATTCCTCCTAAGTGATTACACAAAAGGAGCCGATATCATCCTAGTTGCATTTGACCTATCTCGCATGAAATCGCTTTATCATCTCTCTGATTGGATGGAAATCCTGGAATCCGCTAGAACTTATCAAAATGATATTCCTATTTATCTCATCGGCAATAAGCAAGATTTAGTGGGTAATAAAACTCCAGATTACGATTATATCAACAAATGGATTAAGGACTATCACGTTACCAGATATTATGAGACATCATCACGAACAGGATTCAATGTGGATGAATTATTTGGTGACATCACAACCTCCTTAATTGACAAACCAAAACAAAAAAATTACTTTCTGTTAGTTTAGAGGTAATAAAAAACAGGCGATTACAATGACAAAAAAGATTGTGTTCGTGGGACCAGCTGGAAGTGGTAAATCTACTCTTCGAAGATTATTCTTTGAGGGTGAATCTGCTTTCGATCTGCTTAGTAACCCATTAGAACCAACACGAGGTTCAGAAGTATTTAATTATAAAATGAAAGAAGACATTGGTGTCTTTGATCTTTCAGGACAAGAGTTGAACCGTTGGTTAGGGCAAGAAAGTGATGTGTTCCAACAGACTGACTTAATTTTAATTACACTAGATGCTACTACAGAGTTTGCTCTTTGTTTGAAATTAATTAATCAAATGCACAAAATTCACAAAGAGAAATGCCCTACCGCAAGCAAATACATTCTTTGGCACAAAATTGATTTACTGTCGAGTAAAGAATTGAAAGCCTTGAAAGATAATATCAAAAAACTTATTGAACGTACTTCTATATATTTTACCAGTATCAGAAATGAGCATTATTTAAATACGCTAAATGTTGTTTTAGATATTCTTGATGATGTACAATCCAAACAAATTATTAGTACTCCTTATAATTTCAACACATTTCGAGGATTAGCTGCATTATTAGACCATTTGAAAAAATGCAAAGTTGCGAATTTTATAGAGCTTGCCACATCCATTAATATTCATCAACATGATTTAGGTGCCCTATTAAATCGCTTAAATGAACAGAAATATATTCATTCTAAAAATTATGGTGCAGATCAAGTTTTCTTTCTGAGTGACAAAGGAGAATCCTATTATCACGAATTTGTGAAGAAATTTTTACACAAACGAGATCTCTCAGATTCTCGAAACTTACCAAATTTTGCATTTCCTTCGGTGGAAGATGTCACCCTTGAACGATTTGACTTCAATTTATCCAAAATTGATAATAAGAAATACATAGCAGCCATGAGCGAAAAATTAATTTATGGGATGATTATATCAGATGAAAATGGCAGGTCTTTATTGTTTGTCGAAAATGGGGAAAAAGCACTCATCAATGCTCTTGCTACTGATGACAACAATAGTTTTGATATCGAACTAGTGCCCATGTTTATTAATGCCCTGTACAAATTCGGCGGTGAAATTAATTTGCAAGGATTTACAGGATTTCAGCTATCGGGGAACAATATAAATTGTCATTCTTTGCAATTTGAAAATTTTACATTAACCACATTTACATCTCCCTTCTTTAATCCTGAAACCGTCAAAGATGCCTTTATTGAAATGTTTGATCGGTTTAGTGTTCGGTATAGTACTGAACTTGAAACTTTCATGAAAACTGGCAATGCAACACCCTTTCAAGAATATAAATCCACTTTCTTGAAAGATTTCCAGAATATAACTGTGGAATTTCTGAAGACAATGGATTCAAATGTTGACGAAAAGAATATGAACAGTTATAAAGAACTGTATCGAAAACTGGATGGAATTCAATTAAGCAAGGTTTCTGAGGGTTTACGTAGCAAATTAAAAGATTTCAAACTTAATTTCATCCAAGCAATTCTAGATCAAGACTACAATACTTTGAATGACTTATCAAAGAAGGTCAATGCGCTTTCTCTAAAAATGGTTGTAAATTAATATCAAACTTGTTTTTTTTATCTCATTTCTTGTTTGAGATCAGATCAGATTAGATCAGATCTCACGAATTTCATTTGCTGATAATAAAGAATTTTGGTTCATTTACTTCTTACCGATAACATTTGTTTAACTATTTGATACTACGGTGAACCTAGGGTGTTCAAAGTTCTAGCTCAGTATAACAGAATTTTTAAATCCATTCCTACACAAAAATCCTTAATTTGCGTTTATGCAAAAAAACTCGAATCGACGAAAACTGCATTAGACGTAATTATGAGATCAACTTACATCAAATTATTTTACCTAGAAATATAATTAACTATAAGAAAAGGTGGGAATCCCATGGTCCTAAAAGCCCCAAAAAAAATCGAGATCGAGGAAGAAAAAGTCGATCAAACTTATAAAATTATTGCGGAAAACCTGCATAAGACCTATTTATTAGGAAAAACTGCCGTTGCAGCTCTACGTGGCGTCAATGTAAACATAAAAGAAGCAGAATTTGTAGGTCTATACGGTCCTTCAGGCTCAGGTAAGACAACACTTCTGAATCTTATAGGAGGGTTGGATTATCCGACACGAGGTAAAATCTATCTTGATGGTATTAATATGGCAAAGCTCGATGATAATGAGCTTGCTGACCTAAGAAGAGATCATATTGGTTATGTATTTCAATTTTATAATCTCCTACCATTGTTAACTGCACTAGAAAATGTGATGATCCCTCTCCATTTCCAAGCAAAATTAAGCCGCCGAGGAAAAACCCGAAAAGCTATGGAGTTATTACGTTTGGTTAAATTAGATGAACGTGCTAATCACACTCCGAGTGAATTATCTGGTGGAGAACAGCAACGTGTAGCAATTGCTCGTGCATTTTCAAACGACCCCTCCATTGTAATATTGGATGAACCTACAGGAGATTTGGATAGTAAAACTGGTATCGAAATTCTCAATTTGTTGCGGGATCTAAATCGAAAAGGAGCTACGTTTGTAACCGCTACCCATGATGGCGCAGTATCAGAGTATTGTAACCGGGTCTTGCATTTACGTGATGGTAAAGTGGTTTCGGGTCTTCAAGCTGAGGGATTGAAAGAGACATCTGTACAAAGAAAAACTCGATTGGAACACCAACAAAAAGATAAAGAAATTGCTAAGGAAAAGATTATGAAGATCATTGAGGGACGAGATAAAGTGAGTATTGAACGGTTACGTGCTGGAATTCCCTCCGAAGTAATGGAAAACTTACCGCTCCATTTTGATGACATAATCCAAGAAATGATTGATGAAGAGCTATTCATTGGAAATTTAGATAGAGGAGTTCTTTACATCGTAAAAAATAAAAAATAAAAGAACCACGTAAATGGAAGACAAAATATGAATGTGTTCGCGTACGCTTTCAAAGACTTAAAAACTCAAAAGTTTCGAGCAATCTTAGGAGTCGTTGGAGTAGCGGTTAGCATCTTCCTTCTAACGTCGGTCTCATTTTTGACTGATGCAGTTTCATCCTCCTATGTGGATTATCTGGTCACCGATGCAGGGGGTATGGATGCAACTGTCTCGTATCGTTGGCTTGACGGGTATACTAATCCTAATTTAAATTCCGAATATAATTTTACCTATCAAGAAATGATTGAAAATATTGAAGCTCAAACCGACCAAATTGAACACTTTATTCCACGCTATGAAAATTGGCATAGCTTTTATACTCCCGAATTGGGCTGGCAAGCTAGTTATTTTGTAGGAATGAATATTTCTTATGAAGAAGAAATTGGATTTGGTAAGTTTCTTAATACCGGTTACGATTTTGTCAGTTACGGTATACCTGAAGGTTACTGTGCCATTAATCGACAAATGGCGGAAGATTTTGAAATTTACGTCGGTGATACCTTAAAATTATATTGGTGGGAGCGGGATCCAACTAATTCCTATTGGATTCAACATTTTTATGATCTTACTATCCTATCTGTATTTAACCATGTGCTAAAATTCCCCGCTGATATGGAGAATGTAGTAGTTTTTGATTTAGCAACAGTTCCAACGTATTTTAATAATTCTTATGGTGGGATGGACGGTCGGGTCAACAGACTCCATATGACCTTTAAAAACTCGGAGGAGTTATATGATGTTAGAAAAATCAAAGCATCCGAACGTGCTGTGGAAAAAATTGGAGCTAAAATACAGAATGCTATAGGGTATGGATATTGGGTTGATTTACCCAAAATGGTTAGTTTGGGTGATGCAGAATATCTTTCCATCGGAACAAGAATTATTTTCATTTTCATCAGTCTTATTTCAATGCTTATTTCTGGAATTTTGATAAATGGTATATTATCTACTTCTGTCGAGGAGAAAATTCGAGAATTTGGTATATTTCGGACATTAGGCGCTAGAAAGAACTTCAATTTGAAATTAGTTCTCGTTCAAAGTTTTATTTTGTGTGTTACAGGCACCACAATAGGAATCATCCTCTCGTGGATAGGTGTCTCCTATGTCGCATTGCCTATCGCGTCCCGTTACATCCCCGCTGAGTTTCTTTATGAACCTATTAGTTTTGTACTTCGTCCTATGACGATTCTTACTTCTTATGTAATAGGAATTGGTGTTTCTCTTGCTGTTTCTTTAATGCCCGCAATAAAAGTGATGCGATTAGAAATTGTGGATGCAATTAATCCATATCGACATGAGGAATCAGTGTATAAATTGGTTAAGGAAGAGGGCGTGAATGTTAGATTAATAGTTATCGGTTTAATTCTTGCAATTAATGGCGGTCTTATATTCTTCTTCTTGCCCCGTTTAATCATAACTTTGAATTTTACATTACTTTCAACCGTACTTATAGTTGTCCTACTTGCATTCTTAGTCGGGTTAACTATGGCGGGAATTGGTTTGATGCCAATATTGCTACGATTCTGGTTATATGCGTTAACTCCATTTGCTCGAAAATTGATGTCGATTATTAGGGTTACCATATTTCGTCATGAACGTCGAAACGCTTCGACAATTTTGATGTTTTGCCTGTCATTCTCCTTCGTGTTGTTTGCGACTAGTATGGTTGATATTCAAACAGCTCAAGTAGGGGCTTTGATCCAAACTGATATGGGTTCTCCATTAGTAGTTGCTCGTTCTGGTCATGAACGTGCCATTACAACCGATTTTCAAGAAGACCTTATGCAAATTGACGGTATCGAGCGTAGTAGCGTAGTTTTGGCTCATCCAGAATTACTTAGAACTATATATGCTTATGGGGAAGATGTAAATTATGATGCAGAAATTGGGGATATAATGAACCTCAAGTCAGATGATATCCGTTTATTTGGGATCGATGAAGATTATGTGGATACTGTGTACACTGAATATATTCAAATGACCCGTGGCTCCATTACCAGTAGTTTTCCTGCTTTGTTCAATGGTAATGATACGTGTATTATCTCAGCTGCATTAAGTGAGGATCTTTCTCTAACTCTGAACGATATTGCTCGACTGACCTTTATTAGAGGGGATGAAACAACAATAGCAGAATTTTTAATAGTTGGTGTTGCAAGTTCCTTACCTGGATTACAACGATTCGGAGAAAGCTCAATTTTTGGAGGAGCAGATGGTGTAGCGATTTCCCACGAAAAATTCATCGAATATATGGAAGTTCCTGATCCTGCATGGGCATGGAGGATATTTGTAAGTGTAAGGGAAGATATGCTAACTCAAACAGCTATTCTTGAAGAAATTATTGAAGACACTCTAAGACCTGAATGGCAATTCAGAGTGTGGGATGTGCAAAATTGGATAATTGAAGTAGAATCCGGATTTTCTACGGTACAAATAGTCCTTCAGTTAATCCTATCCTTAACTATAATTATCTGTATGTTTGGGTTATTTTCAAGTTCTTATTCAAGTATATTAGAGCGAAAACGAGAAATTGGGGTTTTACGTGCCTTAGGGCTTAGAAGAGACGGAGTTAGTAGGTTATTCACCGTAGAATCCGTCATTATTCTATTATCAAGTGGCTCTACTGGGACGATAGTAGGTTTTGCCACAGCAGCCTTATTATCACAAAACCTTTCAATTTTCGCCCAGTCACCTCGATTATTAAGTTTTCCTACAGTAACAACACTAATTTTATTTGGAATCGCTTTAACTGTTCTGCTAGGTGGAATGGCGTTAATATTGAGAAAAATTAAAAGAAAAAATCTAATGGAGATATTCCGGGAGACTCAATAATGAAAAATACAAATAAATTGATCAAAAGGATTCGAAAAGCAATTCGACTAATATTTTTAGCAAGTTTCGTTGTTTTTAGCGTATTTTTTATTAATTATCCAATTATTTCGCTACAAGGAGATACATTTAAAAATATTGAAAATCCAATTGCTTCAATAGTTGCTGGGTCCGAGATGTATAGTGAGCAACTTTCTGCTTATGTTGCTGGAGATACTTCAATTATAAAACAAGGATATATCACGAATGATTCCAATGTTCTTAAAGGATTTAATTATGATGACCCGGCATTTGACGAATGTTCCATTTTAATTGCATCTTCAAACGGGATTACCCCTGAAATGTTTCCAAGTCCATTTAGTGAGAGTGCTTTTGGCTCAGAGAAATTCCTAACCTATGATTCTTTCTATGGATTTTTATATTATGGTCCTCCTTCACGTAGATCTATTGCAGATCGCGCTACGCGAGCGTTACACATTATCGAAACAACCTTTAATATTCAATTATTTATGACCGACACATTTGATGAAGATTATTTTTTCCCGTTTTTTGGGTTTTACCCCAATTGGGCTGATTATTTTGAGCTTATTATTGAAAATGCACCACAAGACGGTTATTGGGGAGCTATAGATTCTGATAGATTACTTAGTCAGGAATACCTCACGCAAAAGCATATAAGTTCTTATATTTTAATGCTAGATTCCGTAGATACTCTTGCAGATGGATTTGATTTTCCAGAAGGGTTTGAGAAATACTCAATTGATTATATAACTACATCGTTCGCTGATGTCTCCGAAATTTCTTCAATTTTCAGCGGTGTATTTGATTTGTTGAATTTTACTAGTGGAGGTTTTAATATATTTGATACAGAACAACTCCTCGAAGGAGATTCGAAATTCATTACTACAATAATACAATACGAGGGTGCCGAGGAAGGGTTAGAACACATTTCAGGAGATGAATATAATTTCGATCTAATGAAGTCCATAAATTATAATGTGACAAAAAACGGTCCATTAGCACCAAGTAGCAAGGTATATATCTCTCTAGTTGGAGCATTACTTTCAGAAATCGATGTATCAATCTATTCCTCAGATATTATCTCGTTTACTCCTCTATATAACACATTTTCAACTACTATTCTCGATTCCATAGAACAAGCAGCATTTCTTCTGGGACAAAATCTCGATATTTCTCTAATCACTAATTATTCATTACGAACATTTTGGCGAACGGATGATGCAGTTAACCGTATTGTGACTAATATCTATGATTATGCAACAGTAGAAAATCCAATAAATCTTCTAACAACATTGAGCTTGACCGGGCTACCAGTTATCCCTACAGGATTGCTCAATCCGATAAAAGAATTTATAGTCCAATTTGCTGTGAATTCGACAGAACCAACATTGCGGATTGAAAAAGATTATCGATTCTTGTCATTTGATACCGGAGCATACGAACTCGATATTACCGTTACTAATGTTGGAGATATTCCAGCGTGGGGTAAAAAAATTGAATTTCCAGTACTCAATCAAACCTTTTTACCAATCCCAGATGTAATCACGGATTTCATCGCAATGGAATACAATATGACAGCAACAGAATTTTTGATTCCTGATGAAGAGCCTCGTTTTATTTTCATCGATTCCTTTGGGCTAGGCGTTCCCGATTATTTATATCCTGAAATTACTGATTTAACACAACTTACATTTTACAACCCCGAATTTGCAGAAAATATTTTGAATCCTATCCATAATGATTATTTCGATTCAGCAGGAGTCACTATCGAGCAACGGGAAATTTTTGCAGAAATGTTCAATCAAACTAATAGTATTTTTCATGAAGCAAATTGGAAGTTAGATCCTGGCGAATCCATTACATACACCTTGACCGATCTTTCCATAGAATCCACTTACAACTATACGAGCTTTTATAACTTTGACTTCACTATTACAGGCGATGGGTTGGAACCCTATCTTTCTTATGGAAATACGATACCTCCAAGCGAACCTGAAAATGCGACAGATTACGACGATGCAACTTGGAATATTATGTCTGAACAAATCGGGCTAGATGAGCTCATCCAAGTGTATTTTTCGTTTGAAAATATTTCCACTATAGACCTTTACAACTATTCTTATGATCAAATCGGTTTGAATGTTCAGTATAGTTCTAATTTAAACCTTCCATCAGATGTTCAGTTCACCTTGGAATTCTATAATACTTCCAGCAAGACATTTGATGTCATTTCTGATGTTTACTATAGCATTAGTGATACTGTTATTGAGTTCCTAACTCCATCTAACTTATTGGATTTCGTGGAACCGACGAATGATTATCGTAGTATTTTTAAATTGACATTTACTTCTGATTCTACCCATATCCTTTCTCTAGAGCAAGTTGACGTACACTTTTATGACAGAGATTTAGGAATTATTATGCAAAATCCAGCACGAGTGGCGTATTCAACTTATACAGGACATAATACATATTTCATCGATTCAAATCCTATCCCGTCAGTATCCGATGCAGCTCCGATATTATCAGCTACTGCTGAATTGGGTCATTATAACTCCACACCTGGCATGTTAAATTCCTATAATTTGACTATTGAGAATGTCGGAGACTTGCGAGCTGATGACGTAAATGTAACGCTTAAAGCTCCTGGAATTATTGCAGACGTGGGTAATTTTTCGCTAATCAACGGTTACCTTTATTTCACAATACCCACCATTGATCCGGGGGCATTAATCCAAAATCTTTCGTTTTCATTTTACACCCCCAATAGTAACAATCTTCCACTTGCAGATGTAGATTATAACCATCCAATTACCATATTGAATGCGACACATCCTGATTTCACTACTCACACGAATGATCTTTTCCTTTCTGCACCAATTGATTATTCGGATGCCGTACATTCTCCATTTCTCTATATTTTACAATTTTCCTATGAAAGTAATTTCAGTAATGCAAATCTTCCATTTGGAATTGCTCCTGAAGTAGGGGATATTATCCGTTTGGAGTTAATCGTAGAAAACTTAGGTCCTATTACTTTATCTGATCTTAACTGCACTATTCCAGATTATGTTGTTGGTTTTGAACGGTTAGACAATTTTACAGTAGAATTTGCGAACATCCAATTTGGTACAAATCACTCCCAAAGTTATTCAACTGATGTAAATAAAACATTTTGGGATGCAATTATGTTCCCGGGAGTAGATCTATTCAATTCAAGCCAAAAATATATGATTCAAATAGCTAAAAAAAGCCCCATTATACTTGGATACAAACATTTTGAAATTCAAAAATCCTTTACCGACTATGATGCCACAACCAACTCAATAGTCACTGTGCAAATCAATGTAACCAATACAGGGAATTTATATGCTTATGGTCTAAATGTGCATGATTTTGCTGGGTATCCAAAAGTTGGGTTTTCGCTTATGAGTGGTACTCCTGATAAACATATAGCTTCATTAGCACCAGGTGAGACATTCATTTATTCCTATACCCTTAAGTTCAATAAGCAAGGAAATTACCATATATCCCCTGCTTCTCTTAAATATGATTATATTTCAAAACAGACTGCTTATAGCGATCCATTTACAGTAAAAGTGAGAAATTATTGGTTTGTAAATGCTCTATATATAATAATTCCAAGTATGATCGGGGGAATTGTTACTGGGTTAATATATTGGTCTAAAAAACGATATGATTTAGAAACCGCAGAGTTCTCAAGGCGGGAAGAACTTATGTTTGGTCAAGATCTTCGTTCTATTGCTTGGAATAAACGAACTTTGCAAGAAGATCTATATGATCTGAATAATTTTGATCCATCAGAACCAAAGGAGGATGAAAATCGTGAAGGTTAGAAAAATTTCCCACTTTTTGGTAATTCTTGGAGTCAGTTTATTGCTTATTGTGGGTGTTATCAATACTAGCTTAACAGAATCTCGGATTCTTCTTAAAAATGAGACCACAAGTAAGCCATATGCACAAATGAATTATATTGAAGAACAATTGAACCTCTCTCCCTATGTTTGGGATACATTGGGGTTCACAGGGGATTCAAATTCATCAATTGCAATTATTGGGTCAGGAATCGATTACACTCATTCAAAATTCGGATTTGATTCGTATGGTGATAAAGATTTCATTAAAAAGATTGTTGGATGGAAGGATTACGTTAATACTTCAAATCTTGAACCCATAGATCCTAATGGTTTAAGCACATTTACTGCAGCGACTGCTTTTGGAAATAATAATTCTGAGTCTTTAGTCACTTTGGATGGTGAGAATCGGACATCTATCTCACTTGGAAGTAGTTACCTGCAGACAGACATATTCCCAACAAATCCCGGACCCGGAAACTTTGAAATTAAACTTGGATCATTTCTAATCGATCAAGAGAATGCAAATATCTCCTTAAATGCCTCTTACCAAGAATATTCAGCAAATTTCATTCAAGATGCCAGTTTTCAAATTCGGCAAGGAAGTTCTGTTTTAAATGAGACGACTGAGGGTGTTCACGGAATATATCGTCATATAACTTTTAAAACGAGTATTGAACCTGCAATTTACGATTTCTATTTTCATTATACCATTGATTTTTCAAAACCAGCCAATTTCTCAATCGATGCTCTCTTAAATATACCTCTTGAAAACGATATTGATTATTCTGGAATCGCTCCCGAGACAAAAATCGTTGGATTACGTGTTTTGGACGAAAATTTAGAAGGAAACATTTCTTCCATAATCTCTGCATTAAATTGGACTAAAAATAATCGGGATGCTTATCATGTTGTTGGGGTGCAAATAGATCTAGGAAAATATGTATGGGATTCTCCTATATCAGAACTCTCAGACATAATTAAAGAGGTAATCCAAAGTGGGATAATGATTTTTATGCCAGCAGGAGATAATAGCGTTGTTACGGGTGCACTGAATCCACTAGTAGTGAATGAACTTCCAATTGTTGTTGGTGCAGTAAGTGATATTGGAAAATTAACGTATTATACTTCTATTGGAGAGTTATTATCTAGTAATCATAAAAAAATAGATATTTTAGCCCCTGGAGGAAGTCATTTATCACAACACCGAACCGTTATCGCAGCGGATACAAATTTTAACGACCAAAATGTTAATGATTCGACTTCAAAGGTCGGTTCATCCATTAGTTCTTCCATTGTCGCAGCGTCTTATAGCCTTTTGATTGATGCAATAGGCGGTTATTCAGTTTGGGAATCTATTCGAACAATAAATTCAACCTTAGCTTTGAAATCTCGTCTCTTAATGACAGCAACAGAATTAAACCAAGCACGGGAAGATAATCCAGACACTACCGCCATAGATGAAAGCTCTTCTGTTTTTTCACCCAATTTGGATCGAGGAGCCAAGGATACAAATGAGGGATTTGGTTTGCTTAACATCCCCGCAGCATTAGAAAGTATCATCTATGAGATGAGTATGGATGAAGAAATTACAAAAATTCTTGTCCCTATTGCTACAAATAGCACTGGAATGCATAGTTTTGCACGAAAAATTCAACTTACCCAAGATGAATATTATAATTTCACACTTACTTTCGCAAACACCTCAGATTTGGATTTCTATCTTTATCAAAATTTTTCCGATTCATTTGGAGATCCCCAGATTATTAAATCCTCCGTAAATAGCGGAAATAGTAATGAATCAATTGTTTTTGGCTTAGAACAAGAAACAGGAACATATATAATAGTGATCAAAACAATTTCAGGTGGTTTAACAAATTTTACGTTAAATGTGACTCGCTTATCCAATATACATGTGCCTACTCTATCCGATCACACAGTAGATGGTATTCAAGGGTTCAACGATACATTAGACACATTCGAGTTTCTAATTAACTATACAGACTTAGACAATCTTCCACCGATCACATTATATTTGAACATTGCAGGACATTCCGAATTAATCCCATTTGAAAAAGTATTTTCAGATCTGAATTATCTTGACGGATGTTTATACCAAACACAATTTCATTTCTATGAAATTGGAATATATCATTATCATATTACGGCTTGGGACGGTATCAATTTGGTGAGGTCTCCAGGAGGTACAAACTATACTCTTGAAGTATTTCCCATTCATGATGCAATATATACAAATTTTACTTGGAACTTCGCTACTATGGAAAATTGGGAGACTGATGGATATTGGAACAATATCACGCAATTACAATCAGTGGACCCACGTAGCACTCTAGATGACGAGTGGAATGCATTATATTTCGGGGAAATTGATTCTATTACTACTGGTGAATACTCGTATGAATCGGTTCCAGAATTGAGTATTTCTGATGCATTTTCACCTCAATTTTGGTTAAATGAAAGTTCAAATCCAATTCTTCAGATAGGGGCTCGAATTAGTATAAATGAGGGGGATATATTCTCGATCAATATTCGATTGAATAGAACTGGGTCATGGAGAACCCTAGATTCGTTTACCGCTACTGAAAATGAATGGACTTTGCTTGAGTATAATCTATCTGCTTATCTCTCATCCTATGTTCAAATTCGGTTCCGTGTATTTACCGATTTGACTGATGATATCGAACTAAATAAAGGCATACTATTGAGTGATTTCAGACTATCGCATCAACCTTTAGCTAATCTTTATTCCACTGTAATCTTTAATGGACCGCTCACTCCAGAGACTGGTTATGTATATCAGAATTACCGATTTTCAGCAATCGTTGGTGACAAAGATGGAGAAATACCCGATACTGTCTATTTAGAGATTGACCATATCAACTATACTATGTTTAATGTGTATGGTGATTTTGATAGTTCTTATGTAGTAGATAACGGATCTCTTCAATCAGGTGGAATTACTTACATTTATGATATTAACTTTGCAACAATCAGTAACTCTAGTTATCGATTCCATGCACAAAACAATGGCGGATTTACCACCACAGCATTCTTCAAGGGACCTGAAATGGATGTCTCAGCACTCAATAGTACATTCCCATATTATGGCATTCCCTCAAGTATGAGTGTTTATGGCAATCCTCATCCTTTACCAGAAACTCTTTGGGTTAGCTCAAGTAACTCCTTTCACTATGTGACCCAGGATGATGTCTGGTATTCAGGATCAAATTATTATCAAGGTTATGGGTATAACTGGGATACCTATCTTGTTACTACATTAATCCACATTCCTCCCTCAAATGTAGAAACTGATCGAGTTTACTTATGGTTTGAGCACCAGTTGATATTTGATAGCGTATTCCCTGGATTATTGAGCGACGATTATGCTCAGATTATGATTTCATCTGACTATGGTGATCATTGGTATGAATTGGAAGTATATGAGGAAAACGTAAATGGATACGTCTTACAGAAAATCGATTTATGGAATTATAAGGGCATGGATATTCTGATTCGTTTTGGATTTCATTCTGATAATGCAAATATTTTACCTAATATCTTAACAGGGTGGTATATTCGAAACATTATGGTCAATGTAGATGAAACCCTAGATAAAGAACCCCCCACAGTTATTTTCACGAACCTTACACCTAATATGATCATAAATGAAACCTTCACCTTAGAAATTACAATATTAGATCCTTCGGGTATTAATGATAAATTGGTAACAGTTTATATCAATACTGTCAGTTTAGATGATGTAGTCTCAGAAGATGGTATAATTATATATGAGCTTGATACAACTCGATTTCGTAATGGAAATACAACAATTTCTGTAATAGCTTACGATAACATTGGTAATCGAGTAATAGCAAGTACTTATGTCATTATTCAAAATCAAGGTCAAATTATGACGTGGGTGTATGTGATCGGAAGTGTATCTTTATTGTTAATTGGAGTAATCCTCTTTCTTTACTTTAAAATATACAAACCCGCTAAAAGAAAGAGAGAATTAGCTATGGAAATGCTTTCCGAAGAGGATAAACAGAGATTATTGGAAGAGCAAAGAGTTCGTGAACTAGAGGAATTAAGAATTCGGGAGGAAGCTGAAATGGCGACTCCAGAATCTGAAGCCCTAAAGCCGTTTGCATATAAATGTAGTAGATGTTCGAAAGAATTTGAAAATAAGGATTATATTTGGTCCATGATGTGTCCAGATTGTAACACAGATACGTTGAATCTAAAGTATCAATGCAAGTTATGTAACAGGTTCTACTATTACGATACCCCAGGGGAATATTTCTGCAAAGATTGCAATATCAAATTACTAAAATAATTGAGAAAAAAAATGAGAACATTTCAATTTGCATGGAGAGATTTTAAAAAACAGAAACTAAAGAGTATTTTCGCCGTTTTAGGTGTAATGATTGCGATTTTTCTCCTAACCGCAATTGGAATGCTAATTGACTCCTTAAGCTATAGTTTTCTCGATGTAGCGACCGCCACATCAGGAAGTGCAGATCTTTCGATTTCCAAGTCAATTTCTCCAGATTTGACTTTCAATCCGTATTTAAATCATACATATGTTGAGATGAATGCAGATATCGATGAAATTGATCATTATTATCCTCGTATCTTAAATTTCATCGATATGGAAAATGAGCAGACTATTGGTGACCCCACTCGCGTTATGTTCTATGGTATAAATGTCACACTTGAACAAGATTCCGGCAAAATGGGGGATCTCGTGCTGTGTGATCCCATTACACTTGAGGAAACCCAAGAAATTTATGAAGGACCTATACCAACAGGACGAGTGATAATTTTAAAAAACACTGCAAAAATTCACAGTCTTTCGGTGGGAGATTGGATGGTTCTTACGTACACGGGATACACCGTAAATGTTACTATTGATGCTGTTGTCGTTCAGAAGCTTAGATTTAACTCAGTTGAGTCTAATCTAGTAATAATGGATTTAGGCCATGCTCAGTCATTTTTAGATAAACAAGAAGAAGCAAATTTCCTGTTGGCGACATTTAGATACCAAAGTAGGGTATATGATACACGAAATATTGATGCAACAACAAACCGGATTCGGGATATTGGGGAGAAAATTCAGCGAGCTATTGGTTTTGAATATGGTATTTCCGCTCCTAAACTATCTGAAGTTGAAAATTCTGAATTCATGACGACTCTAATGAATACTATGATGATTTTCGTAACCATTATGGCTCTTCTGATTAGCGGGATACTTATTAATTCCATTCTTACAACCTCTATTGAGGAACGCATTCGAGAATTTGGAATCATGCGAGTTGTAGGTGCGAAAAAACGAGAAAATATGCAAATTGTTTTGTATCAAGGATTAATTATTGCCTTGTTTGGGACAGGAGCCGGACTCGCATTTGGAATTGGCTCGGTTCCATTTTGGCTTTGGTTAATTTCAAGACTTTCTGTTATTTGGTCAAAAGGAATACCTATGATATGGAACCTACAGACTATTATTCAAAGTACTATTATTGGGATTGTTGTTACCGTAGCAATTTCACTACTCCCTGCGATTAAAGCTGGCAAAATTGAAATTACAAATGCAGTTGACCCCTATCGCCGAGATCAAGAACAGCAATACAAACTCAAGAAAGAAGGGAGTTCTAATTTCCGAATTATGATATTGGGTATTGCAATCAGTACAGCAGGATTGTTAGTTTTCATTTTCCTTCCAAGGATTATGCTCCAACAGGATTTAATCCTAGTATTATCTATCTTCATTACATTGTTATTAGCAATACTAATCGGGATGGTATTTGCCTTAGTCGGTATTGTACCGGCAATTGAATGGGTTGTGTCACGATTATTCAGACCTTTCACAAGAAGAACTTTTCCAATCATTCAATTGGGATTGAAGCGTAATCGACGTAGAAATCAAGGCAATATTCTCCTATTTTCATTGAGTTTTTCGTTCATCTTCTTCTTTAGTACATTTATAGTGATGCGAGCTCAAATGACCACAAATACCTTACAAAATACTTATGGTTCCGATCTAGTGTTAATTAACCAAGGCTCCGAGGCGACTAATGATGATGTTGATTTCAATCTGTACGATCAAGTCTCAAGGACTATCGGAATTAAAAATACTGCACCTTTGATGTATAATACTATAGATCTGACCGAAATTTTGTCTATAATTACTACCGCATTAGAAGAAGGCATCGATCCCGAGGCAATTGGGGCACAATTTGAGAGAATATTCAGCGTAACCAAGATAGAGACATATATTGGCTCAATTACATTCAATAAATACGTTTCATGTGGCTTATTTGGGGTAGATCAAAATTATGTTGATATTTCCCAAAAGGAGTTTTTCAATTGGGATAAATCTTCAGGTTCTAGTGAGGATAGTTTCAATACACTCTTCGATTCCAGTCGTAATGATACGATTATTATATCAAAAAACATTGCAGATTATATCGGAGTCACAGAAATTGGGGACCAAGTTAGAATGGTATTTATTGAACCTGGTGAGGAAGATGAACGCACTGGAACCGCAGTAACTTTTACAGTAGCTGGAATTTCTGCAGGAATGCCGGGTATTTGGAACTTCGGTAGTTCTCAAGCTGGAGTTTGGGGTGCTGGAACCATGATGTCTATCGAAAACTATGTTAAATATATTTATCCAGGAGAACCTTTCAATCAAGGCACACCTATTGATAAAATACTGATAAACTTGGAGGACACCTCAACCGAAAGCATAAATGATGCGAAAACCCTCATAACGGATCTATATGGGACGAATTACGAGATATTGGTGGATGATAATGTTTCAAAAATCAAATTGTTCACTCAAAATGATCAAGTCATAGATATCATTATGCAAGTGCTATTGATCCTTACGATTGTAATTGCCTTATTTGGATTAATCTCTACGATGTATTCTTCCTTACTAGAGAGGATGTTTGAAGTAGGATTATTGAGAGCAATGGGGTTATACAAAAACGATGTAAGGAAGATATTTATTTTCGAATCATTAACGATGATGTTATCTTCTGGTACAATGGGAACCGGTATTGGGACATTTATTGCCTATCAAATGATTGCGAATGTGGCAATTCTGATGGAGACACCCGTTATATTCGTGTTCTCTACTGCCGCATTCTTACGTACTTATTTGATTTCGATTGGAGTTTGTATTATAGGAGTGCTTCTTATAACTCGTAAAGTCTCTAAATGGTCGATCATGGAAATATTTCGGACATCATTTTAATTTACTTTTCTCAATATTTGTCTGGAAAAAAGAATATGTACTTATACATTCCACAAACTCATCTTTTTTTATCTTTATAGTCAATTCTAGGAGTCCGCTAGTCAAAGTTACCTCAATATTATAGTTTAGGTTAAATCCCAAACAAATATTTTTTTATTCCCAACTAACTTAAGTTTGAGTGGTTTTTTTTCCTTTTTGCTGGATACTGAGCCAAATTACAGAGAATACAATCAGTGCGAATAGTATTAACACATTGTATCCCGATATATTTTTCGGAGGCTCTGGAAAATCTACATTCACAATTCTGGGCAAAGATATAACTGACTCAGCTCCTTTCATCACCGTTGTTAATACATAAAAATATGTTCCTTCTAGCAACACAACTTCAGTGATATTTGTTGTCATCAATGATTGATAGGGAGTTCGATGTGAAATATCAAGAATCGGATGGATATCTTTATAGAGATTGTAATAATCTGCGCCAGTTACTTCCTCCCATTCAAGAAAGAAACTCCCATTTAAGCTAGGATTGGGTGTGATTTGTAGCAAATCAGGGGGTTGGATATGGTTATAGGAATAGTAACGTATGATATAATGAGATTGATGAGGACCATAAGTACCAACTGTATACAAATTGTCATTTGATACATAAATCCCATTGCAGGATTCGTTGGAGTTGGAGTATCCCCAAGTTAATTTTTCCTCGCGCACCCCTGAATATGAATATTTCAAAATTAGCTGATCTCCCTCTTCTTCAAATTCATCATCATTCCTCCCTTTTTCAAATGTAGTTCCACCAATATACACGTGATAATCATTTGCCCAAATAGAAGTTCCAATATCATTATATTCTTCACCAGTGACTTTATACCAATGCAATGTACCATTGGTATACCACTTCATTATTAGGACATCTGTTGATAACTCGTTAGTATTCCATTTACTCCCACATACATATAAATCGTCTCCATTTCCATAAATCGAGGTAAGATATTCTTCATTTACTCTACTCCATGTTTTGTTCCAAATCCGGATACCATCCGAATTCCATCTGATAATTAATGTATCATTTGATTTAGCACCGTAACTAGAAGTACTTCCACATGTGTAAATGTCATTGCCCGACCCCCAGACATCAAAACCTTCCTCCCAACCCAGTCCTCCCCAAGTTCGATTCCAAATTTCTGTCCCTTCATTATTCCATTTAATGAGTACGAGATCATCAATGTATACCCCACTTACATAAATCTCATTACTAATCCCCCAGACCGAATGAACTCTACCAAATTCTCCTTTTAGGTTCCAAGTAGAATTCCAAATTTCGGTTCCATCAATGTTCCACTTAATTAAAACGAAATTATTGTAATATTCCCCAATGGTAAAAATCTCAGTTCCATTGCTCCATATTCCTTTTCCATAAGTGGCTGAATTACTTGACCAATTCACACTCCATATTTGTTCTCTTTGCATATGGATATTTTGAATAAATTTGCTGAGCATCAGTTTTGATGTTGTAGTATTTTCCTCAATAGATCCAACAACGTAAATTGCATCTTCATCTGCCCATACATCTTCAGCTATATCCATATTTTCACTGCCCCACCCTATCCCCCAAGTTAATTCTGTTGGAAAAAATGAAGGAGTTGCAGGGGGGGATTGATGTGAAATTTTTCAAAGCGCTATCGTTGATGTTAAAAACTGATGGACCAATAAGTACAATAAGAAAAACACAATAACCTAATGAGAATTTACAAAAATTGGAACGATTTGAGAGCATATTCCTAATTAGATTAGGATGTTTTCAGAATTTAACTGTTCCGAACGGCCTTTTTATAAATCCATAAAGAGGTTAAACCTAAAATTGTGATTACA
>SDNX01000122.1 GCA_004524545.1 Promethearchaeota archaeon
TAATCAGTAATAAAATTGCGTTCAATGAGATCACTGCAGAGAATTTTGTACAGGAGATTTTAGTGAACGGTTCGGCAAGTACACTTCCAACAGCTTCTTCTGATGAGTTTTTAATTACCGCTATGGACGGTGAAACATTTGGGCATCATATTGCACACTATGAAAAAATGTTTTTAGAACAGGTGTATATCCTCGTTGAAGAAGAAAAGATGGTTAAGTCTGTTTTCCTATCTGAATTAATCGATATTTTTCCGGAAGGGGGAGAAACTAACCCACGGCCTTCATCCTGGTCTACTACAGGAAAAGATATGGAAAGTGGGGTCTATTTTCCACTCTGGAATCATCCTTCGAATCCGGTACATAAAGTTTTGCATAAGATGTCGAATTCTTTGGAGCAAATAATTAGTTTATGTGATCTAAACCACAAGAAAAACACCATAGATGAAAATTACTATCTCACAGCTCGGCATTTCTATGATAAGTCGCTGTATTCTTGCAGTTCTTGGTGGGCCAGCATGCGTCCGAGTTGGAGTCCGATACTTATCTTTAAAGGCGCTAATTTAATGATGTTAGCAGCATTAAACGCACACCTGGCTTTAACATATGCTCAAATAGAAGAAGGTGAAATGATATATGATCAGATCACTAATTATTTCAGCCAATTACTTACAGAATTATCAAAACAAAGTGCTAATTTAATCAATGCAAAAATTGATTAGAACGAAATTTTATATCAGATTATTTTGTATGTTCAAGAATCAATTCGATAAGAGTATCAAAGGTCTGAGAAACGTTCACATTATCCTTACTACTTATTTCCACAAAGGAACTCAAAGAATTACTTTTAGCGATACTAACCCCAAATTCATATGTAACCTCTCGATGTTTTTCTAAATCGATTTTTGAACCAATTAAAAGAATGGGGATATCACCAGCTGCTTCTCTTACAATTTTAACATATTCTGGGATAGTTTGGATTGTTTTCTGGCGAGTTATATCATAAAGAATCATTGCCCCATTTGCACCTTTACTATAGGTAGGCAATAAGAATCGATATCGCTCTTCTCCACCAAAATCCCAAATCTGTAATTTTATTCGTTCATTGTCACGTTTTATGCGTTTACTAAAAAAATCGACCCCTATGGTCAAACGGACAGAGTCCACAAAAATACCCGTTAGATACCGGTGTGTTAGCGAGGTTTTACCCGTACTGGCATCTCCAATTACTAAAACTTTGTAGGTTTTACTATCTGAGGTAGACATATCTCTTCCCATTAACTATCATATAAAGATCGATTTTTACTGTAAGACTTAGTAATTGATTCTCTCCTAAGTTCCTACTCTCTATTGAAGTTTTAAGTTTAATAATTTATACTTCAAAATAGATCTTGTGAGATTAAGATAAGTCAATATACCTATAAATTTTGAGCATTTGATAGTTAATTCCATAACATCCTAGGAAATTCTTGAATTTTGTTAGATCACGGTTTCAATTAATCACTTCTAAGTCAAATTTTGCATTTTGATAGTTTAACACTTGAAGAAATTTGGGATAACTATCTTCAATGTATTCTACATTTTCTATGGTAATCGTGAAACTTTTAAATTCTACTCCTACGGTAAATATAAGGAGAGCCATCAAAACTCGATGATCTTTGATATCTGAAAAAATGTGCGAGGAAGATAGCTCGATTTGGGATTTTCCGCTTATTACTACTGAATTTTCTTTTTCTTCGATGTTTACTCCAAAACCTTGTAATATTCTGACCATTTCTGAAACGCGATCGGATTCTTTGAAACGAATATGGTTAATATTTGTCAAGGTGGTGATTTGGGGTAAATAAGATCCCATAACACATAATATGGGGAATAAATCTGGATTTGCAATGCAGTTAATGGATAGATCTCTCGATTTCCCTCTATTTTTGGCTAATGGGAAAAAAATGATGTCACAATCATCAACTACCCTTTCTACTCCGAAGTCTCCAAGAATGTCTATTATTTCACTATCAGCTTGGAATCTTGGTTCAGATAAGTTCATGATGCGCATCTCACCAGCACCAAAAAGTGCATGTCCACATAAAATAGGAGCAATTGATGAGAAATCTCCAGGGATTTCATAACTATTCCTTAATAATCGAGTATTTTGATTCATGGGAATTTTAACTTTAAGACATTCGTTTTCTATCCGCTTAAATTGTAGTTTGACACCAAATTCTTCAAAAATATGATGAGTTAACTCAATATACGGAAATGAAACTGGAGGGGTTGAAGTCTCAATAGTAAACTCATCGAAATTCATTTTCTTCTTCATCCTAACTTCAGGACGTGACATTAATCCAATGATTCCATAAATTAAACCTGAAATAAATTGAGATGAAAAGTGACCTGGTATTTTTATTTTTGAATTATTGATTGTAGGAGTTTCAATAGCAATTCCATTTTTTTCAATAGCATACTTGGTACCAATACTTTTCATCGCTTCCAACATGGGGATAACGGGTCGATTCCTTGAAAAGAAGTCTCCCGTCAAATGCGTTTTTCCCGAGATAACTAAAGATAGTCCTATCAAAAAACGAACGGTGGTACCTGAATTACCACAATTAAATATTAACTCATCTGAGATTAGCTCTTTAGGAGGTGTATATAGCTTCCATTTTGAAGAACTATTTTTAATTTGCACTCCCAATTGTTTACACACTTGTAGAGTATTTTCTACATCATTTGCAGCGAGTAGAGGTCCTATGGTGATCGGTTGATGTGCGATAAGAGCAAGAAATAATAACCTATGCGAATAACTTTTAGAAGGGGGAGCCGAAATGTGACCTCCTCCATTATAAGTTTTTTTTGAAAAAGTCACTCTTTGCATAGTTTTCCCTACCACATTATATATAGTCATGTATAAGTATATCATATTGAAAAAGGTGTGTGGCGTGTCAAATTCATTCGGTGAGTATTTTCATATAACTACTTTTGGAGAAAGTCACGGAAAAGTGATCGGTGTTGTTATTGATGGATGTCCGTCTGGTTTAGAAATAACTTCATCAGAAATCCAAAAAGAAATGGATCGTCGACGTCCAGGGCAAACCGATATCATGACGGGGCGATTTGAAAAGGATACCATCGAAATTTTATCTGGAATCATGTTAGAACATACTACGGGCGCTCCTATCGCAATCATCATTAGAAACCTCAACGTCGATTCCAAGGTTTACGAGAAAAATAAGTACACACCGCGTCCATCTCATGCAGATTATCCGGCACTTGCCAGATATGGAAAATGGGTAGATATTAATGGGGGCGGACGGTTTTCAGGGAGAATTACTGCAAGTTTTGTTATGGCGGGGGCAATTGCTAAGAAATTATTATCACGATACGGCATCAAAATTGCGGCATATGCACGGTCTATTGGGAAAATAGTGGATAATAATGCGTATTCAATCTCAGATATTGGGTATATTCTTGATTCAACAGGAATGGTAAATAAAAACTGTGCTGATAAAGCAAAGGAACTGATTTTGAAAGTAAAGTCTGAAAAGGATTCAGTCGGGGGTACGGTGACTTGCATAACCGAAAATTTACCTCCAGGAGTTGGGGACATGGTATTTGGATCTTTGGAAACCAAACTTTCCGGAGCGATTTTTGCTATTCCTGGAATCCGGGGTATTGAATTTGGTCTAGGATTTTCTGCTTCACTTCTTCGAGGATCTCAACATAATGATCCTTATGCAATTTCTAAAGGAAAAATTATCACGGAAACAAACAAAGCAGGTGGAATAGTAGGCGGAATTTCAACAGGAATGCCCATTAATTTTACATGCGCAGTGAAACCGACTCCTACTATTGGAATACAACAAAAGACTGTAGATTTAGAATGTTTAGAGGACGTAACCGTTGTATTTGAAGGGATTCATGACCCTTGCATTGTACCCCGTGTTATACCAGTGATAGAATCTTTGACAGCAATTGTTTTGGTTGACGAATTAATTGGTAATGGGATAATTCCGAGGAAAATTGAATAAAGATAAAAAAAATACTACATTTTACGCATCGCGCGATCGCGTTCTTTACGGTAATTTTTCACTAATTTGGGGTTCTTTGCCAAATTTGCTAACTGAACGGATTCTTCATACATTTCATAGGCTTTTTCATAGTCTTTCATCTTATAAGCGGAATCTCCCTCAGAGTTTTTATTTTGAGCCCAATTCTCATAACATTCATTTAATTGTTCTCTAGTTTTTTCAATCTTACGAGTATCTCCGGTTGTTTCCATTTTATCTATCGCTGCCGCAAGTTTCTCTATGGCAAGTTCGTAATTGCCTTTCTTGATCAACTCGGAAGCTTCTTTCGTTAACTCTTGTGACCACTTTTCATAAGTTGAGCGAAGTTCTTTTGTGAATTTTTCAACCATTTTACCATTCTTCGCATCCATTGCTAACTGAATCGATCGAACATAGTTTTTCGCTGCTTCTTCATATTTCTTTTCTTTAAATAATTTATCTCCTGCATCATTGACTTTCTGGGATAATTTTTCGAAACTTTTCTCAAGTTCTGCTTGGAAATTCTCCTTTTGTTTTTGATTTCCGCTCGACTCCGCAGCGTCTACGCTTTGTTGATAGATTTCAACAGCACCCTCATAATCTCCAGATTTGTACAGTTTATCTCCTGTTTTATTAATTTCTTCAGCATTTTGAGAGAATGCTCTTTTCAGTTCATCTTGGAATTTAGCGATTTTTTTCTCATTCAATGATTTTTTAACCAATCGCACTGATTCACTGTAGAATTTGATTGCTTGAGCCCAGTTTTTCTGCTTATAAGCATCATCGCCTTTATTATTAACTGCTTCTGCGATTTTTTCATACACTTTTCGGGATTTAGTTTGGATGTTTGTGATTATTTTTTCGTCATATGTCATTTTTGCTCTGGTATTCGCATCATCTATCAGTGAAAGTGCTTCTTCATCCTTTCCTTGTTTGATTGAGGATTCTGCTTGATCCAATAAGTACTCCGCAAGTTTTGTGAGGGCAGTAATCAGTTCACCTTTAAAATTCTTAATTTTTTTATCCTTACCCACTCTACTCATCATTTCGATGGATTTGAAATATAGATCGACTGCTTCCGAGTATTTTTTAGAACGCAATAACCCATCTGCTTCATTATTTATTTGCTGTGCTAATTTTTCCGTAGTACTCATAAGTTCTTTGGTATAGTTATCTACTTTTCGTGAATTTCCTGCTTTTTCCATTAATTCAATGGATTGTTCGTAGTACATGAGTGCCTCCGCGTAATTTTTTTTTTTATACAGAGCGTCACCCATGGCATTTACATCCTCTCCCCAAGCATTCAGAGTTTTAAGTGCAAGTTTAGTTTCAAGTTGTTCTTCAAATATTGCATAGGCTTTTTCGAATTCATTTTCTTCCAAGTATTTTTTTCCTTCTTCGACTGACATTTTGTACTTTTCCTTTTATTGATTCTTAGAATAAAACTAGCGTAATATCCTAAAAAAATATGATGTAGGGGAGTATTACGATATTATTCAAA
>SDNX01000123.1 GCA_004524545.1 Promethearchaeota archaeon
ACTTCCCGTATTTAGTAATCTGATTTGGTAAATAATAATATACAGCTAAGTAATAGTGATAATCACGAGTATTCAAAAATTGAGTGAGATAGCATGGGACTTTGGTGCGACTTTTTAACTCACCCCCCGAAAAAAAAATTTCTGCTCAATTATAAACAGTCCAAAGTGATTGTGAGTCACATAATCAAAATTGTGGTTGCGATATGACAGAAAAAAATGTTCTTACTGGTTCAGAAGTTATTGTGCAATACCTTATTAAAGAAGGAGTAAAATATGTGTTTGAAATCCTTGGACAGGGGTGTTTAGGGTTAACTGATGCCTTTTTGCGTCATAAGGATGAAATTACGGTTATCCAACCGAAGCAAGAAATGGCAGGTGTACACGCTGCAGTGGGCTATTACAGAGTAACTGGAAAGCCTTTAGCGGTATTTACTAGCATCGGACCTGGAGCTACGAACACCGCAATCGGACTTGCAGATGCATTTGTAGATTCAATGCCTGTATTAGTCATTACTGGCGATACTCACACTCATATGCGCGGAGTAGGTGTGCTGCAAGAGGTTGAACGTCATCGAGATAGCGGTTTTCCTCGAGTTCTCGAACCCGTTGTGAAAAGACAATTCGAAGTGGCTCATGTTAATCAGGTTCCAAAAGTTATACAAAGAGCCTTTAACATTATGATGACAGGAAGACGAGGACCCGTGCATATCGATTTACCTATGGACGTGCAATGTGCAGGGACTACAAGACCAGTACCGGATCCAATTAAGCGAAAAACGGAAGCGAGAATTCATCCCGATCCCGAAATGATAAAACAGGCAGTAAAACTTTTCATGGAAGCAGATCGTCCATTGATTTGGGTGGGTGGTGGAGTAATTACTTCTGAAGCGTCAGATGAGCTATTTGAAGTCGCAAAATTTGTTGGGGCTCCCGTTCTTGGATCGATGATGGGTAAAGATGCATTCCCAAACGATCATGATCTATTCGGATGGGCAACAGGTTCAAAAGGAACTACGGTTGGGTTGGAATTGAGTAGAAAAGCGGATGTTGTACTGGCTATTGGAACACGTTTTGCAGACGAATCTACATGTTCTTATAAGAAAGGAGTAGCATGGAACTTCGGAGAAGGAGAAAATGACACACGATTAATTCAAGTTGATATAGATCCTCATGAAATCGGGAAGAATTATCCGGTAGATGTCGGAATTCTGGGTGACGCCAAGGTGGTGCTAGGGGATATGATTAAGGAGTTGAAAGAATTTTACAAACCCAAACAATATGAAAAATACTCAAAATCCCACTTTTTTAAAGAAATCCAAAATCTAAAGAAGAAATGGTTCAAATTTTTAGATGAGTGGAGGAAACCGGAACTCGAACCGGTGATGATATCTGTTGTGCTCAAGGAAGTTAGAGAATTCTTGGACAGAGATGCGATTGTTGTGACTTCATCGGGGAACGTTCAAGCCCAAATTATCCAGGAAATGGAATTCTATGAACCGCGAACTTGTATAACTGCAGGGGGTTTCTCTACAATGGGATATTCCTTACCCGCTGCAATAGGAGCTAAATTGGGACAACCCGACCTGCAAGTTATCACCCTAATTGGAGATGGGGATTTCATGATGACCATGGGAGAACTACACACTGCAAAACAAGTTGGAAAGAACATTGTGATTGTGGTTCTTAATAACGCGGGTTGGATTGCAATTACAGATCTTCAACGAGCGGTTTATGGGGATGAGCATGCTTATGCAACGGAATTTGAGGATAAAAATGGTTCCTATACACCTAATTTTGCAGATATTGCAAAAGGTTTTGGATGTTGGAGCCGACGAATTTCCAAGGCGGATGAAATTAAGCCGACTCTTAAAGAAGCGTTCTCGCAAGCCGGGCCAGCGGTGGTAGAGATCATGGTTAACCGAGATCCACGCTATTCAGGTAGTCCTGCGTGGGGTTGGTGGGATGTACCGATTCCGACATACATGAAAGAAAAACGAGAGAAATACATGAAAGAAATAGAAGAAGAAGATTTAAGTTAATTTTTTTTACAGCATCTGGATTATAGGTTTGAGTTCATCTCGTAACCAATCTAAATCCACAAACTCTTTTTCTCCATCTGATGGGAAAATTGCCCATAGCAGTAAATCGTCGTTTTGATATGGAAATAGTTTAGTTGTTCTCATATGGAGTTGATTAGCTTCGAAAGTGATGCTATAATCAGTTTCAAGTCTCATCCCGCCTGTGTTCTTATAAAAATCCACAAGCGCTTGCATGATCAGACCCGTTTGAGTAATAATATTTTCTAATGCAGGTTCAGTAGAATAGGTAGCCAAAACTAGACTATTATTTGTCATTACAGCAACTGCCTTTGCGCCGATCTTATCAGTATATTCCTCAACAAGATGTTCCAACATATATGTTGCGGTATGCATCTCTTGAATTGCAATCGAAAATAGCTGTTCCACTGTTTCTCTTAGGAATATTGTTGAATTTACAAATTTGCAATTGTACTGTAGATCCAAAGCTTTCGTTGCAATGGTATCTATCAAATTCGCTCTTTTTCTAAGAAGCTCTTCATCATCAGCTACATCGGGATCAAATTTATGCATACTTACGATTATAGGGGGCTTATCACCCATGTCATTCACAAGGTGCATAATTTTGAATAAATATTCTACTGCTTCATCATAACGATTGGAGTTTAAAACGTCCACAACAAAAATGATCAAGTCAGATTCCAGGAAAAGGTCGGGACGGGCTAAATACATGTTTCTGTAAGCGACTTGGCCACCAAAGTCCCATGCAATCATGCTTGTGCCGAGAAAATCCATAGTTTGCCTGCTAACACCACGAGTAGGAAGAAGGTTTCGAATTGTGGAATGTTTTCTTTGAAGGATATTTAGAATGGATGTTTTTCCTGCATCATCTAATCCCAATAGTAAGATTTTCTTTTGTTGGGAGGAAGTCGCAAATTGTAATAACATCATGGCAGTTCGAATCCATTTTTCCATGATGGCTTCAGGCAAATCGTCAATTTTTGGTGGTTTTGTAAGTTGGGATAAATCACTTATTGTATTTATTCCTTCTCCATGGAGTTTCTCAGAATTAATTGGATCGATACCTCTAAGCAGCGCCACATCTAGTTCTAAAATATCTTCAAGTGATTTGACGTTCATTAATGCGTCTTTCTTAAAGAATTCGGTAATCTTCTCTATGCTGTTCACATAAATCGCCTCGCAGTAATATTGATTTTACAAGCTGTACATAAGGTGTACTTAATTCTACTTGGATCTACTTACCTATAATTTGTAAAAATAAACCTAAGTGTTTCACGTATCTTATTTGCATTAAAAATCTTATTTGCATTAAGAAAAAGAATTTTAAGGTCGGTTTTTTTAAACTTAAGTATTGAAGTCCGAAATTAGGGACAAAAAAAAGTGGAAAACATGTTTGGAAGAGGAGCTGGAGCGTATGACCGTGTGGTCACGATGTTTAGTCCTGACGGTAGATTGTTCCAAGTCGAGTTTGCGCTAGAAGCAGTGCGTAGAGGATCATTAGCCGCAGCAATAAAGAGCACAAATGGCGCTGTCATTGTGGTATTAAAAAAATCCAATGATAAATTACGAGATCCAGAATCTATTAAGAAATTGTATAAAATTGATGATCATATCGGAACCGCAATCTCTGGGTTACATGCAGATTCACGAGTTCTCGTAAACTGGGCACGTGTTCAAGCTCAATATTACAAATTGAATTACGGGGAACCTTTGAAGTTACATACTCTAGTGCGTCGTCTTGCCGATGTAAAACAAATGTATACTCAAAGTGGTGGAATTCGACCTTTTGGATGTGCATTCCTCTTTATCGCCGTAGATCCAGATGGTGCTCCACAAGTTATGACAACGAGTCCATCTGGAAGATATTCTTCTTTTAAAGCAACGGCATTAGGTCAAAACGAAGATAAAGCTTCCGATATTTTGAAAGCACACTATGATGAAAATGCTTCCTTAGACGATATGATGAAATTAGGAATTAAAGTACAAAAAGAAACATCTGATGATGAAATCACCGCAGAAATAGTTGAAATTGTCTATGTAGATGCTAAAGAAAAGGAATTCAAAGAAGTGCCTAAGAAAAAGATTAAGACACTCTTTGGTCAAGCATAAATTTTTATTTTTATACCTTTCCCATCAATAAATCCTTATATTTCTCTAATCTACCCAAATTAAATTCTTTCAATAATTCTTCAATCTCATTCCTATCATAGGATTTCATTCTAACAACTAGATTATAATAGGGTAAGCTTTTCAATACATCCAAGGGGGTTCCTTCCATACCTTCAGCCATAATATCTTCAAAATCCATATTTTGATAGCTTTTACTTAAACCAGGGAACAATTGGAAATAAGCAGCCATGAATCCCTCGTATGTTAAACGTTTAATGTCTTCTCGCGACCAGATCTCTTGAGAGATCATACTTTTTATCATTTCGATACTGGTGTATAATTGATCGATGGAGTCTTCTGCAAATGTTACGGCTTCTTCCTTATTACCTAGAAGATAGTTGCAATGCATTAGAATTAATCTATACTCGGAAATTATGTGGACTAATCTAGTCTTCGCATAAATGGAGATGATATTAAGTCGACTTGCTTGAAGATCTCCAAGCAATTCGGATAAATTACTGAGCCCTTGGTCAAAAAAATTGAATAACTTGGTATAAACTTCGACAGCTTCTTCATACATACCCAATTTCAGAAATTTGATCCCGCGATGTTCTTCTACTTGAAAATCTACAGATTTTGGGTTCAAACGTAACACTGCGTGAACTACAATACGTTCTCCTACTTCGTGCTTTCCTGCATATTCATAACATTCTGCAGCACGCATCAAAAAAAGAGAACTGGCTGATCGAAATTCTTCCGGATCGGCTTTTAAGTACAATTCTGCACACTCTTCATAAAAATCAGCAGCCTTATAGTAGTCTCCAACACGAAAAGAGAGATTTGCCATTTCCATTGCAAGTTTAGCTTCCTCTTCAGGAAGATCTAATTCATTTAACCGAACCTTGATACTTCTCAGATATTCTAAAGCTTGATAAATTTTAGATTCGTTTGAAAGGATTCTAGAAATTCTCATAAAAATATCAGGTACCTTGAGATAAGCCCCAATATTGAAATAGATATTAACCGCTTTGTTGTAAGTCTTTAAACCAGCAAGAATTTTCCCCTCGCGCAAGAATTCTTCTGCTTGCATTATATATTCCTCTGCTTCTGCTTTCTTTTCCTTGAAATCAAACTCATCATAAGACATTATGATTCTTTATGACAAATACGCCTTAAACAGTTTTTTGATATAAATCAGAAAAAGAGGATTTATTTCACAAGCAAGGTTTTACCGCACACCTTGCAAGGTAGATTTGTTACTTCTATAAAGCACTTATCATGGTAAATCGTATTACAGCTAGGATTTCCACATACGATAACTAGTTCTTCCTCCGCAAAAATATTGTTACATACGGGAC
>SDNX01000043.1 GCA_004524545.1 Promethearchaeota archaeon
AAAATGAAATTTAAGAAATTTATCAATTATTAGGAGAAAATGAACTCGAGACTTTCTTGAACCAGTTACAAACATTTAGTGAAACAGCACCCGAGAATGCAGATGAATTCACTTTGTTAGAGTGGTTGAAAACGTTAAGTCAGAAATCTCCAAAAAGATATGATGCTCTACAACGAATAATTAGAGAAAATAAACAATTATTTGACAAGATTCAAGAAATTTTCATTGAAAAAATTCTGTAGTCTCAGTCTTTGAAAAACCGATGCAGTTTCACATTTTGGATTTTATCTTCTTGATTTTTAATTCGGTAAATTCTTGTTAAAATCTCCGCAGATCTTTCCAATGATTTTCCTGAAAACCTGTTTTTGACATGAATATTGTAGCTTTCTTCCGCACATTCTTCAGCGTTGTCATATTGATTCAAAGCAAGATAGATCTCACTCATCTGGTTAAGAGATTTAGCCATTTTAAAAGTATTATTAGCTTTCCTATTTAGATCGTACCCAAGTTCCGCAACTTTAAGTGCTTCTGCATGTCTTTTATCTTGGACAAATCCCCCGATTAGGCTGTTTTCAACATCTTCATCAAAATCTGGGGGTAGATTCAGGTTTTTTAAGTATTCATAATCAGATATCAGCTCAAAAATTTGACCCATCGCTTGTATTCCTTGAGTGTGATATTTTTGAGAATGAATCATTAGTTTACTCTTCAAATATCCTAAATAGAGCTTGGAGGTGTCATCTTGTTGTTTCATACTCATTACAATGATCGAATCGATTTTTTTCATTAAAGATTCGTGACTTTTTGTATCATAATTATAATCCGTTACTTGTGCGTCCACTTGCTTTTTAATTAGGTTAATTTTTGTTGATAATGTACTTAAACAACTCGGACAGATGTCTTCAATTTCATAGAGAAGCGCATCCGATGTTTTTACACGATTTGTCAAAGATTTACATTCTTTGCAGCGATTTTTCGCTTCTTTTTCATGTAATCCTGGATTCAATAAATCATAGATTTGAGATACCATTTTTTCTTTGTAGTTTCGAAATCGCAATCTTACTTTGACCCAATCACTCACGACAATCCCAAAAAACTGTAAAATTTCTTTGCTGGGAGAATATATCTCATAATCGATTGTCAAGTTCATCTTTCCACGAGAGTCTGCGTTCGTAACATACATCGATTGAATATATGCAGAACGAAATGTAATTTTTCGATTTGCGCCTGTGTGTAGAATTAAAAATGGGTAGTATTCGTGATAACTCATATTTGTGATGTAAGGAAGATTTAAGCTCAATGTTTCTGAAGGTTTGGATATCAAAATACTAACTTTATCTGGATCTTTCGATTCTTGAACAAACAATTGCCCCATGTCTTTGTACTTAAGATCTATCGATACGGGGGCCCCCTTTAGCTTAAATACCAAATTTTTGTCTATAAATTCCATCAAGAGTACTATAACCCTTTGTTTGTTTATGAGAATAAAAAATTCTTAGAGAGACTTATGGCAATTGGAAATAAAAATATTTGGTTCTATTCTATTATAAGTCTTCAAATTCTTCATCAAAAGATCAATTTCGTCGATCATTTACATGGGATAACTCAATCAGATAGTGGATTGTTTAATGATTTACTTAATTAAATGTTTCACTATCATTCTACTTCGCAAGAAGTTTGATGGCTTAAGAAAAAAATTCTTAAGCCTATGATATTTCATCTACATATGGATTATTGCCACCATGGATTTCAGAGAGAAACCTGTCAGTTATGCAGAATGGAAACAACAAATAAAGCTCCAATGAAATTAGTAGATGATCTGAAACAATATGATTTGATTCATCCTAAACCTCATATTAAAGATAATTTATCTCAATTAAAACTTCCAGATCTTGCAATTCGACCAATCGAACCTCCAGAACCTGTTATACCATCATCGTTAGATCCTAGCAAGCAAATTATTAACTCAAAACGAGATTTGTTGAACAAGGATGATTTACAATTAGGTACGGAAATCATCGATCCAAAGAAAAAATATTTGATGAAGAAATAAGATCATTTCTTTACAATTGTAACTCTACCACTTCCTTGATCGACTAAGAGGGAGAATTCTAACTTTTCAGGGAAATTAATGGACTTATCCACTTCATTTTCTCCCACTTTTAGAGAATAATGCTTTTTCGTAGTTAATTCTGTCACATAATATCTTTATTTCGACTCATTCACTATTACGGTTGTTAACACAAATTTGCCATCTGATGAAAGATGCGAATTAGTGAAATATTCATCATTAGATTTCGGTGTTAGAATTGTTTCGACAGCGAAAGATACCATAATCATGGTCGGATTCTTTTTCTCGGGGTAGTAATTCACCACGATTTAAGAGGGAGTCTTCACAACATCGTATTCCCTCTTTATACTTACCTTGTGTCAAAATTAACTTCATAGTACAATTATGAAAAGGTGAAAATTTAATCCTTTACTGTAAATGATTCATACGAATTGCTTGAAAATTTAAGATAGGAATTCCTTCTTAATACATAAAAAAAATTGGTGAATACTGACAGATGCAATATGCAGATCGTTTGAAAAATTTAGGTACAGAGATGGCATTCAGCGTTCTTCAACAAATCCAAAGCTTCCCTCAGGAACGACAGGAAAAAGTGATATCTTTTGCCATTGGGGAACCTGATTTTGATACTCCTGAACATATCAAAAACGCCGCAATTGATTCATTGAAATCCAATAGAACTCATTATAGTCCTTCGGCAGGAATTCCGGAATTACGACAAGCTATAGCCAATTATTATACAAAAGAACGGAATTTTCCCGTAGGTCTTGAAAATATCTGCGTCTTATCGAGTGCAAAACTGGTTATAAATTTCTCGATGCTTACTTGTACAAATCCAGGAGATGAGGTAATCTATCCGAATCCAGGATATCCGGTGTATGAAAGTCAAGCAAAAGTGTTCGGCTGTAAACCGATACCTGCACCTCTAGTTGAAGAGGAAGAATTTGGATTTGACATTGATCGATTACGCAGTTTGGTTACTGACAAAACGCGTATGATAATCATTAATAATCCCAATAATCCGTGTGGTAATGTATTAGGACCTCACCAACTGGAAGCGTTACGAGAAATTGCATTACAACATGATTTATGGATAGTTTCAGATGAGATCTATTCAAATTTAGTTTATGATAATTTACGATACCGTTCTATTGCGGAACTACCAGATATGGCGGAACGAACTATTGTGTTAGATGGATTTTCGAAATATTATGCAATGACGGGATGGAGGTTAGGATTTGCAATTGCTAATCCTGAGGTTATTCGAAATTTCTCAAACTGGGCAACTAATACTATTTCATGTGCTCCAACTTTTGTGCAAGATGCAGGGGTAGTTGCAATGAATTCTGATAAAGCACCAAGTAACGCGATGGTCCAGCAATTTGAACGCAGAAGAAATCTCATTTGTAAACTGATTAATGATATAGATGGCGTAAGTTGCTTAATTCCAAAAGGTGCGTTCTATGTCTTTGCTAATGTAACGGAAGCTTGTAAGAAGAAGAACTTACGAGATTCGACTCATTTTCAAGAAAGACTACTAGATGAACAAGATGTTGCAATACTTTCACGCGATTATTTTGGAACACGAGATCTGGATGAAACCCAAGACTATGTCAGATTTTCTTATTGTGTTAGTCAAGATCATATAGAAGAAGGTCTGGCTCGGATAAAGAAGTTCGTAGAAGGGTAAAAAAAAAGAGAGAAATGAGGAAATGAATTATTTTTTATTTCTTCGGATAACTAAAATTGCCGATACTCCGAGAAGGGTTCCAATAATAACGAACGTTGAGAATCCGGGAATTTTTTTATCGAAAGTCACGTTTACTCGTATTAAATTAATACCATTGTCACCAGATGTATATACAACGTAATCTCCAAAGTTTCGAAGGTCCACTACAGATACATCTTCATATTCATCCACAACTGCAGCAACTGTAGGATCACTCACATCCATTATCAGGATACCATTAAGATCTCCTATGAGCACTGCATTGTCTCGTGCAATTATTCCACGATATGGTGACCTAAGGACAGAACGATACGAAGAGACTGCGACCGGGAGAGTCGGATCGGCCATATCAACCACAGTTAATCCAAGATTTCTGGATACAAAATAGGCCATATTATTCTCAACCACTATTTCATCAACATAATACGATTCAATCTCTCCAACGACAGTAGGAGCCGTTGCAGTTGTAATATCTATTACATATATTCCCTCATCAGGGTCTATAGCATATAGATAGGTGTCATCCGCTACTCCTCCAATTAATCCTACGCCCTCATGTGTATAGTTGCCTAGGAAGACAGGAGAGGTTGGAATACTAATATCCAATATATCAAATCCCAAATAATAGAATATGTACGCTCGTGACCCATGAAGAGCGACATCGACAAAATTACCCATATAATTTGTAACTGCGGTCATTGTGGTTTCGCTTATGACTTTAAGTTCGCCCTCACTCACACCATAGATATATCCTTCGTGTATCTCTGCTTTGTAAATTGGTGCAGCGGTATACACGGCAGGACTGGATAGATCTGCTGGATCTGAGGCATCAATTTGCACCAAACCTTCCTCTCCCATAGCAGCATATATGTGATTTCCTACGGTTATTTCTTCGATAATCATAAAATCATCGATTCGAGAAAATTCGGAAGGACTGGATTTAATTGAAATATCGTAAATTCCTACTCCTCTTTCAAATTCACAGACATATGCATAGTTTCCATTGATATCAATTCCCATTCCATAACCATTATCAACTCCTCCAATTTTAACAGGATTTGTCACATCGGTAACATCTATTATTTCAAAACCATCATGACTAATCACGTAAGCATAATTACCGTCTACAGTTACGGAAACCAAACTTTTGAATGATAGATCATACTGTCCAACTTGCGTAATATTAGAAATATCAGTAATATTTACAATTTCTAATCCTTCTTCTAAATCAGCAAGGAATGCATAATTTCCAGCAATTGCAATGTCAGTATTTATACCTCCATCGTTAAATGATCCGATGGGACCAGAAGGAAAATACTCGTTAGATACATCGTATATTTTTAATCCTCTGGATCCAATAGCATATAAATCAGTTCCAACTAATTCAATTGCTTCGAAATAAATACTCACACCGTCTACTTCACTACGTCTTCGCAGATTATCTGGGGTCAAAACGCTAATAATTTCAAATCCATCATTTCCATCTGCTAAATATGCAAGATCTCCGTTAACAATGATCTCTGTCGCATGCTCTTCATCGCCAGAATCTCTATAATCATCTAATTTGACCGGGTCTGTTGGATCTGAGATATCTAAGGATATAAATCCATCTTCTCCCGCTGCAACATACGCATAATCTCCCGAGATTGCTACAGATTCTACGAATCCGAGTTCATTATTCTGACCAATTTTTATTGGAGTAGTTGGGGTAGAAATATCGTAAATTATTAGCCCCCCATAACCAGCGCTAACATAAGCATAGGAGCCGTCTACATAAACATCTCTTGCGGTACCGTCAAAAATGGTAGAAATAGGGGTTACATCAGTGGAAGCTGCATTTCCTATTGACGCTAATGCGGGTAGAATGAGTAACAATCCGATAGATACCGTAAAAGCAATTTTCTTGAGAAGTCTCATATTTCATATCTCATCGCCAACAAATATAACATTTTTTGATCTAGAATTACAATTTTTGATAAAATAGATTCATCGTAATTCTCAAACAAACTTCTAAGAGAATGGGGAAGAAAAAGTGTATAAATAAATACGAAAAACACTTTTGTCAATTTGTTTCTAATATTCGAAATCCTTCCTCCATTAGAACCTTTTTGAAAAACAGATTTATTAGGTCAGTTTCACTCTATATACATGTAAGGAAAATATACCTCGTCAGAATTGACGAATCAGTACTACCATTTTAAAGCCGGTGTGTCCGGGAAAACCCTTTTAATTCACCAGCCGCGTGTGTCGGGCGCTATTTCTTGCAGTTTACAATGAATCCTATAAAAAATATAAAGGAAAAGAAAAATGGCCTTAGAATCTAATCTTAAGTCTCTAGTGACCTTCATGGCCTTCCCCGGACCTCGTCTTGGAAGGTCTGTAAGCCTTGGAGAAGCACCAGAAAAATATTTACGTGACTCTGTCAACTTTATTAAAAAAACCGGCTTTTTTGATGCAATAGAAGTCACGCATATCAAAGATCCCGAAATTCGGGATAGAATGTCCACTTTATACAAGAAGCATAAGTTTTATGTGACCTATTGCGCCCAACCAGTTCAATTAATTAATGAGGATAACTTGATTGCTCCAACAGACATCAGTTCGATAGATGAACTGGAACGGAGGAACGCAGTTGGAAGATTAATGGAATGTTTGGATGAAGCTTACGAACTGGGAGCACAGCAATTTTGTTTCCTAAGTGGTGCAGATCCTGGAACAGAAAATGGAATGACATCAAGACGTTCGGCATTTAATGCGCTACTGAAATCGATTCGGGAATTATGCGAATATGCGAAAGATTTGGATAAACAGCATAATCGTAAAAAGAGAATGTTGATAACACTGGAAACCTTTGATCGAGATTCCACTCACGATAATATGAAAGGGCAGCTGATCGGTCCTTCAAATGAAGCAAGGGAATTGGCTGAAATTATTAAAGATGAGGATGGGTGGCAGAATTTTGGATTATTATATGACTTGAGTCACATGTTTCTACTAAAAAACGGGTATGCGCATGAAGATGTAAGTGCAGTTCGCATGTTAGCACCTTATCTAAACTGGATTCATATTGCTAATTCCGTGACGGATAAGGCTGATCCGCTTTATGGGGATACGCATGTTAGTTTAGATTATCCTAACGGGGCTGTGACACCTCAAATTCTCGCTGATTTCGTTCGAACCTTGAATGAAGTTCATTTTCAAGGCGGAGTCGGGTTTGAATTAATGCCTTACGGGAGACAACTAAGTGAGAGTGTTGTGAACATTGCAATAGCAGCTTACCAAGAAGCCGCCCAGCAAATTGATGTAAACTATGCATTAGGTGGTTATCGATTCAAAGCGAGACGATTTTTACCAGAAAAAGTGTTCTTCAAAATTGCCGAAGCAAAAAATCAGCAACCCAATGTAATTATGGAGGAATACGAGAACCGGAAACAGCGAAATCGCCCGTATAATTCTAATCTGGTACTAATTGCAGCCGATCACCCCGCAAGATATGTCACAAACGTTCAGAATGATCCAATCTTAATGGGGGATAGACAACAATACATTGGCCGCATCGTACGATGTTTAATAGACGAACGCGTAGATGGGATCATGACCACACCTGATATTATGGATGATATTATGGTTTTAAATAAATTATACACAGATGCAGGTGGAAAATCCTTCATTGATAACAAAATACTTGTCGGCTGTACAAATAGGGGTGGGTTAAGCGGTTCTATGTTCGAGATGGATGATCGAATAACTGCGTATAAAGTGAAAGAAATTGCAGACCGAAAACTTGATGGTGCTAAAATGATGTTTCGAGTGGATCTTGATACTTCTCAAGCTAGATACTCTCAGCAAACCATAGAAAGGGTCGCAGATATGATACGGGATTGTCAAGATTATAAAATTGAGGCATATGTAGAACCACTCCCTGTTAGACAAACTCGTGATGGGTACATCGTGAAAATGGAATATCAAGAGATAATTAAAACTATCGGGGTTGCAACAGCATTAGGTGGTACTTCTGAACGAACATGGTTGAAAATTCCCTATGTAGATAACTTCGAAATGATTGCAAGATCCACATCCAATCCTATTTTATTGTTAGGAGGTGCATCCACGGGAAAGCCAACCGATATTATAGAGAACTTTGAGAAAGGTATGGGAGCGGGTCCAAACGTAAGAGGATGTATGGTTGGACGAAACCTATTATATCCCGGATATGACGATCCCTTAGCAGTTTTGTTAGGTGTATCAAAAGTTGTTCATGATGAGGAGACTGCAGAAAATGCTGTCAAATATGTTGCTGCGAATCGAGGAACAAATATGGATTACTTTTCTAATCTCATGCGGAAGCGTAAACAACCTAAGGTAAAAGATTTACCAGAAGATGATTACTAATCTTCTTCTTTTTATCAATGAGTTTTTTCGTATGTAGATTCGTAGAATTTTTTAAAATCTTCATTTTTAGTAGCAGTATCTAGAGTAATCGTGAATCTTGTATCACTTTCCTTACGTAGATATTGTCTAAATCGAGTGGATTCAAAACCCTTGGGAGGCGATTCCGTCTCGGTTTCAAACTTGATCTCTCTATCTGAACTCTCATATTCGGTGTAATTATTCACAAAACCATATTCGAAAAATGCTTTCATTTTAAATTTCTGTTGCGAATAATCGTAATACATCACAGCTAGACCATTGGAGGTGAGGACTCCATCTCTCCAACCCTCGGATTTCAACATGAAGTATTTGTCATTTGGATACTCAGTAATCTTGACTTTATTGATTGTATCGGGAGGATCTCCTATATGGGATTCTGGAACACTTTCCCATTTACCTAATAGAAATTTCCACGTACTAAGTGGATTATCAATACTCATGAAGTATGAAAAGGATAGTCATCCATAAAAAAGAATCAGAAATAAAAACAAATATTAAGAAAAATTAATAGTAATTATAAAATTTCTGTAGCCGATAGACAACGAGTGTAATTTGCTGCAGGAGTATTGAAAATTAAATAATTTGTTCCAGTTGAATCTAATACAGAACGCCATGTTAAGTACACTCTGTATGTTCCCTTAGCAAGTGGATCAGTCACATAATGCGATGAGAAGGATGACGCTATTTCAATATTATTGGTAACACCGCTCTGATCCCAGTATTTCACATAAGTAGTTTTATTCCCAACTCCCTCTACGACTAAAGCAACAAAGAACTTCACTTGCTCAGAACCAAGAGTTCCCCACAACCCTATCAAATAGCTGGAGGAATATATACAAGAAATTCTTGAATTTTTCTTTATAGTAATGTTCACTTCAGTGTCGGGCACGTCAGCCCATGTTAATTCATTATCATATACAATTGCTTGTGTCTCCCATTCCCCATGTTCGAATGCGGGTGCAGTAAATTTTGGTAATAGAAAATATCCCGCTACACCAGTAATTGCAACACTTAACAGAATGCTAGCTATAATCGCGGCAGCTATCCCACTTCCTTTAGCCATAAAAATCACTTTTAATATGTTATGGTTTTGAAACCATCAAGGAAGTAAGAAAAAATTGGTATATAATTATATTCATATTCTTGGACGTCTTTTAAAAAACGATAAAAACGTTATAGGTCTAAATTCTCAAAATTTATTCGTTCTTTTGAATCGGGATCATGAGTGAGAATTTCGTATACATGCAACCGCACCAATACAAACTCGGGGTCTTCAAAGGATTTCCAAAATTGTTTGAACCATGATATTGATCCTCCGACTTCTTCCCTTTCATTAGGAACCGTTATAATCTCTGAAACGCCACGTACGCGGATTGAACCGATATCCTTATTCCCAGTAAGTTTCACTACAAAGGAATATTTGGGATTTGATTGAATTTGTTTTGTTTTTGGACGAGATTTTGATGTAACACAATAAAATTTATTATTGTATGATATTAGAGCCATTATTCGAACATATGGTTGATTGTTTACGCAAGTAGCAAGGCTCATTATTGGTTCTTTCTTCAATTCAACAAGAGCTTCTTCAAGATTCATATAATTTAATTAATTTTCACCATTAAAAAGATAGACGCATTCCTACTTTCGAGGGATGAATGAAAAAAGAAAACTATTGGAAAAAGCTTTAATTCTAATTGTTGTTTTATAAAAGACAAGGAAGAGGACAAGATTATGCCCAGATCAGACAAGGACGCAAAGAATCGTGAAAAAGCACAGAAAATTCTTGACCGTGCAGAAATTTTATATGATCGAGAAGAGTGGATGCGAGCGCATAGAGAGTTCACAAGAGCGGGAAATCAATATTTGGAGTTAGAGGAATATCGTGTTGCAGAACAGTGTTTCCTCTTTTCATCTAAAGCATTAGTACATGAAGCAAGATACTATGATGCGTTTGATTCTCTTCGTTTGTCGGCTCAGGCATGTATACAACTCTCAGATTTCGATAAAGCAGTGGAATACTATGATGTTGCTGCAAAAAATGTACTACGTTCCGCTCGAAAAGATGTCGAATCGAAATCAATCCTTGCAGCCAGTTTTGGATTTTTATGCCAATTTATTACGGGTCAACATGAAAAAGGACTAGGATTTATCAAACGGATCAAAGCAT
Organism: Promethearchaeota archaeon; assembly: GCA_004524545.1. Lineage (GTDB taxonomy): Archaea > Asgardarchaeota > Lokiarchaeia > Sigyniarchaeales > Promethearchaeaceae > AMARA-1. The sequence continues at coordinate 10,399 of SDNX01000043.1, forward strand.
ATGTAGATTTAAAAGAATTTACCGAACACAAACTTATCCGGTTAGTAAAAGGGTTGACTCTTGCAATTGTTAATAAAGATGCTTCTGCATTAAATCTCATTAAGAAGGAGTATCAGCGATCAAGTTATGTTCCTGCAGAAAGCAAACTTATACGGGAGGCGTTAATTGTCGCCACATCTTATCTCTTGCTGGATGTAAAAATCAACTTGGAAAAAACTGAACTTGTAAATGAAGAGACTCTTAATTTTACACTAGATTTCAATTTAAAACCCCTACACGAAATGCGAAAGGATAGTGTATTAAGCTATGATTTTAAGAAAGTCACGATTCAGGAAATGAATGTAACTGTAAGTGACAATCTTACAATTACAGGAAGACCTGATTTTCCTTTAGAAATTACAGAGGAAACAGCTCAAATTCCCTTTAGTTCACGAGCAAACTTCCCAGGAGAGGGATTTGTAGGTCCTTTTAGTTTTAAATTTGATTTGGATGATACCTTCGAGCTTAAATTAAAAACAGATTCACAAAAAATAGTTATTAAATCTCCTCCAGCTCGACTAGGAATAGATCTTGTCCCAATGATAAATCCGATTATCAATCAGACTTTTCCTATGGAGGTGAAGGTATCTAATCCTAGTGATGCTGATATTGTAAATATCTCGGTTGAATTCGAGTTTCCACAGAATTTACGTTTGATGCGTGGGACTACTAGCAAGAAAATCTATCAATTGATACGAAATGAAGATTTTAAATATCAAATTTCTCTTAAACCTCTAGAACCAGGTACTCATAAAATCAAGGCAACCGTCTCGTTTCAAGATGCGGACGGAAATTTAATCGGTCCAAATGAAGCGGAATTGAAATTAGAGATTAACCTATAACCTTTCATTTTTCTTCTATTGTAAGAACATATTTAGATGTACTTAGTCTTTTAACCTTGAGTTAAATATGCAATTTACATGTAAGCGATTAGGTCTTTCTAGTGACAATCGCGTTTTAATAATGGATGATGATGATGCATTCGAAATTAACGCGAAACCAGGAGATCGAGTAAAATTAACCCATTTTAAGTTGAATGGTGAAATGGAAGAAGACGGTGTTGTCGCAATAATTAATTTGGCAACAGGCACAGGCCTTGTGAAAAAAGGGGAGGTCGGATTATATGACGAACTTTGGGAAAGACTCAAATTATCTTCAAAAAATAAAACTGTAGATATTCAGTTACAAGCAAAACCGAAATCTTTTGAAGCTATTATGCGTAAAGTGAAAGGAAAAGAATTATCGACAGATGAAATTCATGAAATTATAAATGATTGTACAGCAGGTGCATTATTACCGATCGAAATTGCAGCATTTGTCATTGGTTTAGAGATTCAAGATGCTTCAGATCGGGAAATTGTGGATTTGGCTAATGCTATGGCTTATTCAGGAGATGTGCTTGATCTTGGTGAGAACGTATTTGACAAACACAGTACTGGAGGTGTTCCTGGAAATAAAGTCACTCTTGTCATTGTTCCAATAGTTGCTGCAGCAGGATTATTGATACCAAAAACTTCTACTCGTGCAATTACCAGTCCATCAGGTACAGCTGACAGTATGGAAGTCCTAGCAAATGTTACTTTTCCAAAAGAAAAGGTACTGAAAATACTGAAGGATACTAATGCGGGGATTTTTTGGGGTGGGGCTATGGAATTGGCACCTGCTGATGATGCATTAATACAAGTCGAGAAACCCCTTAATTCAGATCCGTTCCCCCTTATGATAGCTTCGATCATTTCTAAAAAAATGTGCATGGGTGTAAAGAAAATGGTTCTAGATATCCCATGTGGGATAGGAACAAAATTTCCGACGATTGATCAAGGACGAAAATTTGCTATTCGATTCAAGGATATTGCACAAAAAATAGGAATAGAAGCCATTTGCTTATTAACGGATGCAAGTCAACCAATTGGTCATGCAGTAGGTCCTGCATTAGAAGCTCGTGAAGCAATGTATTTATTGATGAATCCCGGGAAAGGATCCACTAGTTTACGAAATAAATCCACCGAACTAGCAGCGGTTCTTCTCGAAATGGGCGGGGTAGCACCTGAAGGAGGAGGAAATGCTCTCGCACAAAAAATTCTAGATTCTGGTAAAGCCTTAAAGAAAATGCGGGAAATTATCAAAGCTCAAGGAGGGAATCCCGATATCTCTTGGGAGGATATTGAAATTGGAAAACATGTAGCTGAAATGAAAGCCACAAAATCTGGATTTATTACTGAAATACGGAATTATCACATCAACAAGATTGCGAAACTTGCAGGATGCCCAGCGGCAAAGAAATCGGGGGTAGAAGTAGTGTACAAACGAGGATCCCGTGTGAAAGAAGGAGATGTAATATTTAAGATATATTCGGATAGTGAAGAACGTCTCAAGCAAGCTATTACGTATTATAATGCTCATTTACCTCAGAGATTCTCTGGAATGACTATTGAGAAGATATAGTTCCAATTTTCATTTTTTCTTTTAATTTTCCTAAAGTCCATTCCACGCTGAATTTATAGTCTTTTTTCCTCCAAAAGTAGAGGATGACGTACCAAACAAGTGTATTAAGAAGAAGGAAACCCATCCAGACGTAAAAATTCTCGGAAATAGGTTTGATATAGTAAATTCTTTGGATTAATTGAAAGAGGATAACCGAGGTGAATGATTCAAAAATGTATATTGTGAGAGATATTGAACTATACATTTGGAAAAAGCGTACTATTCCAACATCCCGATTGAATTCTTGGCTTTGATATTTTTTAAACAGTAAGTAAAATATCCCAAGAATCACCAACTGAGTGCCAAAATTAAGTAAGTGTAGGGGTAATGGGATGTAATCAGAGACATATCCTCCCATCATATCAAATCCCAGAATATAGATAATGATAAATCCTAGAATACAACTCACCCCAATCGTAAATAATACTGTGAGGTTTCTTTTCTCTCTACCTTCATGATAAAGATTGTACCCTATTATTGCTCCACTTAATCCAAATACGATAAGAGGAAAGAAACTGAATCGGTTACTTGTCAATTTCAACAAAGTAATGATTTGAAAAATTTTCCCATTCTCATACAATTCATAGAAAAAATGCCTTGGGCTTGGAATTAACAGTTCGAATGACACGGAAATTGCGATAGCTAAAAGTAAAAGAATCAAGAAATAAAGATAGAATCTTTTAGTGTGGTTTTCTTTTTTGCGATATACAAAATACCCTAAAATGGATAGACAGACGATGATCCATCCAATCGATTCAACCATACCTGTTGTAGAATAATGCATTACATTGAAGGAAGAAAATCCCCACTGCTCAATGGTGCCAGTTATAAGTGAAAAGGTTGAGGGCCCTGGGTGTTCCGTACTTTTTGGAGATAGGAAGGTTAACCAAAAATATTGTATTAGTATTAAAATTACCCCTGTCCCCCCGCGTTTTAGAAAATAGGGACCTATACTGATGCTTTCCTTTGTATTGAAGTCCAATCTAACTCGGTATACAAATACAATTCCTGTTATCATACAGAATATGCTTCCCCATAAGGATAAGAAAATAAAAGGAGATGCGATAATACGGATAAGTAAAGAACTAGTTGTCATAATATCCTCAAATAAAGGTTTATATTGGTGTACCACTCGATACAGAAATGCATGCAAAATAATCATATAGAAAATTGCAATTCCTCGTAGCATATCAATGAAAACTAATCGCTTTGTCATCTGAATCCTCAATTTAGGGTTTTTATCATATTAAATCTTCAGAGCTTGGCTGTAATTGGTAAAAATCAACCAATTCATCGACTTTGGTGCAATCTATAATATTCTTATCAGAGCGAAGCCTTTGAAATACAGGAAATCGAACAGAATACCCTTTTTCGCGAACTTGTCCATTATAAAATTTCCCCGCATCCGCTTTGTTACTGATGGTTAATTCATCTCCAACGATCTCAATTACGGCACTTGGATTGAACCAGACGTCCGGTTTTTCTGTATTGCATACAACATTGGTTGGACGTGATTCAGATAGTGTAGGTTGAAGCATATTCCAAAATTCTTCGAGGTCATCATCAGAAAATCCTGTCGCAACTCGAGTGAGAAATTCATATTTCTCATTTTCCTCGTTAAAGACTGCAACTAAAAATGCACCGTATCTGTTTGATCTCTTTCCCTTCCCCATATAAGCACCAATCGGTACAACATCAATAGAATCCTTCATTTTTCCAGCTTCAAGCGATTTCAATTTAATCCAAAGGAATCCTCTATTCCCTGCTTTGTAAATCGATTCAATAGGGTCAACGGACTTATTCATTATCCCTTCACAATTTTTTGCTCTGGCTTCATTGAAAAATTCTACTAACTCATCAGTAGTGTGAATTGGTTTTTGCATGACAACGCGAAGTTCCTTACTCTCAGTAGTGATTTCCTCAAGATACTTTCTCCGTTCAAGCATGGATTTATTCATCACAGGAATTTTTTCCCCGTTTTTTTCTAAATAGAGTAAATCAAATAAAAATAGGCATACAGGGATCTTTTTAACAAATTCTTGGATGTCATATTTCCTTCGGCGGGTGGTTAAGACTTGAAAGGGGAGCATAGTTTCAAACATTACATCCATTGCGACTGCTTCCCCTTCTAATATAACTTTATCTGCAGAAATATTGTTGGCAATTACATACTGGACATCGGGATATTGCTCGGAGATGTTTTTCAAGCGTCTTGAGAACAAACCTACGTTCTCTCCGCTTTTATGTATTTGAAGGCGTTCTCCATCCAACTTATATTCACTGACGCACTCCCCTCCTATCTTATCTAAAATCTGAGTGTAATCTAGTCTGCTTGCAAGCATCATTCTGATGGGGACCCCAATCTGTATTTGAACAGATTTTAGACCGTTTAATCCTTCTTTGTGAATTTTTTTTCCGATATAACCTAAATCAGGATAAATGTTGTAGGCTTTCTCGATTAATGTGCGATAATTTTTATCATCTAGGAACGCAACTGCCAGTCCGTCCATGATTGTTGCATCGGAAACTCCGACTCGAAGGGAGGAATTAATGATACGCATCAGATATTTCACTGATAGAGGACTACTTCTTGCAAGCAACCACCGAAGTTTATCAAATTTCTTATCCAAGGACTTGGTCCCACTAATATTGGCAATCTCCGTTAGGCGGTCATAAATATCTTTGATATATAGAGTTTCTTTTTGAATTCCCATGAATGCTGTAATTTGACCTTGTTTCTTTTTACTACCAGCAAGTTTCGCTGCAGTTTCTCCTAAATCTCCTGTTTTTTTCATTATTGAATCAACGGTAGATGAATTTACTGCATAATACGATGACAACAAATCCTTCAGAGTTTTTTCTGCCAACCCTAACTTGGGTTGTTCGGAAATTTCTGCATATAGTGTTCCTTGAGTGAGATATATGATTTTTTCAAGGTCTCCCTCATCAGTTTTATCCGGATTATCTCGAATATAACTAAATAATTGGGAAAATATATCCAGAATCTCTAACCGTTTTTTTGTGGAAGATATTCTCTCATAATACGTTACAAGGGTTTCAAAATCCATATTCTACTCACAGTCTTACTAGAATATTACTCGGAAGTATAAAAAAGATAAGAATGGAAATATGTTTTAGTAATTTCTTAATTAAGTGCATTGACTAGCTTGTCAAAGGTAACTTTAATTGCGTTCTTAATTGAAGGATCTATTTCGCTAAATGATCCCTCATGAAACTTAACTTTACCTTCTTCGATGTGAAATTTCGCGATAGGACCTTCCATATATTCAACCGAGATAGTGTTATTATCTAGTCGGGACACCCAAATATCCTTAAAATGAGAAAGAATCGCCATTATCACGCACCCTTTTTGAACTGATTCCATTGATCCTGAATCTGCTATAACTGGAAGTGGATTGGGTTCGGGAACTGTAATATCGTCTGAATACTCTGATGCGACAGTAGGGGGTTCTTCTACAACGGGAGATGGTGAGGGTTGGGGATCCATCGTTATTGGTGCTGGAACTGGTGGGGGATCCATTTCTACGGGGGTTGGAACGGGTTGCGGGACGTTCACTGGTGGTGCTGATTCAGGAATTTTTGGTTGAATTACTTCCATCTCAATTGGTTTTGCTGCCTCAAATTGCTCTTCCATTGGAAGTGGTTCTCCTCCTGAAGAAGAGGTGACGACAAAACCACCGGCATCATGCATCGTTCGGGAGATTAATCCCATAAATTTCGCATTTAATTCATCGGTTTCGGGATCTCGCCCAATTTTGCGTTCATCAATTTCATAAATCCTTTCCAGTCCACGTCCTACAATCGATTTTCCAATTCCATATCCGTGACCTTTCAAACTCTGTGCTTGACGAAGAGCAGTCCGTTTACTCACCAAACCGCGTTTGGAACCATGCCAGAGCCAAACGGCCAAGTTTTCTTCATCTAAAACCATTACTATGTTCTCGGACTTGAGGGATTCTTTACTCCAGCGAACGGGGTTACTCACTCCTCCATCTTCGACCTCAAACATTAAAAAAAATGTTCTACTTGAAATTTTCAGTTTCACCTTTATCTAATCAATAGGAACAATACAGACAAAAAAACCTAAATTACTACCTAAATCCCTAGCAAAATGGCATATACGCAATCAGACTATAGATCTTGAATGACAAGAATTCCAAGAATTCGGAGGGGATATCGAGTTGCTTAATGAGTTCTAAACAAACATTTGCAAAATCGACGACAGAACTACAGAACCGGGAGAATTTTGTACGAATGGATAGTGGTTCAAAATCTTCAAATTTTATTGCAATGTCAAGAAAATCTCCCTCTAACTTTAAAAAAGTCCAGATTGATTCTTTCTTGAACCCAATTTGATTGAATAAATCAACTTTCTTTAAGGATTCACCAATTTTGAGTTTATACAAATCTTGTACAACATCGATTATACGATCGATAAAGTCAATAACATCCACCTTACGGATGATATAGGATTCTAAAGTAGATTTACGGATAGTCTTGTTCTGGTCTTCGAAAAAAACAAATTCGATAATAAGGTCACTGATAAATAATTGCTCCAGATCCTCAATCTCGCTTACATGATACGTTGGAATTGAATTAAAGTTAAAATTCACGCGAGTATAATAATCTTGGTAGGACTTGGTCATAGTGGATCAGCGATCAAATTTCGTTTGGTGCTTGTTGTTATAAGTTATCCTAATCGATCCTAAACATATTGCCCTCTTTGTCGGCAGATTTTACAGTAAATTAGAAAAATCCCAATAATACCCTTTAAGATCCGTCTATGGTATTATCTGGATATATCAACTGGAATACACGCAAAATAGTAGAATAATCTTCATTTCAAACTTTTTCGCTCGGATGAATAGAGATATGTTGATATATTTTGGATCGATTTTTTATGGTCTAGTACTGTCTTATAATTATGGGAGACTTGATTCAGAATAATATTTTCCTAGTTTTTCCATCATGGAGTAAACTCCTTGATTTTCCGACACTAGGGACATATATTGATAATTCTCAGATCCCATCCAAGTTATTGTCGGATCCGGTAATTTTCTTGGGTGGTCTGGAAGCAACTAAAAAAATAGGAGACCAATTTCTTCATTTTGTCTTTGGGGTCGGAATTTACTATGTGAAGTTTGAATTAGCTGAAGGTGGAAGATATATTTTAGATAATCGAATGATCTCAGGACTAGTATTATCTGATTTCGTGTACGATAAATTAGTGACTGCAAAACCGACTGCCTTTCAAAATCTATATGATGTGGTCGCTAACGATTACATTTTTAAAGTTCCAATTAATATGGCTGATAAATCTCCCACTCAGCGGACATTTATAGATGGTACATTGATGCGACAAGTATTCATCCCGTATAAAGAAGTTATTATGGAAATGATAAAGAAAATTCAATCAGATGAAGTTTTCCCTATCCATTCTTTATTGACAGCCTCCTTATTTGACTATGACCAAATATTACTCAGTGTTCGGTTGAATCCGGAATCGATGAAGGAGTACATGAAACCCACACCAGGAATCTTTCGAATTGATTATGGCGCTGAAAGATTAATGCACGAAGTATTTTCAATGGACGATATAGGAATGATAGCAAAATTGGTTCAAAAACTACGGAAAACTTATTCTACTCTTGCGTTTAATCCGATTCAGTTAAACACACTCATAGAAAATGCAGCTTTCGCCTTAGAATCGAATTTTCCAAATCCTAAACACCCTCCTGAAAAACCCGCTCAAAGGTTAAAAGCCTCTATTTTGTCCACAGCAGCAGAAAATGAAATAATTACCCAATGGCCGGATGAAATTCCTGCTTTAAAATACTCGGTGCCTTCTTCTGGGATGGCACCTTCCGAGATTAAAGGATTATCTGATAAACTATACGAAGGACCTGAATTTAAAGAAATTGACGTAGGAGACTATCAAGGGGGGCCGAAAAATGAAATGGATCAATTTGAGCTGAGAGAATTTACCCAAAAGAAGGTGCCTACTAAACCTTTACCGGATATTCCTACAAAAGATATTACAGAAATCCTTGAAGTCATCCAAAAGATGGTCATTGAAGACTATCCGATTTTAGATATTGGTAAAAGCATAGCTGTTGCACGAGATAATATCCGAAAAATCACACTTCATACAGATTTCATGTTTGAGATGGGGAAATGGGCGAATATCTACAGTAAAAAAGATGCCGGGGTTGCGTTTAATGCTAGAGAAAAGGAGCGATTTTTAGAAATTGTCAATACGTGGGTAAAAACAGCAAAAATTACCAATTACCCTAAAATTGAGTAGATTTTAAACCCGAACCAAACCAACTTAGTATTTCTGAAAATCACTCTATTTTTCCTTTATCTTGTAAGCATTCCTAAAATTCAAATGGAATTTTTCGTTCATGTAAATGGGGTATCACACAATCATGGCGATCAGTTTTGATAAGTTTTCTTTAAAAATTAACGGGGTACGAGTGTTTTTAATAGGTGGGGAATTCCATTATTGGAGAATTCCTGATAAAGAACGCTGGGAATATATACTTAAATCATATAAAGCAGCGGGTCTTAATTGCGTGCGTATCTACTTCCATTGGGGGTTCCATAATCCTTCGGAGAATGTATTCATTTTCAATGGAAATCGAGATGTAAACTATCTTTTAAAATTATGTGAAGAAATCGGCTTATTTGTGTTTGTTGCAGCCGGTCCTTATATTTGTGCAGAAACTAATGCAGGAGGATTCCCAACGTGGGTAATACAGAAGCAGAATGTTAATGTTCGACACATGAAAGGAACTCTTCGTCAAGAATATGATGAGACCTATATGCAATACTGCAAAAACTGGTATCAACACTTCATTGCTGAAATTAAAGATAATCAACTAACTGAAGACAATCCAAATGGATGTGTAATAGGATATCAAATTGAGAATGAATACCCCGAGAAATTTTATGCTGGGCTTAAGGGTCTAACCCGTTATATGGAAGAATTGAAGCAATATGCCAAGGATTTTGGAATTTCAGTACCGATTTATCATAATGACGTAAGTGAAATGAATGCGTGGAATGGACTTGTGGACCTCTATGGGTATGATAAATATATCATCCATGCAGAAAAGAATCCAAAAGCATTGCCTTTAAAACCTTGGAATCCAAAAACTTTCGTGAAAAGAGTCGATACTTCAGAAAAGAAAATTCGCTCTATGGACCCGCCTGCCTCCGAGGGGCCACTTTTCATTCCTGAACTCCAAGGAGGATGGTATAATCATTGGTCTATACGTTACGGCTATGATGAACTTTACGATTATTATGGATCTACCTTTCAAAAAATTATTTGTCAAAGTTTTCTCGCTCAAGGTGTAACTACAATGATCCTGTATATGTTCTATGGAGGAACTAATTACGGAAGCATCGCCAATCCTGAAGTATACACAAGCTATGATTATTCTGCATGCATTCGAGAATATGGATATCAGTCAAACCGCTTACGCCACTTGCGATTATTTGCCTTGTTTGCACGGAGCTTCAATGAATCAATAAGTGCAACTGATCCAATAGAGAAAATTGACATCAATTGTTCTCAAAAAGATATACTCTACAAGCAAAGACGCTCCATTGATGGAACCGATTTTTATTTCTTCCGAAATTTTAATGAAAGCAAACAAGAATTCACAATTGAGCTCGATGATGGAACAGTTGTGCCAAAATTACAAAAACAACATTTAAATTTTAAGGATGGATTTATCGCAATCGGAAATCATAAAATTAGTGATGATTTCACTATTAAATTCTGTTCTCTCCCAATTATATTGAAACATAAATATCAAGACGGAGATTTACTCGTCACCTACCAAAATGGTGGGGAACTGATTTTAGAAGGAACAGGATTCCAATCAAAATATATAAACCAAATTGAAGCAGATACATTTACACGCTTTTGGTTTGTGAATCGAGGATATGATACAATAATCTCCCCTGAAGGAAAGAATTTATACATTGTGTGTTTGGATGAAGAACATGCATTGAAATTTAACAGTAACCTGTTAAACGGGGATTTTCGAGCTATTTGGGGATCATACGCCACTTTTTTCCACAAAAACGGCAAAATTGAAGTGGAATCGCATGGGAAAGAGGAAGTAGTCCTCTTAACTGAAAAGAAAAACGTGCATTCATTTCAACCCACTTCTCAGTATAATATACCCGGTGTGTATACTTCTAATTTCGATGAATCTCCCCATCTGAGTATTACCTCTTTGAATAGTTGGAAGATGAAGAAGACCCGCTGGGATCAAGA
>SDNX01000124.1 GCA_004524545.1 Promethearchaeota archaeon
CATTTTGGAGTGACTCCAAGAGAAATTGTAGAAGGATTAGCAAAGGCAAATGAAAAGATAGGACTACCCCACACAATTCATGTTCATTGTAACAATCTAGGACATCCAGGAAATGTAAAGCATACTCTGGCAACTATGGATACTGTAGAAAAGATTAAGCCACAAGCTGACCGTGATTCGATAATGCACATCACTCATGCACAATTCAATTCATATTCTGGTACGAATTGGGCCAATTTCGAGTCTGGGGCAACACAGATCGCAGATTACTTAGCTTCTCATAAACACATTACGATTGACGTTGGCCAAGTAATTTTTGGAGAGGCTGCCACGACTACCATGACAGCAGACGGACCATGGGAGTTTGCTTTGCATCATCTCGGCGGAATGAGCCCATGGGGCGCGAAGCCGGGTACGAAATGGATCAACGGGCAAGTAGAAGGTGAATCAGGCTCAGGAATCGTTCCGTATTTCTTTAGTCCGAAAGTGGCGGTCAATGCGATTCAATGGGCCATTGGCTTGGAGCTGATGCTTTTGATGAAGAACAAATATCAAGTTTTCTTCACAACTGATCACCCGAATGGCGGTCCGTTTACTGCATATCCAAAGGCGTTCAGTTGGCTGATGGATAAAAGGACCCGGGACGATATCTTGCTAAATCGCTGCGCCAAGAAGGCGGAAACCCAAACACATTTGAAAGACATTGATTATGAATACACACTTAAGGATCTATGCATCGTCACGCGAGCGGGAACTGCTAAATGTCTAGGACTTACGGATCGGGGCCATTTAGGCGTCGGCGCAATTGGCGACGTATCCATCTACAAACTAAATCCGGAGAAGATGGATGGCCATTCAATTGAGAAGGCGTTTACACAAGCGGCGTATACTATCAAGGATGGGCAAATTGTAGTTAAGAATGGCGAGATTATGGCGTCACCGATGGGTACATTACTCCAAACCGAAGGGAAAGTGAAGGATAGCGACATGGAAGCCATGCTTTACGAGGTAAAAGCGCATTGGCGCGACCACTACAGCATTAACTTTAATAACTACGAAGTTCAGGACGCTTACGCTCCCAAAGTTAAAGTAGTAAATAAAATATAAATTACTTTATTTATATTATAAATTTTTATTTTCTGATATAGCATTCTATCATATAACTTGTTTTCTGACATCTTATAAATCCTATATACTATTAATATTTAAATATCATTTTCCTATTATTTTCTTAGATAAATTTGATTGAATTTGAAGTAAATAAATTTTTAAAACTCAGACTCGAAGAAGGTAAGACTGTTATTTATATAAATGATAAGCGTTTTAATCAGTGTCGATACCTATTACTCAATTTTGAAGTGAACCAGATAGAGATGTTAGAAAATATTGAATCTATTGATGAAGCAGCTGAGAAATTAGATAATACAGCAGAAAGCTATTCAATAAAAAACTTGATTTCTCCAGAAGAAGAATTCTGGGGACATTGTTCAAATTTACATGGTTGGTCTGAACTAGGGTATGATTCGAGGATACTGCACAGAAATTTAGCATTTCCACTTTTAAAAAAACTAAATGAAATTGGAGATCAACATGCAAAAAAGGTCTTCAAAGAAGAAATTGCTAGAAGGTTAACGAGCGGATATTATACTATAATGAAATATCTAATTGAGGAAAAATACATCTTTTATCTCACACCAGAAGAACTTGACATAATATATGAAGAAATGTTAGATAATATGTTCAAATACCAAACGAATTCTGAAATTATTGAAATAATAAGTATACTCGATGAAAAAAGTACTTATTTAAATTTTTCAAGAGTATTTTCCCATCCAAATTGCTCAGAAAGCTTAAAGCATGATTTAATAAAAAAAGAATTGATAGAGGGTGTAATTTTTGACGGAAAACCTTATAGTGTTGTTGATGGATGCTTAGATTTACGAGGATTAAATATTATCGATGTTAATAATTTAGAGAACGTATCAAGTATAGAGTATTTAAACGCTTTAAAGCTTGGAGGGAATTTCTTAAATAAGGAAAGCCAAGAAGTCGTAGGAAAACTAGATAAAAATGGCAATGCGCTTGATCCTAATAAACTTATTGCTAAAACACATCTTATAAATTATATTGACTCCATTTTAAGGAGCAGAAAGAGATTTCTATGGTCATTATATCTTCCAAATATGAAAATCGTGAATATGGACTTTCTGAAAAAACTTAAAAAATATGATCTCAAAACAATAGATTTATCTAATAATGACATTAGCGAAATTTGTTGTCTAGAATATTTTAAAAATTTGAAACGATTAAATTTAAATAATAATAGAATAGAGAAAATAGTTGGACTTGAAAAGTCTGAAACCTTAGTCGAACTAAGAATAAGTAATAATGAGATAAAAGAAATTGAAGGTTTACAAAGCTTAAATAAACTAAAAATCTTGGAGATAGGGGCTAACAAAATTCCAGCTCAACTGATAAAAAAACTGGGTGGGTTTAATGGACCATTTAGCAATGAGGTTGCTGACCCACAAAAATTTGTAAAACATTGTCAATAATATATAGAATTTTTTAATCTAAATATTCCTTATATATATCTGATCTTAAGTTATGACTTCTTAGGAATAAAATCAAATTGTTTCTATTATATGGAATCCCTGAAACTTCAAGAATATGTTTCCATCTTGAACTAAGATATGTTCCAAGCTTTGTGGTCATAGACCTCTTTTGCTCTCTAGAATCATCTCTGGACACCCAACCTAATTGAATGCAAATGTCTAAAGCAGATACATCCTTAATCAGTAAGTGTTCTATAACGGAAAATTCTCTTATCTCAACAGATTTATATGAACCCCTAGGAAACATATTTAGTGTAATTCTGTCGCATGGGCTCAGTTTTAGAGGAATATCTAAATTCTTAAGATAATCACCATAGGGAACAACAAACTTATCTTCCCTGATTTGATCATAACGCCCCGATCCCCAATCTTTTGGAGTCCTTTTTGGAGGACCATAAATTACATCTAATATCTCATTAAATAATCTATCTATATTGCGACGGGTCGCCTTAGGCCCATATAATTCCTCTCTTTGCCTTTTCATATCTTCATCAAACATCCTAAAACCAGATTCAACTAAATGATTAATCGCATCTTCCCTATTAAACCCCCTCATAAAACATTTTTCTAAATAAGGGGCAACTAAATCAGCTCTTATTTTATCTGTGTCATAACGTCCAAAATATTTAAGTAGTCTACGCTGGACAGCGTCTTTACTCCCCCACTTAATTCCTAATTCGTCTAATTCTAGTCCATTTAGGAGATCATTAACTAAATCAGGTTTGGAAAGATCATACTTTTCTGTCTCGAATAAATTTCCCACAACTTTATTATATTCTTGATTTTCCAATAGATCATAACCACCCTCAATTGCCTTTTTATTAATAAATACTTGCCAAAACACTTCGGTAGCATCTAATTCTTTCTTGGTCTTACAGACTGCTAACAATTGAATTTTATAACTCTTTGCAATTAGATGAGTCTTTCCTTGTTCAAAAAATTCATTAATAGAAGTTTCAAAAGGATAATTTCTTTCCTCATCCCTTGCAGTGTAAATATAATCTTTTAATCTACTCTTAAATTGAACTGTCTCCCCCACTCTATGTAAGTATCCATTAAACGTTCTCTTTCCAGATAAAACTAATGAAGGGCCTCCAGTAATGATGTTACCATCTACATCTCTTATTTGTGTAATTAAATAAACTATTCCGTGGTAATTCATTTGATTTATTAGTTTTAATAATCTACTATACTTGATAAAACCTAAATGACGATTATGGTTTTCTTTTACTCTTTTGAAATGATGAGAGTAAGGTCCTTTATAAGTATCCTTAAACTCTTTTGCCGTTAGCTCATGTACTTTTTTTCCAATATCGATATAAGGTATTTTATTACCCTTTTCATCTCTTAAATACTTGCTATTATCCTCTTCTTGTGAATTTACCACCATCCCAGTTATTGAAGAGACGGAGATCAATCCTCCAACAAGCGTTCCTACAAGGACGCTCGAGGTTGCTAACGCAGCAATTATTCCTGAGGCGATGCCTATTGCTAGACCAGATAGTACATATTTTAACTCAGTACTGAAGCCTTGAGCGGGTATCTCTAACTGTTGCGTATCGGTTCGAATCTGAGCTCTCTTAGCTAGATACGACCACAATTTACTCGCTCCTTTCACCCCTCCGGTTGCACCTTGAAGCGCAACCAAGCTGATAATATTAGCACCCCCGAAAGCGAATGTCAGCACTTTCGCCACTGCTAGGGTGATGGTTGCCCCTCTGAGAAATTGCTCACGGCGACTCAATTCCGCATTCTTCCCACTTTCGGATAGGAATTCTCGAAACTCGTTGAATTGTTCTCGGCTGGTTCTTTCATCCGTACTTTGAGCTAATTGCTCGATAAACTTCATCGTCATTTGATCTTGCGCTTGCGAGGTCCGAATGTTCACCAAGCTGGTAATACCGCCGCTGAGCGTTTCCCGTCCCGATTCCGCTAAGGTGCTCCAGATAATTTCGGCATACTGGTCTCCCCCTAAATCGCGCACAATCGTTCGGGCGATGGTTTCTACTAAAGGATCAACAAATACTTCTTCGCCGATTTCTTTAATCACGCTGGTAAATAAGCTTATAGCAGTATGTCCAACGGTGGAGCCGGCAATCTTTTGGGCAAATTTACTCCACCCTTTCGCAGCAACCGTCCCTACAGCGGATTGTGATTTAGATAATATACTTGGTCCGATCATTGCTCCGATACCACAGGTCACTATGGTGGTGATAATTTGTGAAATCCCGGTTACCAAGGCAGTATAGGCAATTTCATTTAATTTTTGCTGGGAGTCCACTGCCATCGCATATTGATAGTAATATCTAAGGGTCGCGGCATGAGCGGTCTGCATAAGCGCAATAGTGGCATCCTCTTCATTGTCTTCTCGTAGGGGACGATATTTCTCGAATCCCACTTGGAATACGACTGTAATATCGAGAGGACCAAGGGTTTGCTGCTCGGATACGCATTCTTGTGCGTTTTGGAGAGTAAAACTAGTGAGGGTAAGCTGACCGCTCTGTAGATCGAATTCTATCTCTTCAGAACTGATCGTTCCAATATATTTATAGCGAATCTCATTATCTCCCCACTCGCTTACGACAAAAACTTTTACTTCATAGATCTCAAAGTCATAATTATTCGCGGGATCTTGAGGGAATAATTGTATTTCTACGACAGGTAAATAAATTCCTTCTAGTTTATAGGTCGCATAATCATAGCCCATCGAACTGAGG
>SDNX01000125.1 GCA_004524545.1 Promethearchaeota archaeon
CATGAATCTAAGAGCTTTTGACCAGGAGGGGGTAATTTTCTTGGAATTAATTTATCGAGTTCATTTTTAACCAATTGAATGACCTCTTCTAGATTATATCCTTCGGTATCAATATCAATAATCTGCATGATGTTTTTCATTTTTTTCATATGAATAGTGTAGAATTTTTCAAGTTCCTTGACATAGTGTATATCATCCTCATTCCATTGCAATCTTTCGGGTTCTAGACTACCTCGTTTTGCAATCCGAGAAAGGAGAGTCTCTGGTTTTGCTCTAAAATAAATCATTATATTTTCTTGCCAATTAACCGAGCGATATAAATCTAGAATTACTTGGAGATCTTTACCCTTAATTCCCAAGGATTTTGAGTAAATGATGACACTAATTGCAGATCGATCTAAAATGCATATTTTTGGACCTTTCTTTTTCGCTATGTCTGTTTCTATGATTTTATTACGCTCAATCATCTGCTGCAGGAAATGTAACTCAGATCTAAAGGCTACTTGAATATCTTGAGATCCAAAAGGAAATAATGGTTTCATTAATAACCGTTCAGGATAGAATTTAAAATCTTTAGGGCTGTAAAGTCGTTTCAATCCGTGAAAAATACTACTTTTACCAACCCCATGAATTCCTTCAAGAAATATAACTTTGGGTTGCGTTTTTGCCCTCTTTGCCATCTTTTGTAACACTAAGAAATTTTTTGTTTGCCATATTTAGTAGGACTTTCCCACAAAAAAAAGTTGGGAATAGTGAGTTATTAGAAAAGAGGTATAAAAGTAAAGAGTATGCTTGCACCGACATAAATTATTTTCATCGAAATGAGAATCGTGAGTGAACGGTCTGATAATTCATACACAATTCCAATTACTAGCGATAATGCAAGATTAAAAATCAGTGCATACCCAGATGGGTCAAACAGAAAGTAAAATACCGAATAAAACAAGCAAGTTAACACAACAGGTAAAATTCTTGAAAGCTTACGTTTTTTCTTTATCATAATATCATGAATTCCATTATGTAAAACACCACGAAAGAGAAACTCCTCGATAACTTGCCCAAATAGAAAAGCTGCGTAAAAAGCAAATCGTAATGGGAAATTTATTGTAGTGATATCAAATATTGATCCCTTGTCAAATAAAAATGCTAAAACTGGAGTAGCTGCATAAAAATCAGGAATTAGATTAGTGATAAACCCAATTCCGATTTTTGTAAAATATAGAGCGATACCTGCAACAATTCCCAAAAGAATAGAGAATACAATTTTATCTGACTTAAATCCGATTTTCTTCCAATGAAGGTGATTTGTTTTTACATATATTAATGGATAGAGACCTAAAGCAACGGAACCCAGGATATAAAAGAGGTAAGTTAGAGTCTGATCCAAATAGCCTTGGTAAGAGAATATTGTTGCACCCATTGTAAGAAAAATATAAAATAAGACAGAATTTAGAAATACGTTGAATATTTCCTTTCCACTCGTCCATTCATTTGGATTAATTCTGATTTCTTTCTCAGTTATAATTTTTTTCCCTGTGAAAAACATTTGATCTAGATTTTCTTTTTGCTTTGGAGGTAAGGGAGGAAGCTCTTCCATGCATAGTGGACACTGTTCTAATACTATGGATTCAATTATCGTATTACATTTGAGGCATGTGCGCTCAGTATCTGATGGAGGTGAGTCGGGCTCTGGTTCGCTACGTTGGTGGGTAAATTTTTTTTTAACTTGACGCCATTGTAACTCACTTTTAGATGGAATTGATTGAGCATTAGCATTGGTCTCTGAGAAAGGATTTCCACATTTTTGGCAAAACATGGCTTCCACGGGTTGCACATGAAAACACTTTGGACATGTCTTTTTATCAGATGGTAGGGGAATCTCATTAGACATCGAAAAATCGTTATTATTAATTGTGAAAAATCTTTAAATTTTGGGTAATTTGCTATTTTATTCACTAAAGGGATTCTCAGATTCAGCATGGAGATAAATAATTCAATATTAACCTCAGCAAAAAAGATATTAAGGGAGTATAATCTGTGTGCTGAATGTTTTGGAAGACAATTTGCATTATTAGGTACCGGATTGTCAAATACTGAACGAGCTCATTCCATTTTCAATATTTTGTTGTTAGAATATAGCAAAATCATGAATGAATCTCAAGGATCTGAAAGCGATTTCGCTCAAAATTTAGACATAATACGAAAGATTGCTACTAACACTGATTACGAGCCTGCAAATCTAGTCATGCAAAAATATAATGAGTCTTGGGAAAATTCCTCAGAATTTACTTGTTATTTATGCAATAATTTGTTTATAGAATTGGATATATTAGTTCATAAAATAGATGTTATCGCCAAGGGATATGAGTTTTCAAATTACTTAGTAGGAACTAGTGCTAATCCGAAAATTTTGGATAGAGAGGATGA
This sequence comes from Promethearchaeota archaeon, assembly GCA_004524545.1. GTDB lineage: Archaea > Asgardarchaeota > Lokiarchaeia > Sigyniarchaeales > Promethearchaeaceae > AMARA-1. Next base: position 2,428 of record SDNX01000125.1, read on the forward strand.
ATTTCGGGCAAGATTAGAAATTGACTCAGGAGAATCACTGAAAAGAAATATCAATCGAGAAACAGGAAAAAAACTTGAAGTTTTATGGAATAAATCCGTTGAGTTTGATAATCCCGAACTAATCATTCAGATTCAACTTAATAGAGATAAACAAACAGTACAGGTGTCCACAAATCCCTTATGCGTTAAAGGAAGATACAGGAAATATTTACGTGGAATTCCCCAAACACACTGGCCTCATAAAAATTGTAGAGGCAAGGGGTGTGAGGAATGTAAATTCACAGGAAAACAATATTCAACCAGCGTTGAAGAATTGATTAATCCATTATTCCTGCAATATTCCAAAGCGGAAAAGTCAGTCTTTCATGGAGCAGGTAGAGAAGATATTGATGCGCGGTGCATTGGAACTGGAAGACCCTTCATTATTGAATTAAAAGAACCTAAAGTAAGATCCTTTGATTTACAGCAAATTCAAAAGGAATTATTAAAAAATAATGGAGATAAAGTCGAGGTTTTTGATCTAGAATTCGTACCGCGCTCGGAAATAAAAAAATTGAAAACCAGTGGGGAAACTACGTCCAAAACTTACGAAGCCTTGGTTGCTAGTGAAAAAAAACTGTCAAAAAGAGATTTTAGAAAACAGCAAGATTCCATCAAAGAAATTGTGCTTGCGAAACCATTACAACAGAGAACCCCATTGCGAGTAGTTCACCGAAGAGCAGATCTCACTCGGAAACGCTCAATCTTCGATATAGAATTTAAATGGATAAACAATTTTCACTTTCGAGCAAAAATAAAAGCTATGGGTGGGACTTACATCAAAGAATTCATTTCTGGAGATCAAGGACGCACAAAACCTTCCTTAGCGGAATTATTTGGAGTACCTCTAAAATGTGAGGAACTCGATATTGTTGATGTTGGGAAGCTTTAGAAAACAAAAAAGTTTATCAAAAATCGATTATTCAAAATTTTTATAATCGCTTTTTACAAATTGAGATCCAAAGCTTAATGTAAAAGGCAGATACATAATTCTGGTGACACAGATGGTCAAACATCACGGTTATAGAACGAAATCAAGAAGTATTCTTCGGAAAAACGTAAGAGATCGAGGATTGAAGAGCCTACGAAGGTTCCTTATTAATTATAAGGAAGGGGATAAAGTAGACATCATCGGAGACTCAGCCTATCAGAAACGAGGATTTCCTCATCGCCGATTTCATGGTAAAACGGGTACGGTTATTGCGAGACGCGGACGATGCTATGAAGTTTCCGTAAAGGACATGAATAAAGAAAAAATGCTGGTTATCGGCAAAGAACACTTGCGATTAAACGCATATCACCAAAAAAACCCACCCACAAAAAAGAAGTAGGGATAAGAAACTATGGTACGGAAAATCTTAGAAAAGAAGACAATGACTATTCCTGAGGTATTAGAAGTATTGGAGGATTTAAATAAGAAAAGAAAGGGGGAATTTGACTCTTTTCAGGAAAGTAGCTTGATTTATGCTCGAACATTTTCTAAGGTCCCTGTAAAACAAGTGGAAAAAATTAAGACTATGCTCATTAATGATTATGCATTGGATGAAGAGAATGCGATCCAAGTGATTAATATTCTCCCAAGCACAATCGAAGAATTGAAGGTACTATTTGAGAAAGATTTGAAGGCTTCCAAGTTAAACGACAAGCAACTCAATGATCTTCTCAATAAACTTCATGATCTAGCAAAATGACACTGAGCATAAAATTAAATAGTTTTTTTCACTAGAAACTTAGAGTACTTCGACAAATCTATTTTTGATTGTCTATAAGGACCTACATGGAGTGATAATGCGAAAAATCGGGATAAGTTAGATATATCTATGAGTTTTACAAGGTCCTTAATAAAATCCATACAAAAAATCCATCAAATACACGAATAGTCAGATAATACGAAGGGAATTACCATGTCAGATAGAAGATATTCAGATAATAAGAGAAATTACAACAATAGCAGACCTCCTAGTAGAAACAACCAAAATTACAAAGGCGGTCAGTATAAGAAACCTACTGAGTTCGCCTTGCCCACCGGAACCGCGATTTATATTCTGGATATTTTAGAGCACGGTCATATTCGTGATGGTAGAAGCGGTCAATTCCCTTTAGTTCAAGCAATTGAGTGCCCAGATTTTAATTTATTCGAATTATCCTACAAAAGAGGAGCCGAAATTAAACTCCAAGATAAGGTAGTATTGGGTCCAAATTCCGTAGTCGGCAAAGTACGTAAAAGGCTCACCTATCATAAACTCACTCAGACTTCAAAAGATCTCCTTGCTAGTACGATTGAGATGCATATCGAAGACTCAGAACAATTATATCTCACTTTCCTAAATACTGCAGGTCCAATTACTACAAAAAGACATAAATTAAGCCTTTTACCAGGTGTCGGTCAAAAATTACTTTGGGAAATCATTGATCAACGGAATAAAGCACCGTTTGAGTCCTACGCAGATTTTGATGAGCGGATAAAAACTATCCATAGTGTCAAAACTTTGATATCCAAACGTATATTAAATGAAATAATTGATGACGAAGAGAAACATTACCTTTTTGTCACTCGGCGGAAACCTAGACCCAAAGGTGATGGGTATAGACCTCAAGGTGATCGTCCTCAAGGCAATCGTCCTCAAGGCAATCGTCCTCAAGGCAATCGTCCTCAAGGCAACCGACCATACAAAAAACCCTATGAAAAACGATTTTAGTTAGGAGATTGCATGCAATTTCGAAACCATAAAGAGGAAATCCTTCAGATTGCATCTGAGCAAAAGATCGAAATTAGAAAA
>SDNX01000044.1 GCA_004524545.1 Promethearchaeota archaeon
ACGCTAGAAATTAGATAACCGATTCCATTCATTCTACTTAATTTTTCTTTTGGAACCATCAATGGGGTCAATGCATTCACAACTGGTCCATGAAATGCCTGACACATACCCCTAAACGCCAAAATCACATAAATATGCCATGGTACAACAGTGATCGGGCTATAATATAAGATAATTAATGCTAATGTAGCAATAGCTTGAAGACTATCAGTTATGATGATGATAATTTTTTTATCGAATCTATCTGCAATGACTCCTGCTAAAGCCCCAAATAGAATGGACGGTCCAAAACTGGAAATTGCAGCTACAGAAAGCACATAATTCTCTCCACCGGCAAGTTGCAATATAATTATAAAAGCAACAATTGCACTTCCTAAGTAAGAGAAATTCTGACCTAACCAGAGAAATAAATAATTCTGGAAAGTTGTTTTATTTGATATTGGTCGTTCAGTTTCCATAAAAACACCTTATGCATTGCAATTTAATTGCACTGTATAAAAAAGAATTGAAGACCAGATTTACTACTTTTCCACTTGATCGGAATCATACAAATCTGACCCAGGTTGGAGATAGACGTTTCCGCACACGGGACATGAATTATGTTTCTCTAACCACCAAGCGGAACAGAGGTAATGGGATAATCTTCCACAAAATTCACATTTAATATAATCATCTGAGACTACATCAATTTTCTTATGGCATATCACACAGACTTTACTCTTTATATCTCCTTTGGTCTCTAATCGTTTTTCCAGAAGAGCCTTGTAAGCGATTTTTGTTCGTGTATATTCACTTTTCATTTCTTCAAGATCTTTGAGTTTTTTATCGAGATATTGCATCTGACTACGAAGCTGATCGTCTGTTAAGGTTTCAGGACTGACTATATCAGTGGATAGCATCAATGAAGATTTCTTTTCATCTAATCCGAACTCAGAAGAAGGTTGATTAAACCCTTGTTCTTTTTTCAAGACGGGTTTGAATTTCTCGACTAAGGTTGCTAGCATTTTAGTGATGATAAATTCCGCTCGATGCTTTTCTGCAAAATATGTCTCTTCCCAATGTTTAACTGCATCATATATGCTAACATCCTCTTTTTGGTATTTTTTAAATATCGCTTGTGCACGAGCATGGATTTCATCAAATTCAATTTCAAAATTCTTAATGATCTCAGAAATCTGTTTGATTTGGGGGATTTCTTCCTCAACTAACTTTAAAGTGGTGTCTTCGTACGATGTCAATTTCTCATCCAATAATTGAAGGACTTCATCTATTTCCTTATCTACGGAGGCACGTGTGTCTTGTTCATACAATACGTCTGAAAAATCTTCAAATTCCGCTTGTTTTCGGTTAATTTCTACAGTTAAATCTTCGATAATGTCTTCAAACTTGAGGGTTGCTTTCTGATAGGGTTTTAGATAAGGTTTCAACGATGCGAGCCAATTTCCAATAATTCGAAATTTACTCAATAATGGTGTAATGCGTTTTTGGTATTCTCCTTCCATCTGATGTGGGGGTAATCCTAAATTTGCTAGGTCTTCTTGGATACCATTTTCACATACTAAGGCAATTTTCGAGAGGATTTTTAAGGGTTCATCAATTACATTCTCATATTTCGTATTTCTGAATAATTCCGTAACAATTTCGAAGTATGCGTTAGAAATCAGTATTTTCAGTTTGGTTTTGATTTCCTTTACTTTTACTTTCTGGGGAATCTCTTGAATAATTCCAAATTTCGAAAACGCCCACAATAGCTCCAAAGAAATTTTGTCAAATTCTTCCGTTAAATTCTGTTTATTATAGATTTGGAGTATTTTATCCGCAATAGTTATGAATTCAGTTGTATTTTTAATTTCTGGAAGAGTCAAATCCTTTGTAATGAGATTTGAAAAGATATGTTTAAGTTTACTATCAGGAGACTTTAATATGGTGAACTGAGATGATTTTTCAGTATGAATAGTATACCATTTTTCTGCGGATGATCCTAATCTGGAATAATACTCAACGGGTTCATATAATTCAAACCCATCAATTTCCACCAATTTTATACTAGTTTCTAAATAGTCGTTTCTATCCCGTAAAGTGATTGCTTGTTGTCCTTTAATCCATTTTATAATTTTTCGATATCCATCCAGCAGTCTTTGCAAAGTAATTTGAAAGTTATAGGCTAATTGATTCTTCTTGGTTATCTTACGTGCAGAACGGATTAAGGTATTAAATTGATTGAGCGTTGAAATTCGTTGAATCATTGTTTTTACGATTGAAACCGATAAAAAGGAGGGCAATTCATCCATTAAATTTTTGCAAATATTTTCGTATAGATTGTATTCTTTCGTATATTCGTCGAGAGATCGTGCAGATATGGATTGGGCATAGTTAATGAGTTCTAAAAGATTCTGTGTTGGAGTTTTCGAATTTCGGGTTCCTGTTGTCTGTTTTTTTGTAGTTATTATAGTGCCAATTCTTTCCTTAAGTTGATTAAAAACTTCATCAATTGAATCTTCAAATTCCATATATCGGTCAGTTCCGTAGCTATCTCAAAATTACACTTATGATGTTTTGAATAAAAACTGAAAATTAAATCTTGTCAGACCATTGTTTTCATAAATTTTCATTCTGTACAATAAGGGGAAGCAGCATATTTGCAACTGCAACTCGGAGACTCCAATTCTATGGTGCAATGGACTGAGATATTTGATAGTCTTTCTTTTATTTTCTGTTTAATGATTTCTAACTCCTGCATTTCACACGTATGAGTAACTGCGTGCAAACTAACAATGTTGTTTGTCCCATCCAAAGAAAAAATATGAAGATCATGGACTTCCTCTACACCTTCAATGGTCTTCAATTCATGAATTAATTTATCAACTTCATCTGAAGGGTTTGCGAGTAAGAAAATTTTGAAAATCTCAACAATATATTTTCCTGCTTTATATAATATGAATGCTGAAAGTAATAGAGACATTATTGTGTCAATGATGTATAGATTCGGTACAAAAAGTAATACAATTCCTGTAATCAGAACTGCAACCCATCCTATCATATCCTCCAGGAGATGAAGGGAGATAACTTTTTCTGACATTCCCTTATTTTTTTTCTTTAACCAGAACCACAATATAGAAGCTCCATTGATAACAATTCCTATTATTGCAATGATGAATACCCATATTCCAGATACTGCCATAGGGTTCAATATTCGTTCGATTGATTCGCGAATTGCGAATATTGAGCCTATTATTAAAGTCATTGAGGTAATTATTGCACCCAATAATGTGAATCGTTTATACCCGAATGTATATTGTTGATTCGCTTTTCTTCTACTAAATCTGGTCAACAACCATAACGCAAAGATAGATAATGTGTCCCCCAAGTCATGGAATGAGTCTGAAAAAATCGCTGCACTATTTGAGATGTAAGATCCTCCGAATTCAAATACTGTAAAAAAAAGATTCAACAACAAAGGAACAACTAATAATTTCGCTGAATCTGGGTCTACCTCTTCATCAGAATGAGAATGTCCATGAAAATGATCATGTGAATGGTTATGACCTTGCTCCATATGGAGACCCGTCCTTGAAATAATAAATAGTTTTCACTTACTTCCAATAATGTTTAACTATTTTATAATTAGATTTCATAAGTCATATCGTAAAAGTATCAAATTCGAATTTATTAAAAAATTCAGCGGATGCTGCTTTCTCTTCTGAACTCATCCATGTTTCTCTATTATAATTTAATTTGTAACCGATAGTCCCTGCTTTTTTGACCCACAGAGGATTATAGGGTAAGAGATCTATTACTTTTACGTTATATTCCCTCATAAATTCTGCTATATCTTTCAAGTTTTTTGATGTCGTTACGATTCCTGGTATAAGTGGAATTCTTGGAATCAAAAAGGGCTTTTCCGTTGGAAATTGTAAGTCTTTTTTCTGAGAGGGTAGAATTATCAAATCATTATCAATTAATTCTTTGAAATTCCTAAGGATTAAGGTGTTTTCCACGCCACAATATCGTTTATGGTCATTTTCATCAATAAATTTCACATCGAAATAGAGATACTGGATGTTTTCCAAAACCTGTAATGAGAATGGGTTCGTTGTAAACAATCCACAAGTCTCAATAGCAACGTTAATTCGCTTTTTTCGTAATTCTAATGTCAAATTTAAACTATATTCTGGAAAAAGCATAGGTTCCCCGCCAGAAAGAGTCACCCCGCCATTAGAGTTTTGATAGAATACCATATTCGAGACAAATCTATTCACTAAATCCTCAATGTTGTACTGTTTTCCTGCAATTGAAAAAACTTCCGCAGGGCACGATTTCACACAATCCCATGAAAAATTGCATTTTTTCCGGTCAATATTCATTAGATCATAATTAAAAGCATCATTTGGGCACTTAACATAACACGATGGGGTACAATTGATACATTTATCGGGTTCAAAAATTAACTCTTGGTTGGAATTTTGTGCTTCGGGATTCTGGCACCACACACATTTTAAAGGGCATCCTTTAAAGAACACCACACTTCTGATACCCACTCCATCATCAAGAGAATTATCTTTTATGTCAACAATGTAGGGAGTGTTCATAATTTATCCCTATTTGAACTGATATCGTTCCACTAACTCCATTTGCATAGTTTTATTCAAGGAAATGAAATAGGCATTATACCCAGAAACCCGAATCATGAGCCAGCGATAATTTTCGGGGTGTACCATTGCATCACGCAACATGTCTGATGTGACAACATTAAATTGGATTTGCAGTCCTGAGAGATCAAAATAGGATTTAGTGTAATTGGTGAAATGTTTAACAGCAGTTTCATGGCTATCATTGGGTCCCGGAACCAGCTTTACATTGAATGCCATATTGTTAGGCATTTTCAAATGGTCAATAGAGGCTATTGTCTTGATGTTTTGAATAAGTTCATCCGAAGAACCAGCAGATGGCGTTATGCCTGGGGTAAATGCTTTTCCCCGCAAACGTCCAGAAGGTAAAGCACCTGACAATTTTCCAAAGGCACTATGATTTGACATGGACCAAAAACCAACAACATATTTTCCACCTCGATAATTTTCATGCTGGTAATATTCGGTGTACATGAAATCAATCAGTTCATGTGCAAGGTCCATGATTTCAGCATCACTTCCTGACCCAAATTTCGGAAGATGACGAATTCGTTCCAATAACACTTTATCTTCCTCGGTTGAAAAATTTCGGTCTAAAACTGTTTTTAATTCACTTAGCCCAATAATCTTGTTCTCATAGACCAATTTTTTGATTGCATAAAGTGAGTCTATCACATCAGTCACAGCCACTAAAGCAGCTCCCGTAGAATTATATTTTGCTCCCCCATCTACTACATCAGTTGCAGATATAATACAATCTTCAATCATGGTGGAAAGTAAAGGTGTGGGATGAAATTTTTGATGCATGACTCCACAATTATTGTTATATTCCACAGTTTGTGCTATCATGAATGCAAGTTGGTCTTTGTACCCTTGTACGACAGTTTTGAAAGTTGGAAAATTCTCTTGATTGAATTCCCCTGTTGTTAATCCAACTTGAGGATGAATTAATGGATGATACCCATTACCAAATAACATTTCAAGGGGTGCGACTAAATTGACCATTAGGCATCCTGTATGTCCAAAATGTTTTCCTACACTAGTCGGTTCAACACATCCAGTCGCCGCCCAATTGTTAGCATCCATTTCCGTGAAGCCGTGAACTTTTTGGATGGTTTCAATCATTAATTTATCGTTGTGAATTGATGGAGTAGAGGTTGTATTGATGTTCACTTCGCATAATCGTGCAAGATACTCAACTGAATTCATATTTGGGTGATATTTTGCATTGACATTTGGATCACGGATTGCAAGCAATTCAGTTACTTTCAAGAAAATAAATGTGAGATCATTCACCGCGTTTTTTCCATCAGGAGTAATTCCTCCTAATGTCAACGCTTGGTCTGAAGAAGAACCACCAAATAGTTTGTTCCCTACATTTGGAACCATCGGTAAATGGTCCTGAGCTTTCAGATAGAAAGCTCCGATTAAGTTCATTACTTCCTTTATGTATTCCTCTCGTTCTTCTTCAGTACCTAATTTTTCCATATCCTTCAAGAAATATGGATTTAACACTTGGTCCAATCGTCCAAAAGATAATCCTGCGTTCATATTTTCTTGGTGTAGACACACCCATATAATCCAAAGTGAGGTAATAGCTTCACGGAAATTGCGTGGGGGTTTACCGGGTATTTGTTCCAAAGCATTTTTAATTTCTAGTAATTGGACTAAGTGTTTATTTTCAGGATCTCGTTGAGTTAGCTCATCAATCTGTTTTTGAGCTTCTATTTTCAAATTTTCCCCATAGATTTTGATACCTTCTAACGCTGACTTCATTCCAATGTAGTATTTCTTTTTTGTTTCATCAACTTCATTCGTGATTCTGGGTTTAAAGCTTTCAATGAACGCGTCCAACCCGTTGTCTAGTATAGTATTAAAATTAGGGATAGTGTGGCTAATAGCTTGTGTTTTCCATTCAAAATACAGACTGAAAAACTCTTCCGCTCGTTGGCTTTGTGGATTATTGTAATGAGATCGTGCTAATTCTCTAATATTTCTGTCCATCCAGAAGGGAAAGACATATTTATTGAGTAATTCTGCATCGTCTTTTTTAATATGATAAGGATTTAATTCCCGATTTTGCATTGTGGCGAGTTCTGGCCACATTCCTATTCCTCCAAACTCAGGGTATAATAAAACTCCGAGTTTTTTGCTCGTGGTACTTCCTGGAATAAGGTCACCTTCAAATATACGAGGAGTTTTATTTGATAACAAGTATTTCAGCATTAAACCTTGACGTTCTCCAGGCTGCCATTCAGTACCATCCTTTTTTTTCTCGAATCCCTCTTGTTTAAAGAATTTCGTAATAATTTTGGCTCGTTCCGAGCAAAAATAAGCATGCGTGGAGAACCATTCATTTTTCTTTTCTTCTAACCAAGGAAAGTCAGAGATCTTATATTTTCCAAGATAGGGGTCGTTTAAATATTGTACATCGTCTACTTTCTTATTTAAAGTCAAATTTTTAATTTTCTTGACCTTTTCTTGTTCTTCAGTGATTCTGCTGCTATGTGGGAAGTTTTTCGATAATTTCTTCTTAGGCTTCGTTGGAAAAATTGTGGAGAGATAACTAAACTTACTCAAATGAGAAAGAGATCCAATATAGTACAAATCTCCTGATAAAAGCATATCCAAGGATTGATCAGCGGAAATGGTTGCTGCATAAGCCATTGTTTCTTTATTTCTATACACCAACGTAGTATCCGGATTTGGATGGTGTTTAAGAACTTTCATTTTCCCATTATGAAATTTAATATAGATATTTGTGTCTTCAGAACGAGTAGTTATACGCATAACCACATTGAAAGCGTAATCCTCTTCCGGGATGTAGATCTCTTCACGAAATTTTGGTGAAAATCGAAATTTTAATGCCATCAAATGCATACCAAATTTGAAGTAAGAAACCGATGCCATAGTTTAGGGAATGATTGATACACTAAATAAAACTTATGATTAAAAAGAACTGTAATTATTGGTTCTCTAAGGATGATCGTATTTGGTCCCAAGTATGGCAGACAAATTCTGTTTGTCCACTAAACTCTTTCTCTTCTATAATTGAGTCAAATCCAATGACAGAATATTCATATAAACCCAAAATTTGGGCATCCTTGGGATGAGTTACTAGACCAATACCAGATGGATATTTTATAGAAATCTCCCGTAAAACTGTACGTTTGTAATTATGCATAGAATCATGTGTTTTCTTAAAAAATACATGGATTTTATCCTTTGGAAACCCCAATTTTTTTAAGTGTTCTATCGTATCTTCTTGTAAATCCTCAGTTCGATCGGTAATAATATAGGTTTCGAAATGATCCGATAAGTGAGTAATTCCTTCAATAGCTCCGGGGTAAGCCTCTTCCAAGTTTAACATATCGAGTCGATTATAAATATCATAGAATCGATTTCTTCTACTACTCGCTGAGAAACTTACTGTATTTGTTATAAAATCTGCAATCCTTTCGTGATTTTCTTTATTGTTCACGTAATCAGAAATAGACATGTCGTCCCATCCAATTTCTTTATACGTAGCATATTTACGCTTTGTAGGGTCCACTATGATATAATCAAATGCGGGGATAACGAGTGCAAAATCTCCCATAGTGTATAGTAGTATTAGATCTCCTTAATGGATGATTGATCTTTGAAAGTTGGCTCTTTAATTGTATATAAGAACCTCTGTTGGTAACGAGATAATATTCGGATCACTTGTTCTCCAAAAGCAATTAGGAAAATAAAGTTAGACAATGCATGTGCTAAATCAAAAGGAATACTCTGTATATTTACAGCAATAAACGATGCGAAACTAAGTGGACGTATCAATAAGAAAGTAAATATATTCATCAGCCAACCGAAAATGAATGCCAGCAAAAATCCTATCAAGGCTAATATCCACTTGTCAGGTTTTCTCTGTTTTTTCCTACCAAATAGACCACCAATTAACCCAAAAAGACCCCAAGCAAATATTTGGAATACTACCCAGGTACCTAAGCCTAAAAATATACCAGAAATGATTGCTACGAGTCCTCCAATAACAAATCCGATCAGAGGACCAAATACATATCCTGCACATAACACTAAAAACGAAACTGGTTGCACACTGGGAAGTCCAATAAAAGGGATTCGAGCGACTGATGCGAAAGCGCTATAAATTGCAATTAGTGCGATTTCTTTAGATGAAACATTTGATTCTTCGAATCTGAAATACATTCCTAAAACAAAAAGCAGAATATAAACAATTACTATCAAAACCATTGCTAAACTTGGAATATCGTTGATATCAATGGATTGGTTGAAAATAGTTGGGAGAATGAAGGTTGATAGTCCTAATATAAGAATTGTCCCAAATATCACATTACTCCGCTTCATTGTCTCAAAACCTCCAAGAGTTCTTTAGGTGTGAGAATCCAATTTGGCAGTTCTTCAAATTGTTTTACTAACTTGTTGATTTGGGGAATGAAGGGTTCATGGCTAGAGAGCACCGAATGAGTAGGTCCATCATCAATTATTCTACCCTCCGATAGCACAATTACGCGTTTTGCATACTTCGCAATAGTCTCTATATCATGAGTTACTAAAACCACCGCATTCCCTTGCATTCGATATATGTTTAAATACTCCATAAATTCGATTTTTTGCTGAATGTCCATCCCATGAGTTGGTTCATCCAAAACTAAGATGGAGGGTTTTAATAATAACACCGTTGCCAAAGCAGCCCTTTGTTGTTCCCCAATTGAAAGGAATCTCCCATATTTATCTTTATACTGATATAATTTAAATTGGTCTAGCGATTCCTGAATTAATGAATCTCGTTCTTTTTCTTTATACCCGTAATTTTTCAAAACAAAGGAAAGTTCATCGTATAGACTATCTTGATAAAATTGAATTGAAGGATTTTGAAAAATATATCCCACATCTCGCGATAATTGCGCAATAGTCTTATTTTTCGTATTTTGATCTAAGTAGGTAATCCTTCCTACTTGCGGTCTGAGTAACCCATTCATTTGTTTCATTAAGGTAGTTTTACCACTTCCGTTTTTGCCGACTATTGCTATGAAATCTTTAGAGTGAATACTCATTGATAGATTCTTAAGAACCCAATCGGTAGAGGATGGATATCTGAATGAAATGTCGTCTAATTTCAAAAGGGGTACAGGTTTTGAATCTATAGTTTCCTGTATGTCTGATTTTTTGGATGGTTTCAATAGAGATAAGATATTATTTAGGCTATTTTTTGCTTCAATCAAGTTCAATGGAATTTTAGTATCAGGATAATCTGTTTTCAATTCTTGGAACAATTCAATTAATGGAGGTGAAAATGATTTTGAATATTCCGAGGAGCAAAATAGATCTTTTGGATCAGAATCTGCTAAAATTTCGCCATCCTTCGTCAAAATTAATCTATCTACATAAGCAAGAACGCGTTCGAGACGATGTTCTGTAATAATGATGGTTTTATTATCTCGTTTATTCAAAACACGAAGTAATTCCATCAATTCTTTAGCAGCTAAAGGGTCTAATTCTGAAGTAGGTTCGTCCAACAATAGGATGTCAGGCTTCATGACAAGGATGGAAGCAAATGCTGTTTTTTGCTTTTCCCCTCCTGATAATGTAGAAATTTCCCTCGCGAGCAGATGATGAAATCCTAATTGTTCTGCAATTTGATGTACTTGAACTTCCATAGTTTTTGGGGCATACCCTAGATTTTCCATTCCAAAAGCAATTTCTGAATCAACATTTTTCATTAAAAGCTGATTTTCCGAATTTTGAAATACCGTACCCACCATAGTTGATATTTTTCTCGGTCCTAATTTGAAAGGATTCGTATCCTTTATTTGAACTGATCCTTCAACTTCCCCTCCGTAAAAATGAGGTATCAATCCATTTAAAGCACGGATCAGCGTTGTTTTACCACAACCTGATTTTCCCATAACCAGAATAAATTCTCCTTGTGCTATTTCTAGATTGATGTTCTTGATTGCGGGGAATTTAGTATTGTTGTATTGGAAAGAAAAATTTTTCATGGAAATCATTTTTTTCCTCCTCCCCGTAACAATAAAATCTGAATAGTTCCAACTAGACAAATTGATGGTAGAATAATTGCATCTATGAATGCAATTTTTGGTAAAATAAGTAATGGAAATACTTGAAATCCCCCTAAACCCACAATTTTGCCAAAGATTAATCCTGAAATGAATCCAACTACAATGATTATATTCAAAACATCACGAAATCGAAAAGTAATTGTCGAATAAAATGTTCTTCCTTTAGATTTTGTAAACCCTCTTGTCTCCAAGGCTTCGGAAACTTGAATAGATCGTTCTAGGGAGTTCGCAAGCAAGGGTAACAGTAATACCATTCTTTTTCGCATTTTTTTGAAGTATCCTCCCTCATCCAATTCGTATCCACGTGCCTTCTGCACTTCTGTAATTATTTCTAAATCTTTTTGAAGTAATGGGAAAAACCGTAGCGAGAGTGTAATTAATAAAACTAAAGTAAACGGTAATCGTAGTTTGATTAATGTTTGCATGAGTTGATCTGTATCGATTAAAAGATTAAACAAAATGAAACTGTATACAACAATTAATAATTGAAATGAGGTAATCAGACTCATAACAAAAGCATTCCATGTTAGTCGGAATGTACCCAGTACCGGTACATTTGAGTAGTGCACAATAACGTTATCTCCTTCTTTATTCAACAGTGAGTAAATTACGATGAGAATTAGGACAACTACCACAAAGTAACGCAATGATTTCATAGATTCTCTGAATTTTTGAGCAGAAATTGACAATAAAATGAGGTTTAGGAATAAAGCGAGTAAGTATGCTGGATGATTAAAGAGAAAGGAGAATATAAAGTAGCTAAACAAAATGAAAAGTTTTACCATTGAATTCGAATGCAGTATCTTGTTTTTATGGAGGTTTAGCAACTTTAAATCAACTTCCGTAGGTAAGTTAACCTACCTACTTAGTGGATTACATGGTATTTAATCTAATCTAAAAATCGTCTAATAGAACTTCACCATTGTAATACACTGTTTCTCCATCAAAATGTATCTGAGCACAGATTATTGGAACATTTTGCTTTCGTGCGTTAGAGAGGGCTTTCGCAAACTTCGGGTCCATCTCTACATTTGGACCGAAACTTTTTGCTTTGTGAAAAATCAGGAATAAGAGCATTCCCTTGTGCTCAATTATCTCCTTGACATGGCGTGTCCCCCGTTCAGTTGGAGCATCGGGAAAGTATGCGTTTCCATCCTCTTTAATTAAACTCACTCCCTTAACTTCAAGAGGAACACCATCCATCATGAAGTCAATACGGCTTTTTCCTAATGGGACTTCACTTCTTATCTCTTTAATATGTTTGAATTGTTCAATTAAAGGAAAAACTGCGCGAGAGATTTTATTGTGCAAAGCAGAATCAATAAGAACCCACTCGCCTAATTTGGATTTCACTGCTTTTAGATACCATGGTAACTTCGCCGTACCTTTCACCATCAGCAATTCAACTTGAGGATGAAGCAATTCGTTCAAACGCCCAGGATCGTGTATATGAGCAATTGTTTCCTTTCCATTATATCGTATTTGAGCTACAAACCGATTAGGTCGCTCCAAAAATTCTGATTTTACCAAATTAGGAATTGAAAAGAGAGGAATCATTAATAGCTACTATAAAGTTACCTTTTTGAATCTCAGTCTTTTGAAAAGTTACTTATTTCCATGGAACAACATGACCATATGAATTCTTATGAGCGTGTTAAAGCAGCGCTTCATTTTAGTAAACCCGATAAAGTTCCGTTATTTGCTCAGAATTTGAAAACTGATGTGTTACCCATGGCAATGATGCCATCGAGACAATGGCATCCGGGGCATATTCCTGAGGAGGAAGGGCTTTTCCCCCACCCAATGGACGATTTCGTGGTTAATTTAGGGTTATATAGATGGAAAAAACCTGATTGGGCGAAAATTCCAAAATACAAAAAAAATCGCTGGCTTAACTATCCTCGTGAAGAAATTGATGAATGGGGCTGTATATGGAATCGCTCAGGTGGAAATAAAACCATGGGTCATCCTGGACGAGCATCCATGCCCGATTGGAGGGATTTGGATAGGTATCTAGAAATGCATACTCCCGATCCCACGGATCGTACTCGTTACTCTCTTTTTCTTAAACTAGCTAAACTCGTTCGATTGTTGGGATTTAAAAAATATAGAATTTGTGTGTTAGGTCATGTAGGACCGTCACAAACTGCTAGTATGATACGCGGATTCAGTCCTTACTTAGTGGACCATGCTAAACATCCAAATGAACTCAAACGCCTTTTAAAACATCTTACTGATTTTTATATTCAAAGCATTAAGATGTGGATCAAATATGGAGCAAAACCCCATGGTTTCCTCTTAGTGGACGATCTGGGTGAACAAACGGGACCATTTTTTAGTCCTCGTACCTTTAAAAAATTCTACGAACCAGTATATCGTCCCATCATCGAAACTGCCCATGATTATGGCTGTGAAATGCATCTACATTGTTGTGGTAAAGTGGATAAGCTTTTACCATCATTTATTGAATGGGGGCTAGATGCAATTGAATTTGATAGTCCACGTATGTCTGGGTATGCGGATCTGAAACCTTATGTAGGGAAAATTATGTTCTGGGCTTCTGCAAATATACAATCTATCTATGTAAATGGGACTCCCGATGAGGTTCGTAGAGAGTTTTGGCATATGATGCGTAATTTAGGTACAAAAAATGGTGGATTCGGGCTCTATCCGTATCCACAACCTTATCACATAAACGCTCCAGCAGAGAATATCAAAGCTTTATATGAAGGATTGAAGGAATTTGGTAAATATTCGAGCATACCTGAACATTGGTGGGATTATCCTTTAGATGTAGAATCTTTATCAGATATGGACACGATCCCTCCACTCCCTCCCTTAAAATAACATAATCCATTTTAATTTTTGAAAAATTATTAAATAGGTACCAAACAATTGTTGTTTTGCCACTTCTCAATTGATAGTAATTTTGCATTACATAAGGATGTAATAAAAATGAAAATCTAAGAATGAAAAGAAACCTTGAGTTTTTTATTCTTCTATAGATCGGGCTAAGATTTCTCCAATATCCAACACAGGATTGCCATCGTTAAACATAAAGCCTTCCTCACATGCGGGACACGCAGACACAATATACTCAGCTCCCGTCTCCCGAAGTTGTTCGATCCTTTGTTTTCCAATAGTATCGGAGATTTCTGGGTGATGTACGTGGCTAACACCGCCTCTACCGCAACACTGTGTAACGGTGCCATGCAAATGTACCTCTCGAAAGTCTAACCCTGGTATTCTGGAGAAAATATAACGTGCATTTTCGATGTCAATCGTTCCCATTTTACCTCGACTAGAAATACAAGGATCGTGATAAGTGATTGAAATATTGACTGGTTTAGTCGGTGTTAATCGTCCTTCTTGGAGTAAATGACGATAAAATTCTACTGAAGTATATGTTTCAAATTTGTGGTTAAATCCCAGAGCTTTATAGGTGTTTCGGATAGTATTTGTGCAAGCTGGGCAATCTGTAACAATGATTTTTGCTCCGGATTTATCAAATAAATCCAAATTCTTCCGTGCGAATTCTTTCACGGTTTCATTAAACCCCAGAGTCGCTAATGGACCTCCACAGCAAGTTCTTTCATCCGTGTAGGTGCAATATCGGATTCCAGCTTTTTCAAACACCTTCATATTTGCTTTTACCGATTCAGGTTTCTTTTCCGCCATTACACAACCTGTGTAGTAGAACACTTCCGGATTATCCATTTTTACATTGAGTTCGGAATCTCGAGAAAAGGTATCGGGCACAAATGCCGTCTGGTTTTCAATTACACGATTATTAAATTCCTTCGTTCCAGGAATGTGAATGTCCCGATCAACTAAGTCTGCTCTTACTTGAACGAGGAGATCTCCTGTTGAAATGTCCATAGGGCACCATTCACGGCAACCATCGCAATTTGTGCACATGTAAGCTACTTCAGCGGTGTGTAGATCAGTCAGATCCAAGTTTCCCCTTTCCCCATGATACATGAGTCGAGCTTTAGTTGCGGGAGCGTACATTTCTTTCTGAGTAACTCGGAGAGCGGGGCATTCGAAACGACACATATTTGGACATAAAGCACATTTGAGTAGTTCTTTCATGTCTACATGAGTGTTTTCTACATGATAGAAGTCCTTCTCATGACGAAACCCATTGATGATTTTTTTCGTTACCCTTGGAGGATTGGTAAATAAGAGTTTTGCTAACCACTTATTTTTTTTAATTTTTTCGAGGATTCCCAACTTGCTCTCTCCTTATTCTCTCTCTGGTTCGTCGTATAACTTGCCGGGATTCATAATATTATTTGGATCTAACGTAGACTTAATCCTCTTCATAAGGGTCAAAACTGGTCCATGTTCATCCCGCATCCAACGTGCGCGGCTGATTCCTATTCCGTGATGATGTGAAATTGATCCTTTCGCTTTTAAAGTACCTATCATTGCTGCATCCCATGCAGAAACATAAAAATCTTCAGGAGTTTTACCGTCCTGAACTACTCCGCTAAACGTGAAATAAAAACATACTCCATTCGGATAAAAATGAGAGGCATGTCCACTAGCTAGAATTAATCCATCGATTTTTTTGAGTTCTGCAATTACAGAATGGTAACATTCAACTGCAGTATCCCACATTACTGATATCTCAATCGTATCAGCAATTTGTCCCTTAGGAATATATATCGATGACTCTTTTACATTAAATCGAGTTTCAAACCAATGTTTTACTGGACCAACTCCACAATCCGTACCGTTGCATTCAATACAAGATTTTCGTATCTCTGAGATTTCCAGATCTACCAATGATTCAATAGGGGCTTCACATACGAATATAACCATAACCCTATTCTTTGCTTTTGGCTCTGCATAGAAATGGCGTTCCGTTTCATTTTGGTCGTAAATTCGAATTACAGCGGGATATACTTGCTTTTGCATCACTAACTGTGTTGCTTTCAAACTATCTTCAATATTCTTGAATGCGTATGCAACACCTTCTTGTTTTTTAGGCAATGGCCACATCTTGATTGTGGCTTGTGTTACTATCCCCAAAGTACCCTCAGAACTGAGGAATAATTTTTCAATTTGAGGACCATCTGATGCGCGTGGATACAATTTTGTGTCCACTATCTCTCCTGTGGGTAATACTACACGCATACTCAAAACGATATCTTCTATCTTTCCGTATTTTGTGCTGAATTGACCTGCGGCGCGATGTGCTATCCAGCCTCCGACGGTGCTTGTGTGAAAACTTTGAGGAACATGACCTATGAGGAATCCCTTCTTCTCCAATTCACGCTCTAGCCATTTCCCATTGGCTCCAGATTGAACGGTTATCGTGAGATTTTGTTTATTAATTTCTATTATCTTGGTCATTCTCTTCATATCGACCATGATTCCTCCATAAACGGGAATCGCAGCACCTACTACCCCCGATCCTTCTCCGTAGGGTACGACTGGAATTTTCTGTTCATTAGCTATTTTCAAAATTTGGGAAATCTGGAGTTCATTCTCTGGCCATACAATAATATGGGGCAATCCTGGTAAAGTCCCTTCCATTATCCAGCGATTTGTTATAAGCTGATAATCTTTTGAATAAGCTACCAAATCCGCTTCTTCTGTAGACGCCCATTCAGTACCGACAATTTCTGATAATTGAGTTTTTAGTTTATTAATATCCCCAATTTCGACCCTTTTTTTATATACGATGTCAAAATTCATAACAATACCACGTTGAAAATTAGATAGATATGTTCACTTGAAAGAATCCAATCTATAAACTTAAACATATGGGTACCACCGTCCTAAGATTATGGAACTTGTGAGAGAACAATAAGGAAAACTCTATGAGAGCTTAATATAAGTAACGCCATTCTTGTCTACATTTTTTACAGTAATATTTTTTCGCAAAAGATCCCCGTGCGGGTTCCGGCATCTCTTGAAATTCCATTTTGTTACATTTAGGGCATTGAATAACACCTGTATCGGGGTATTCTATTTCCATAACTTGTCGATGCAGACTTCTGGGATCTGCAGCATGGAATGAAGCTGACGGAGCGGTTTGTGGTGCTGGAGTGACTGGTTGTTTAACTGGTTCTTTCGCTTGGGGTGAAGGGGAGGAATCTGAATCAGAAAATAAACTAGATGGTTTGAGAAGTCCCCTTTCAGCAGGATGGGGCTCGGCTTTCCTGACATCTTCTTCATTTACCGCTTTAGGCTTTGATTTGGATTTAGATTTAGGTGTGAGATCAGAAGCTGAAGATACCATTGCTTCCACCGACATCCCATCTAATTTTTCAACAATTGACGTCAATTTAGCATTAATGGCATTAAACATGGATTGATAATCGGGTGTGTAAGTAGGATCCTTTGGGAGTTGTTTGATTTTCTCTTCTATTTCAAATAATTCATTTTTCAACTTAGTGTTTTCTTCTTGTAGAGAGAGAATTTGTTGCTTTAGAAGGTCCTTTAAATTATTTAATTTTGCGATCTGTTCATCTTTCGCTTTAATCAATTCTTCCATTAATAACACCGATCCTATGGGTATCTTCGCTAGCGTTTGCTAAATAAATTTGTTCCAATTTTATTTAAACCGCACAATCAACAATTAGTGAAAAAAAGGAATAAAAAATTTATTTGACCATACGAATTGCATTAACTGCTTTATCCCAACGTCTTAGCTTTTCAATCCTTTTCTCGGAGTCCATTTTTGGAATAAACTCGGTATATCCTAGTTTAAGTGATTTCAACTCTTCTTGATCCTTCCAAAAACCCACTCCGAGTCCTGCAAAGAAAGCAGCACCAGTCGCGGTCATATCTGCTTCAGGAGCTCTCTTCACGGTTAAATCGGAGAAGTCTGCCATCGCCTGCAATTCTATATCAGATTGACTGACACCACCATCCACCTTAATGCTCTTAATCTTAGTTTTTGTGTCTTGTTCTATCCCTTTAATTATATCATGCACACGTAAAGCCAATCCTTCTAGGACGGCTCTTGCTAGATGACGTCGGTGAGTTGTCAGAGAAAGTCCAAAAATTGCTGCACGAGTATTGAAATCAAAATGTGGAAAACGGATACCGGTTGGTGTAGGAACAAAAATCACCCCTTCAGTGTCCTCAGTTTGTGCAGCAAACTCGTTTAAAGCAGTAGGTGTGTCAGATAATCCTATTCCCTCACCCAGCCAATCTATCAATGTACCTGCGGTAGCTACTTGACCTTCTATTAGATACGTAGGTTTCCCATCGATATGCCAAGCTATTAATGGATACAGACCACGTTTGGATATTTTTGCTGTCTCTCCCACCGTAAAATCGACAAAAATTCCGGATCCTTGAGAAACTTTTACATCCCCTGGTTCAAAACACTGCTGTCCAAATAATGCACATTGTTGATCTCCTCCAGCTCCATGAATTGGAATTTCTGCACCAAAAATACTCTTTTGAGTGGTTCCAAATAATGCATTCGTCTCAAGTACTTCAGGAAAACCCTCCATTGGTAAATCAAACATATTGCAGTAGATCTTATTCCATTCTAAATCAAACGGATTAAACAAACCTGTACTAGTCGCATTAGTGTAATCTGTAACATGAGCTTTTTTACCCGTTAAATTGTAAATGAACCACGTATCCATAGTTCCAAACACAATTTCTCCTTTCTTCAATCGATCGCGGAGTTCCGGTTGTTTTTGAAGCAACCAATTCAATCTGACTGTTGCTTGTGCAGGTTCAAATTGGAACATGGAGGTGGTTTTCATCATTATGTTGCTACTAATTGAACCAATAAATTTTGCTAACCCTTTCAGTACACGCCATTTTCCCTTTTTATTCATAGTATCTGCAGTTTCGGAAGCACGAATATCTGCCCAACTAATGAAATTTGTAACTGGTTTACCCGATTCTTTTTCCCAAAGACAAAAAGATGCTCTTTGATTACTAATTCCAATAGCGGCAACCTCTTCTGGCTTAAATCCTTGACTAAAAACGTTCTTTACCACGCTCAATAAAGCATTCCATACAATTTTTGGGTCATCTTCGATTGCACCCGGTTCTGGATGTAAAGGATTGGTTTTTTCATAATGACGGGCAACAATTTTTGCCTCTTTGTCAAAAAGTATTGCTCGGATACCGGTCGATCCGGCATCAATGCTTAAAATGTATTTTTTTTCAGCCACCATAATCACCTATTGTTAGGTTTCAACACTAATTAGTGGAACTCTTATCTATTTAACAATACTCTATTTAATAAATTATAAAAAAAGTAGAGCGGAAATTTTTTTTGTAGGGTATTGCACAATCATAAATCTAGCAGTTTGGTAATGAAATTTTTTCTAAGACCATCGATTCCGAATAATTCTTTGAAATAAAACTTACCATCAACGTGAATAACGGGTGTATAAACAGTACATCCCTCGATATCACAGAAAGTCTCAATGAATTCTTCATTGTGGAGTAATTTATCTACCACTATCTGGTTCCCGACGGACCACTCATCAAATTTAATTTTTTTTTCTTTCAACCAATCCTTTAAATCTACACATTTCGAGCAATGATCTTTGGTAATAACACTAAAATCTTTCATGATAAACTTTCAAATTTAAAAACCATCTTAAGCATTCCTATTTCCGAACTTAGATTTTACCCACATTTCTCCCTATGAAAATATTGAATTTGGTTTCAAGAGCTTATTGCTAATTATAGTAGATATCTCCGCCAATACATCTTTTTTTGATTTGAAGAATGTTTATATTTAATTTGTAATGAATGAGCATATGTCTGAGATTTTTGATACATTAGAATATACTGAAGAAGGCAACAAGGATATTGGCAAAGACATTTGTGTATATGCTCTTTCGACTTGCGGATTTTGCCGAAGAGCAATTCAGTTTTTAAGAGATTCTGACTGTAAATTCAAATTCATTTATGTTGATAAGGTTCCATACGAAACAAAACAGGAAATTAAGGAAAAATTAACTGGTAAGTTCGAGAAAAGAGTAGTTTTTCCATACTGCGTCATTGACGATAAGGAAGTATTAGTTGGTTTCGTAGAAGAAGATTGGAAGCAGACACTCGGACTCTAAACTATTTAACTAATCATTTCCTACTTTTAACTGATCAACATGTCTAATACGAAAACTGAGGCGGATACTGAAAAATTCGTGACCATGGTAGCGAAAAAACAAGGTTGGAAACTTCATCCTGACAAAGATTTTTTGAAAATGTTATTCGAGGGATTAACGGTAAATTGGAATCGCTATGGATATTATTCTTGTCCATGTAGGGATGCTTCTGGAGTAAAAGAGAAAGATAAGGATATTTTTTGTCCTTGCGATTATTGTGTTCCAGATCAAAAAGAATTTGGTCATTGTTACTGTGGTTTATACATTACCCATCAATACGCCACTACTGGAAAAATTCCAAGTTACATTCCTGAAAGACGCCCGGAAGAAAAATTCGATTAATTTTATTCAATAATCATTATTTTCCATTGCTCAGCAGCTCTTAACTGTTGCAAGTTTTTAGAAAAGGTAGAATTCCAAAGTACGTCAAGAATTCTTGATATATCTTCCATTTTTTTTACGCTTTTTTTCACTTCAAGATCCAATTGAAGAGAGTTAAACCATGTTAGTAGATTATTTTTGGAAAAGTATAACATGAAAACAAGAGAATTCATTACAAATTTCGACTTTTTCAACATTTCAGTGACATTAGGATTGGCTTTTTCACTTGAGTAATACAATCGGGAAAGAAGAATTAGACACTCGACAAGAAGATGAAAAACGTTCAGCAATTTATGATCTTTAGATTGAATTGGAACAAAAGGAACTTTATATAGATATTCAGCGTCTAATCTTGTAGAACGGATTGCTCCTGAATACACAATTTTATACAAATACCACGAAAATATATCCGAATTCAGAAAACACACCAAATAGTCAATGAAGTAATCATAGTTAGGATTTTTGAGTGAGATATTTATTACAGTGTCAAAACTTATCCAATTCAATGATGTAGGTGCTTTTGAAAAAGCTAATTTATAATGGGGGCGCGGATTCTTTACATGAGCATTTGCGAGTTGTCCTAATATTCTCCCAGCATGAAATAGGTCAAAATTAGGATTCAATCGGGATTTTCGAATTTTTTTATCGGATTGATGTAGAAAAAATGGTTTGATTTCTTTTCCGCCCAGACAATAAATGGGATCTAGTATGTTTTTAT
>SDNX01000126.1 GCA_004524545.1 Promethearchaeota archaeon
GACGTGGGGAGGTTATTTGGGGATCGTGTTTTACTTCTTGGGGATTACAAAATAGGTAAAACCTCCCTAAAAAATCGAATTATTCATCTCTTGAAAAAGGATCTTGATATAATACAGCTGACGATAAATGTGAACAAGATTAAAGAAATTAGTGGAGATGATATTTCCGAGTCTATTTCGAAAAATATCTACAAACAATGGTATAAGAGTCTATACAAGAGTTATTATGATAAAGATTACAGAGACGATCCCATACCGATAAAATTTGGAGATTCTGAAGAATATCTAGATAAGTTACTCACATTGTATAAAAAAATTTTTACGGATAATCCGAATAAACTCAGTGTGATTGTTTTTGAAGCCAATCAATTGGAAACTGAAGAAGAAGTTCTTCCTTTTAAAATATTCGCAGAAATTTTCCAAGTAGTATGGGAGAACGATTTTTCTGAATTCCTGAGATCCAAATTATTCATCCTCTGCATTGGAAATCGTTCTTGGATTTCTTATTTTAATATCGATCAAACGAAGCGATTTGGTGTATTTCCAAATTGGTTGTTGTTTGAGGATTGGGATATTCCAAAACTCCAAAACATGCTTGAAAAACGAATCCAATACGCTTTAAAACCGGAATATAATCATCTGATCCCAAGCATAATTCCCCAAAATTTAGTGAATAAATTATTCGATAACAATGGTCGCCAAATTTCAGGGTGGTTAATGTCATTTAAAGAATTTCTAGTTGAATTCAGCAAAGAATTTGATTACTATGGGAGAGATATTTGTAGATTTCATCGATTTCTTGATCTAAAGTACTTCTCACGGGAAGAATATACTAAATTAGTGGATAAACACAAAATAATCACCCTTTGTAATGATCTCTCAAATTTCCGAACAAGAAACAATTCAGCTGTTTTCAATGACGTTATTGATATTATCGGGTATATCTATAAGGAAAAATCGGTGCATTTAGATGATTTTGCTCTTCATTTAAGTAGTCCAAAATATACCATCTCTGAAGAACTCATCTTAAAACGACTAACAGAACAAGATGAGAAACCAAAACCTTTGCCATTTAGAATTAAGAATGGACGGATTCGGTTAAAGAAGACCCTACAAAAATTTTTGGAAGAAATTCATTCTCGAACTAAATTAAAAGAACCTCAAGAGATCCTTTTTAAGTACTTGGGCAGAGAAAAAACCGTTAAAAAGAAAAAAGATACCAATTTGGAATATATAACCGACACAAGTACAATACTATCTAATATTGCGATATTTGCTAGGGAAAAAGAGAATCCTGAGTTGGAACAGTTTATTTTTGATATAGTAGATAATGAAATCGCACAAATAATCACAAAACTTGAGGTTCTGACTAATTTAACCAAAGCTGAAGATAAAAACTCAATTATGCTTGACATTAAACGGTTAATCGCACAAACTAATGAACACATCCTTGAAATTCCTATTATATTGTTTGATCTCACAGATGATAACATTCAAGATTCCTTCAATAGTTTCGTGAAAAAGATCTGGGATCCCTCTGATAATTATAATTGGAGATGGATTCAGGATATAGATCCAAATAGTCCTGTTGAATTTAATGAAACCATCCGACAATTCCATAAATTCTGTTTTAATTTTGATATTGTCCTAAGCAATTACGACCAGCTCGATTCCTACCAAAAATCCAGTATCATTGATGAATTGATAAAAGATGTAACAGCGGAAGCTCCTATTATCTTTCATGATGATGCCAGTTCTGGTGTGTTGTGGGCTATTGATGGACCAAATGTACATTATCTAGACATTATTCAAGCAGAAAAATATATTCGAGATCATATCTTGCAGGAAAATGAAGAATTTGAAAAGATTGTTTGTCTAAAAAATAGCTACAAACTCCCACATAACTTCTACTACCCGATTATGAAAAGATACCAAGAGGCGGGATTTACAATCAAGCATCCCGATGGAAGCGATAAGGACGAAGATGTGGATGAATATTTTACCTATTTGATGAATGATCAATTTATCTCCCATAAATATCGTGTGCTCGTTATAGGGAGTGTGGATAAGCTCGCAATCCGATTTCTTAGCCAAAAAATGCAAGAATATCCTGATATTCAAGTATACATATTTGGGGATGGAGTGAGTAGATTATCTTGGAAGAAATTTGATGAATACATCGGAAAAGAAAAATTATACGAAATCTTTAGAGAATTTTCATTAAAACATAGAGTACTCGGTAATGATACTTATTACGGAACTTTGGATGTATACCCTGAGAAAAAATCAAAATTAGAGGATGGGAAACTGCATGTTTCGTATGCGGAGGATGGTCGAGATCTAAATTTCAGGGTCGATAGACATTCTCCTCTACCAATGGAGACCGGTGAATTTTTCTCGGAAAATCGGACATACCAAGTGATTTTCACCCCTACTTCAAATAATTACGTTCAATTGCTTCAATGTGCTCCTATTGATGAAAGATTATTATATGAAGGATATTTTTGGGCGATTCAAGAGCATAAGGAATTCCTTGATGAAGTTGATATAGATGTGATTTTGAAAAAGTATAATTTTCCATTTTTGATAGATCTGAAGAATTACTTACGAGATGCAATTAATCGGAGATTATTATTTGACCTTCTCAGTAAGAAATTCAGGGATTATATGGAAACGCATGGAATTGAAGCACCCACATCCGAGCTAGTAGAGAAATTTCTCGGGATGTTTCCCCCAAAGCTCTTTCCAGATGTTCAAATCGAATATACCGATGCGTTTAAGGATGACTTGAATCGAATAAAACCAAATAAAAAATGAGAGAAGAGTAGGAATCAAAGATCATAATCTAGAGAAAATGAGTCATGGATGAACTTTTGAACCGAGTCATTTTCCGGATCAAATTCCTGAGCATTCTTTCTAATTTCTCTTATTTTTTCTGATCTATCTTTAATTTCTGTCATTACCCCCTCTTCTACAAAGATTTCCAGAACGGTTTCATAGGTAATTGGTTTTTGAAAACCCATATGTACATACAATTCTCGGATGAAATCTTTTCCAATCAGAAATTTTCCCGTAAATGGGATCTTGATATTAAGGTTCTCATATTTATGAGAGAACATGGAATACTCTTCCGAAAATTTTTGACCCTCAATTCCGTTAATAGATGGAGGAGTGGGGATATCTGCATTCACTAACATCCAATCAAGTAGAAATTCCTCATTTTCGATTTTATATCCCATTTGAAATCCGCGCCAACATGCGGAGGATGCAGATTTTACCATTATTCCAAATACCTCAGGATTAAACAATCCACTACCGTTTACGCCTGCTAGAGAATATACTTCTTTGTTATATAGAACTTGATCTGGAACTTGACCTGTAATTTTAATCACCTATAGGTTAGAGTGAGTGGGTTTCGTATTTAATTTGACCTCCTACTTCAAACTATACTTTTTATAAATAGAACATAATGGGCTAGTTGTTTTATTAAGCTAAGTTACCTAGTTAATGGAGATGAAATGTGAGTTTTGATCAACTGTTCAAATTAGTGTTAATTGGAGATAGCGGTGTAGGTAAAAAAACCCTGCGAGAAAAATATGGTTTTATACTAGATGCTGATGAGACCGAGGGACCTTCTAAAATAGTACGTTATGGTAAAGATGTCGAATTACATGAGATAGGAATTTGTAGAATTCATGTTTGGGAGTTGGGAGGAGATAAAAAATTCCTAAATATCGCACAAGAGTCCCTTAAAGGAGCAAATGGAGTGATATTTTTATTCGACATTACTAAAATGAAAACCTTACTTCTTTTAAATGAATGGTGGGGTCTTTTACGGGCAGATGATCCCGATTTACCGATTATGTTAGTCGGGAATAAAGCAGATCTCCAAAATAAGAGAGCTCTTGGGCGATTGGATTCATTTGAATATGCTCATGACCGATTTTGCAACGCGTATATTGAAATAAGTGCAAATTCGGGGAAAAAAGTCGAAATTATGTTCCATATGATGACACAAATTATGTGGGACTATCTAAAACACAAAACCAATAAACCAAAATACGTCCACTGATTTGAGGCACTAAGTTTTTATAGAACTTGAACGAACATTGAAGGGGTGATACTATGTATCAACATATATGCGGTACTACCAATTATTGTTACTCCGCATAGTATCACCTCCCAATTTTACGTATTCTCACCACGTCTATTATCCCTTGTATGATATTCTGGAAAATATTTATTTAATACATCAATAGACGAAGATCATGGAAGCCAGTTTCCCAAAGAAATGTTTAATATCTTGTTCCTATAAAGATGCAGACGCACGTGAACTTCTAGATAAGAAATTACGAAATAGAGGCGTCGAGTCCTATCAATTTCCTCCTATTCGGGTTTCTCCCAATAAAATGGCTAGTACATCCCTAATTGACGCTGTTTTAGAACATCCATCACTAGTTTATGTCAAAGGAGAACATTCTAATCTTTCATTTTGGGTTGCATTTCAACGGGACTATGCATTAAGAGCACATAAAGAAGTACAATCTTTTGATCCAGTCACATTGAAAATCGAAAAATCTCGGTTGAGTCCCTTACAACTTCCCATATTTCCTTGGTATTTAGAAAAGGATATGAAAAAGGCAAGAGAAATTTTTGACCATGTGAAAAACCGGCATATCGATTTGACCTCTTGGGCTACAAAAAATGGCTTAGTGGAATACACAATACCAGAATCCCTTACTGAGGCGGTTTCCAGTACGGGATACACTCTAATTTTTCTAACTTCGAATACCCTTAAATCAAAACAAACTAAAACTGAATTGGAACATGCTCTTCGATCCAATCCCGACCGAGTCTTGATTGCCATAGTAGATAAAATCAATTTCGAAGATATTCCTGGTTTCTCTGATAGAGTGCATTATGTTCAGCTGTATGGGGATAACAAACGATCAAATAAACAACGATGGGATGATCTTATTGTGAATGTATACTGGCTGGTCTACAGTCCTTCGTATACATTAGATTTGCAATAATCCTCATTCAAATGCGATTGTCTTAAGATACCTTGGGAGGCTTCGAGTTTTTGTAGCTTGTTCGAAACTATACGCTATTTTCAATAATGTAGGTTCCTGATATGCTCTGCTAAAGAAGGATATACCCACCGGTAACCCAAAAATGTGTCCTAATGGAACTGTAATATTCGGATATCCGGCCACTGCA
>SDNX01000127.1 GCA_004524545.1 Promethearchaeota archaeon
CGATGGATTTTCCTCTGGGTAATCCAGAACCCATTGACTTACCCAATGTATTATTTGAAAATCTCGGAATACCTAAGAACCAAATTATCTCAACATATAAAAACGAGTTCAAGGAGGAATTTGTTGCAGTAATTGAAGTGAACTCCGAAAAACTCGTTAGGGAGCTTTCTCCAATGTGGTATAAATTACTTAACACCAATTACGGTATGGAAATTAATGGAGTTTATATTACTGCAAAAAGCGATATGGATAATGTGGATTTCGTTTCTCGCTGCTTCTTCCCATGGATTGGAATAAACGAAGATCCTGTAACTGGATCTGCTCATACCGTGTTGGGGTTGTATTGGAAAAAGAAATTAAACAAACATAAATTAGTTGCTCATCAAGTAAGTAACCGTTTAGGCAAACTCTGGTTGAAAATTCCAGATGAAAATCCCAATAAACGAATATTTATTAAAGGAAATGCAATAACTACCGCTCGCGGCACATTTTTACTTTAAAAGAAGGATACAACAATGAAAATACCGAAAGTTACATCTGAGCAAATGCGTGAAATTGACACCGTTATGGTAAGATATCAGATAACAATGATTCAGATGATGGAAAATGCAGGTCGTAATCTCGCAACATTAGCACGTTCAAATTTCCTTAATGGAAATGTAATGAATAAGAAAATCTTTGTCTTTGTAGGTTCTGGAGGAAATGGTGGTGGCGGACTCACCGCTGCACGATTTTTGTTTAATTGGGGGGCATATGTTAACGTATTTATGACGAAAACTATTGAGGAATTAGAGGGCCCAACCAAGCATCAAGCTTTAATCTTGGAAAATATGGGTGTTCCTTTACATACAGCTACCTCTCTCTCTGATATACATACTCCTGTAGATGTAGATCTGATATTAGATGCTATAATTGGATATAGTCTGGTTGGAGAACCCAGAGGAAGTGCTGCATTGCTTATAGAGTTTGCAAATAGCACCCGTATACCGATTCTCTCTTTAGATGTCCCCTCCGGACTAGATGCCACTACAGGTGATACATATGGGCCTCACACCGTAAAATCCACGGCAACTATGACCCTAGGGTTACCGAAAACGGGATTATTCAGAGGAAATGGAAAGGTATATACTGGAGATTTATATCTTGCAGACATTAGTATTCCATTAGAAGTGTATAAAGAACTTAATCTGGAACCCAGCAACGGGATTTTCCATAACGGAAGTATAATTAAACTGCGTTACTAGTATTGAGTGATTTCATTAATGGAAAAAATTGACTTCAAAAAATCTATGAAAGAGTTTTATAAACCCAGTTCTACAAAAGCGAGTCTGGTTTATGTTCCAAAAATGCAGTTTATCATGATTGACGGGAAAGGATCTCCTGGAGGCTCGAAAGAGTATATTGATGCACTTTCTTCTTTGTATCCGATTGCCTATAAATTGAAATTCATGAGTAAAAAAGAACTTGATAAAGATTATGTAGTGCCTCCTTTAGAAGGGCTTTGGTGGGCAGAAAATATGGATAATTTTCTTGATGGTAACAGAGATGAATGGTTATGGACAATGATGATCATGACTCCCGATTGGGTAACCAACAAAATGTATCAAGTTGCGGTGGAGAGTACTGCCAAGAAAAGACCTGATCTTGATGTATCAATTAAAAAAGTAAGATTTGAAGAATTTCATGAGGGCAATGCAGCCCAAATCATGCATATCGGTCCGTATTCAGAAGAACATCCTACTATTATGAAATTGCATGATTTTATTAAAAAGAAGAAAGGGAAATTTGATGGGTATACTCAAAAACATCATGAAATCTACCTGTCTGATCCCCGTAAGGCAAAACCCGAGACAATGAAGACCGTGATACGACAACCATTCGTATATACATAAGTTTTTGATTTTTTCTTCCTATACGAAACCCATGCAATCTCGAAAGAAAATAATTGCGATTATTGGTGCTTCTTCTGCTTCAAAAAAACTATCTCAAGCCGCGGAACAGTTAGGAACTCTCCTTATTGATAAAAATTTCCGAATAATATGTGGAGGACTTTTTGGAGTCATGGAAGCAATTTCTCGGGGTGCAAGGAGATCTGTGAAACATTTAGACGGAGACATAATAGGAATATTGCCCGGGTTCAACAAATCAGATGCGAATGAGTACATTGACATTGTAATTCCAACAGGTTTTGGGTATGCTCGTAACCTAATTATTGTCACAGCTGCCGATGTAGTGGTTGCTATTGGAGGGGGCGCAGGAACTTTATCCGAAATCTCGTTTGCATGGCAATTTCAGAAACCAATAATTGCACTCGATTTTGAACCTAGAAAAACTATTTCTGAAAAAATTGACTCATTATCCGATACCGATTTTGAAAAAACAATTGGGTGGTCTTCAATAATGGGAGAGTTAAAACTAGATGAGACTAGATTGGATAGAATCTATTCAGCAAATACTCCGGGAGAAGTGGTTGAACGCATTGAAGAAATACTCGAAAAAACTGATAGTAAGAAAAAAATTAAATTAAGATATGACAAATAAATTGTAAAAAGAAATAAAAAAAATTTCTTAACAGAAAATATATTTTTCCCGTTCCCAGTCTAATTCTTCACCGAATTCGACTGCTTCTGCGTGTTCCTTCAGTTCTTCTCTCTTGAGCTCAACATAGAGATCTACGAATTGCTTACCCAATAGGTTTTTCATGAATGTGCTTGTTTCAAACGCATCTATTGCTTCGCCTAAAGATCTTGGTAAAGGCTTGATTCCCATATCTTTACGCTGTTTATCTGTCAATTTATCAACATTCGCTGTTGTGGGTTCGCACGGTGGTTCGATTTTCTTTTTAATGCCCTCTAATCCTGCTGCTAACAATACTGCTTTAGCAAGATAGATATTCATGGAAGCATCACCAGCACGATATTCATCATGTGCTTTTGCCTCGTAACCGGGCACACGGATTAAAGCGGTTCTGTTAGCGAATCCCCATGATGCATGAACGGGAGATTCGTGATTAGGAACCAAACGTTTGTAGGAATTGGTTGAAGGGTTGAGAATTGCACAGATTGCATCTACGTGTTTGAGTTTTCCACCAATCCACCATCGGAGAATATCAGTAATTCCACCTTCTGCAGAAAATACGTTATTTCCGTTTTTGTCCTCGAGATATTCATGAATATGCAAGCCTGAACCTGCAAAGCCTGGGAATGGTTTAGCCATGAAAGTAGCGAGAATATCCTCGTCTATAGCGGCTTGCTTGATGATTATTTTACTAGTTTGAACATTATCTGCTTGAGCAAGAGCCGAATGCTTAATAAGTTCGATTTCTTGTTGTGCAGGACCACATTCGTGGTGGCCTGTGTGTATTCCGCCACTTGGGAATGTAAGCATCATGTGATCGGTGATCCGACGACGTAAATAATGGTAAATATCGGTAGGAACTGTATCCATATATTTCCCTTCGTCAGCAGGTTCAAACTCATTTGTGATGAAGTACCATTCTAATTCAGGACGAGTTGAATAATAATATCCCATAGATTCTGCGTCTTTGAGAACCCTTTTCAATATAGATCTAGGATCTAGGGGATGAGGGTTTCCATCAGTGCTATACATATCGCAAATGAATCTTCCGACATTTTCATCCCATGGTAGAACGGAATAAGTGGAATAATCCGGAACTGCTTTCATATCTGATTGTTCTGTCTTAAGAAAACCAAGTGAAGATCCATCTACACCAGTTCCATCTTGCATTTCATCCCAATTTTTTGCGGGAACTTCTACGGTTTTCAATTCGCCTAACATTGTCGTAAATTGGAATTGAATATAATCAATTTCTTTCTCTTTGAAAAATTCAGTTGTAAATTTCATTATCAATTAACTCCATTTAGTGAAAATGTAAATTCAGTGAAATTACAATTAGAACCATCACTATAAATACTCTACGACCATAAGCCCATATTATTCCCCCATCAAAAGTATTACAGCTTTCACTGAAAAATGGCTTCACTATCAATAGGGAAAATACTAAACTGAATTTAATCTGATGGGTTGAGACGGAAATATTCACTTTTCTACTGAAACAAGATCAGTTATTGATGAACTTTCACATATTTTCAAACATTAATCGCTATGAAGACGATAATTAATTTCAGTACCAAACTAGATTTATATCAATCAAATTGCATACTAGAAATACAATCAAATCAAGATGTAACATATGGCAACTATTCAATTTACAATTTCTAACATTGATCTGGAAGAATTTTCAGCAAAACGAACCATCCTGAAGATGTCTCTAGGCATAGTACTAGTTTTCGATCTTGGAAAACCCGAAACCTTCCAACATCTTAAGGAAAGGATGCCTGAAATCGCACAAAATGCGGGATTTATTCCGATCATCCTTATAGGAACAAATAAAGAGGTGGAAGAAGAGGGTGTAATGGTTCCTTCCATGGATATCGACCAATTTATGTTTAAATACGGGATAAATCACTTTCTCCGTACTTCTATTAAAACCGGAGAGGGTATTCAACGCTCTTTTGAAATAATTTCCGATGAAATTATTAAAGAAACAATCCGAAAGTTGGGGCCGGAAGAAGTTAAGGGAAAGACCAGTTTTAGCATAAGTTTAGCAATGATTGGAGATAGATGTATCCGAAAAGATTTGATCTCGGAATATGGAGTACAAAGATTTGCCACTCCTTCAAGAATGGGAGGTACTGTATCCCATAAAACAATGGACAGAGATATTCATCACCTTCTGCGTGAACCGAAAATGGATGAACTCTCTTCACCACCTGCTCCTCAGGCACCACAGCCATTGGGTGGAGGAGGACCTTCTGCACCCGGGGGTCTTCGGGAAGCTCAACTAGAGGAATTAAAACATCTTAAGGAATTCAAGGATGAACTTATCGATAAAATCGCAGAGAAAGAGATGAGGGAAGAAGCTCCTCTGAAAAAACCGGAACCCTTACCTCCCATGGACTTCAAAAAAATTGAGGAAGAACCTGAAATCTCTCCGGAATTAAAAAGTGAAATTGCTGCAGAAGTGAACCGACTTCGAGGTATAATGCGTGACGAAACTCCAAAAGAGGAGATGAGC
>SDNX01000128.1 GCA_004524545.1 Promethearchaeota archaeon
AGACCGTTTTTAACTGCGGGTAGAATTGAAACTATTAAAAAAATACCGGTGGGATAAAGATATAAATTTAATTTTCGTGAAATCATCATTTCTTTAGATTTTACATTTAATTTCACATTTGTGTAAATGTTTTTAAGTCCGAATCGCCATATATTAATTATGAAGAAAAAAATTCCAAAATCTGACCGTAACCACATTTCTTTCTATGTGGACGGTGAAACAAAAAGAGTTTGGTTGTCGGAAGCTCTAAATAAGAATAAACCATTAGCGGCTTTCATCAAGGACGTAGTGGATGAATCGATTCATCAACCAGAGAAATCTAATGTTGATATTTCTCCAATGATCGCAGAATATATTGATCGTGAAAATAAACTATTGGAAGAAATAGAAGCGGACCGTGAACAAATCAAACAATTACGTAAAAAATACCGTGAAGAAAACCCGATAATCGACGATGTAATAACCACAGAGCAAATACTGTTATTACTACGTGAAAAACCATCTAATTCCGAAATCATGTCTAAAATATTTCGAGTGGACCAATTTGACTTGGAACAAATTTTGCATGAAATGGAAGCCAATAATAAATTGAAATATGATTTTCCAACAAATAAATGGAGCGTAAACTAAAATGAGTAAAATCCCAAACATGCCTATATTCGAAAACGCCATTGTAAAGAGATTTTTACGAATGAAGAAAGAAGAAACGGGATCGAAATCTATGGAGCAATATGTAGGTCACATCAAAATGTTTTTTACATTTTGCGGAAAAGACGATCCTTTAGAAGTAGAACGAATAAACGTTATGGACTTTCGAGACCACTTGGAATCTCAAAATTACACTCTAAAAACGAAAGAAAGTAAACTTGGATGTTTAAGAGGTTTTTTTGAATACGTGAATTTCATGAAACCAGGTTTTGTGAATCCAGTTCCAAAAATCAAATTTATGAAACTATCAAAGGATAAAATGATAATGAGTGTTGAGGACAAGGAAAAAAATCAACGTCAAAAATGGTTTGATTATGATCAGTTAAAAGAAATCTTGAACCACGCTAGAGATTACAACTATGAAATTTACATGCAATTAGTAATCCAAGTCTTTACGGGATGTAGAATTGGAGAAGTAGTGACGTTGAAAAAAGATAACGTGAAACCCTTCCGAAATTTCTTAATGACGGGAATCGTAGAAAACGCCAGAAAAACCAGTAAAGAAGATCCGATTTATTTCGTATTTTCTAAACGAATCGGGTTAATCTTGTCAAGATACATGATGTATCATAAAAATAAATATGGAGATCAAACGGAGTGGTTGTTTCCAAGTCTAATGGACTATCAAAAACATTCATCTGTTAGGAGAATTCAAACGTTTCTAAAAAAAGCCAGTGAGGATTTAGGTTATCCAATTAAATCCCATGCGTTCCGTAGAAATATCTCAACGCACCGAGCCAAAGAATCGAAAACCTCATTGGAACATCGAGAATTTCTATCGAACCATAAGATCAGTTCAACCGAAGCCAATCATTACACACAAATCAGTATTGAACAAAGGTATGAAATCTATATGGAAAACTATCCAGCAACGTATATAAAACTGGAAAGTGTAATTCCGTATTAAGCCTCTTTTTTTATTGTAAATTCTGTAATTTCTTAATAATGTTTCTTATTTCCAACAACACCACACGTTTTTTGTCTAATTGTTGTTCTAATTCTATGATTTTTTGTTTTTTGTTGGTTTCTACCATTTTGATTCGGGTTAGAAATCTCAAGATGTAGAAAAATTAGTTATACATTTTATCAAGGAAGGTGCAATTACAAACGGAATCAAATTATGCGTTTAATGATGTGTGGGAAGGTGTACCTATTCCGAAACATCAATTCCGTGTTTTTTGTGAGAGAGAGGAGTATAAGAAAAAGGTAGACAAAATAAAGAAATTTTTTGGATTCTAACCCGTTCGGTTTTAGACAAAAAAGGTGAACTATCATGATAAAATACGGAAAGAGAGAGATAATAGAGGATTATTTAGATCGGTTAGAAATGTATCGATATTATATAGATAAGGATGAAACCGAGTTAGCCAGACAATATCAACACATTATGCAAAATTTAGATGCAAAATTTTAATAGATCATCAAAAAACATCAAAATAAATCCGAGAATAGGTCGTTGTGACGAAAGACTTAAAAGGACATGATCGATTCTTTTAATGACAAAATTATATTTTTGTTAAAAAGGGGTATTTTGAATGAAAAAAGTAAAATATATGTCATTATTTGTATTGATATTTCTTTTTTGTGTACCATTCTTCTTTTCATCGACTATAAGAGCATCCGATCCATGGATAGTCGATTCTGAGATAGTCCAAAATTCATATTTACGTATGGAAATGTTTCTATACAAGGATATGGATGAAGATGATGAGAATTACGACTATTATCTCGTCGAATTAAATTTCTTTGAAGTGTTGTATAGTGGAAATATATGGAGAAATATCTGGTATTTGAATACATATATTAATTGTTGGTCTTCTAGTGAAATATTGTTAACCTATAGAGAGCCTGACCCGGGTTGGATTGCTTCACCAAAAAGTGTAACACTTAATTTTAATGGATTACTAGTTCCTCTTTCAATCGGTGCTGGATATTTAACATATGAGTATACCGATTCAATGAGCCATTGGACAAGTGATGCAATTAACAATAATTTTGGAGTTTACCCTGCAATACGTGATGGCAATCAAGCTGATTATTCCATTGGATTTCGAATAGCAGATGGTGCTAGTATGTCTGTTTATGCTGATACATATGCAAAATGGTATAAATTCAACTTAATATGGTGGACATATCTAACTGCAGGTGGCATTTATGGAACTTGCTACTACAGTCCATCATAATTAAATACAACTCTTTTTTTTATATATGTGGTGTAAAAGTGAATAATAATACTTTTCTAAATATACAAGATCTAACAAAGAAATATAGAGATATTCATGCTCTTAATAAAATCGATTTAAAATTTGACCAAAATGGATGTTATGGGATCCTAGGAGCAAATGGGGCAGGTAAAACAACTCTGCTTCTGATTATAACAAAATTAATTAAAAAATTCAGCGGTCAATGCAAATTAGAGCAAGATCAAATGAATTATTTTGGATTTTTACCAGAAAATTGGGGGAATTACTCATTTTTATCCCCCATTGAACATTTAGATTTATTATATAAACTAAGAACTCAAACTAAACCAGAGAGAAAGGAACTCTATTCTTTACTCAAATGGGTGGGAATTGAGGAGAAATTTTGGGAAAAAAACCCAAAAACTTATTCAAAAGGGATGAAACAAAGATTAGGGATTGCTATTGCATTTTCAGCTTCTCCAAAAATTGTGATTCTTGATGAACCTCTTGCTCATATAGATCCTATGGGGAGGCAATACTTTCTGAGAGAATTTCAAAAATATAAAATGAAAAATGATGCAATAATTGTAATGTCTTCTCATGTCATTTCCGAAATTGAACAAATTGCTGATCATATTACTATAATTGATCATGGCGAAATTTTAACTAGTAATTCATTCTTAGAAATATCCCTAAAGAATAATAATTATGAATATGATATAGTGAGTATCTCCTCCAATCAAGATTTTCTAAAAGAATTCTATAATATCTTAGATCGAAATAGAGATGACTTGAAAATCACCGATTCTAGACTTACAAAGGGAAAAATATTGATAAATTCAAAATTTCCTTGTGAAATCCAGAAGTATCTTCATGAAAAATCTACAGACCTGTACGTTAAACCGACAGCGGGTTTTTTAGGGAAGTTTTATGCAGACATATTGGGGGATATCTAATGCAAAAAACTAAACATATGAAAAAGAATCAATTATTTCAAATCCTGGTTTATTTTCAAAATATTCTGAAATCGCAATTCAGGTCAATCAAGTTCTATATCTGTTTATTCTTACTTGTTACTCCTACTATTGCTACATTCATTTTACTTTCACAAGATTTTGAAATTGTTCAGGCTTACTCTCAACTAGATAAGGACATGGTAATTTTTTGGAGTGGTTATTTAGCCCATTCATTAAGATTTTTTCCTATTTTTTGTATAATTTTGACTTGTAATATAGTTTCAGAACACTTTGAGAAAAAAACGGCACCTTTTACGTTCACACTTCCTATGAGTAGATCTAAAATTCTTGTTATCACAGTTCTAACTTATGAGTTGATTTTTGTTGGTATGATTTTGTTAGGGTTGATTATCTTTCAAATAACTGATTTGTTTGTGTTTAATCATCGAATATCAATTGAAGGATTTCTTTTCGCAATACTATTCCATATTGTAACATTGAATATTTGGTTTTCACTTTGTTACTTATTATCGACTTTAACGAGGAATACAATAGTTTCGTTGTCCTTACCTCTTGTTTATATGTTTATAGAATTATTGCTTCCCAGTACTGGAAGTTGGTCTTTCCTATCAATAACACACTCATCCGTAAAATTATTGGACAAAATTACATCATTAGTGATAGGAGAAACCATATCTTTATCGCAGATTGTGGTTCCAGTTGTAATATTTCTTTCAATTACAACTACACTTATCACTGGTTCAATATGGTTGTTTTCAAAACAAGATTTAAGAACTGATTAGGTGGAAAAAATTGAAAAAACGAGCATTTATTGGTTTATTTGTAATTTTAGCTGTTTCTTGTGGAGCATTGATATTCTCATTTTTTTATATACCACAAACTGAGATTTTATTTGAGAATAATTATACACTTACCGAAAACACAAGATTTGTGGAACATTATGATTTTCCTGTTAGATCGCATGTAAAATCAATCTTTATCAATTTAACGACAAGCAATGAGATAAACGTGACATTGTTCAATAGTAGTGAATATTCCGCTTGGATTAATAACGACTCATATTCATCAATTTTCCACTTAAGCGCATCTAATGAAATTATTCAAGAAATCCCGCTTTCCATCAATGTTAGGAATAATATCCAGAAACAAGTCACATTGATGGTAGTAGCAATAAATATTAGTTCAACAATCTCCTATACAATTTCTAGCTCATTTTCAAGACAAT
>SDNX01000045.1 GCA_004524545.1 Promethearchaeota archaeon
CATTCCGTATCAATTGTTGTTTTGTTGAAAACATTCCGTATCAATTGTTGTTTTGTTGAAAAAAATACTGAAATCAAAAGAATAATCATCATTGGTAACATTTTCAAGATGTAAGTGAAATGAAAGCTACCTTCTAATAACTCTAATTGAATGTTATTTTCATACAAGATTAGGTAGTGATTTGACATTGAGATTAAAATTGATATCAGGAAAAAAATCAAAAAAGAAATTATATTTATCAGAAAAAGTGTGATACCGAAAAATTTCTGGTATACATTTATTATCTCTTTTCGAGATATTCCAAAAATTGACAATGTTATTAGAGTTTTTTTAGTTTTTGAAAAAAATTCTCGAATTAGTAAAACTGAAAAGAATATTGTAGCAATTTCCAGTGTATAAGAAATGTAAGCAACGAATTTGTGAAACTCATCAAAGTTATTTACATCATATAGTAACTCTAATTCTTCTTGTAAGTCTCTCAAAACTAAGTAACTTTGAGGAACTATTTGGTTTATGTTATTTAAAGTACTCAGCTCATTCGATATATAGACAATCTTCTTCAAATTGGCATTTGGAAACAATTTATCAAGTTGGATTGTCGGTGATACAAGAAGGATTTCACTCTCCTCATCAATATCAAAAATCATATTCAGATGTATATCTGGAAAAATATCATAAAATGAATTTGGAGATGGGAAGTTTACGAAATCCCCAATAACACTAAATGTTTGATTTTCCTGTAGATTTACCCCAGAACTAGTTACTGTACAAACCGTAAAATTGTCAAAATAGCTTTCAATATTTTGCATATTCAGAGATTTTGATATAAGGATTTCGTTTGAATTTAATGTGCAATATGAATCTACTAATAAATTCAATGATTGATATTGATCAGGATGATTTATAAGCGAAATTAGTTCAATCAAGTCAAGTTGAAAAAGCACAAATAATTTATCTTGTATGAAATCTCCATTATAGTCAATTTCTTCTCTATAAACGATACATATGTTGGCTTCAGTATAACCATAATTAAATGCATCAAGACTATCAATAAATGACGGTTCCAAACTGTAATTATTCGTAAGAATTTGAAAATCAGTTCCAATATTGTAATATGTTTCTGAGATCTTTTGATTAGATTCATTCCTTATTATGATATCGTTAAAAATAATCGTTCCTGTGCATATAGATAACAAAAATACAATTGATATAATTTGCTTTTTCTGTAAGCTCATTTTATATACTTTTTTTCTGATTTCATAAGACTTGATCTTAAATTTTTTTGATAGTAACAATACCAAATTCATTACGAATTTTGATAATGATACAGAGAATAAGCTTGAACCAAACGTGACAAAAACTGCAGGAGTAAAATAGACAAAATATACAATTATAAATTCACAAACCGCCCTACATAAGGATAATACTGAACTAGTTTGTATTAAGTGTAAAGGGCGAGTATTATAGAGCACTATTAGAAAAATATATGAAATAACTATTAGAGATAAGATAATTGATGAAAGAAAAAAATTTCTTTTCAATTTCGATTTTGAGGTTAATTTTCCTTGATTTCTCTTTGTGATTTGTTTGATAAATCTCAATGATATAGTTACAAAAAAAAATTCAATTACAAAAATTGAAAGTATAAAAAACGAACTTGGAAGATAAGCTTCTAAAGAAGTACTAAATAGATCGAGAACTATAAATAAAACCAAAAAAAATCCATAGGACAATACTAAGGAAAGAACGTTAAATAATCCAAAAACTTCAAGATTCATTATGCGATTTAGTTTTTTATTATTAAAGTAATACTCAAACTCTTTCCAAATCTCATTCCTAACAGAAAATAAGTGTTTAATTCCGAGCTTTATCACTAAAAAAGATATTAAAATTACAGACATCATTATTTTCAATAATTTTAGGAAATTATTCTTCCAAAATTCCATAAAATTTATATCGTTAAAAAAGCCAGCATTCTGATTTGATATAACATAATCATCGTAGGTCATTTCTTTCAGGATTTCTTCAATAACATGAAGATGTTTTTCAAATTGGTAACTCAATCGGAGGGGATTAAAGATGTCTAGTTTTTTATAATTAAAGAAAAATGAGTATGAAGTTGAAGAATTGTAAATGAATCTAGTTGCAATAGGATCATTAAATTCTTGAATTAAGAAGTATATATCTAATTTTGCAGTACTTGGATGTAATCCTTGATAATTTCCATAATCTTCCAATATTCCAACTATCCATAAGTAAGTTTCATTGATAAATATGAAATCTCCAATTGTTAAAGAGAATTTTAATTTGTCATACTGAGAAATCAATATCTGATGGTCATTCGTTGGTAAATTACCTTCAATAAGAGGGCAATTTTTATCTAAGTAGCTAAGAAGAAATACACTAGATGAAAAATTCAAAGATGTAAATGTGATGTTAGTTAGATCACTTGTACTATCATTATTCAATTCATACTCAATATCAAATTGAGTTTGTTTTCTTTTAAGGATATATCCGTCCAAATGGGCTTCATCAATTTCAGTAAAAATTTCTTTCTGGAAATCCTTATAATTAAGCATTCTTGTGGTTCTACCACCAATATCAGAAATAACATGCTCAGATTGATAGTGACAAAAAGATATGTAGTAATTTTGAAAAAAAAAAGAGAGACTGAATAAAAATAAAACCATTGATGTTACAAGATACAAGATTGGTTTTGATAATTTCTTCGACTTTCTCCAGTAATTTTTAATATATTGTTTCATCAACATTTTTCTCTCATTTTTTACGTTTTTTTCCTCTTCTAGTTTCTTCTCTGCTTTTCTTTCGACGATATCTCACAACTAAATACAATGCTATAAAACTAGCTATCGAGATCATTGCTAATATTAGGGTAGGTCCAACGTTAAAGAAAAATTCTGCTTCAACTGATGGATTGGAATTAATTAATACAATCCTCAAATCTACGTATGTAAATCCAAATAAACCACTTAAAAAAGAATCATTTCCATAAATACCTCCCCAGATACATATATTTTCTTTCTCGCTTATATAAAATAAATTTGAAGCATTGTGTGGTAGTGTTATTTCTGAACGAACGATGTAAGATTTGACTTTTTTCATCCAGCTTATTTGGTAATATCTTCCTGTTTCTTCAATATAGCCGGATAAATTTGATTCAGGACTTTTACTAATTGTAAAATTATTTTGCGTAATTTGATTACTAAGTAAAAATGGATCTACCCAAAGAGTATCTGCTAAAACCTTATCATAAGAACCTACAAAGTTTTCATTCAGGTTATCATCATCTTTATTTGTTAGCTTAATAGTGTAAAGATATTGGTCACCAGTATAATCGATCAATAATTTCAACATATATCTCTCATTTCCAAAGTAGTTTTCATCTGAGTCAATTAATGAGAAAAAGTCTGCTTCATACTCAAGTTTTCCATTGTAATTTTCAGCTGCTTTTACAATATTGATATAAACGACAACTCCTCCCCCAAAAAAAAAAGAAAGAATCAGAATGCTGAGAATTTTTTTCTTTAAAAGCACTTTTCTTCTCCTATTGTATTTTTTTATTACCAAGACCAACTACTATAGTATATGATTCCCCATCCTTTTATCCATTCGAGATTTCGACCATCATAAAAATATTGGTCCCAATCAATATATATGTATGTTGTGACAACAACATCTGGTCTTCCATCATGTTGATAGTACTGAGCTTCTCCAACAGTTTTTACCCATTCATATCCCCCTGAAACCTCTTCATACGTTGTATACGCTATTGCATTTTTATATAACCACTTGTCAGGATTAAGGATTGTTTTCGTGTGAGATGCTGAATAACCTTCAATTGGATCTCCAACACTGACTTGAAGAATATTCAATGTCACCTTGTTTTCCCATCCACCAACAAAGTAATCTTTTCGACCTCTTCCATATTGAACATATCCTTTAACAGGAATAATACAAATTGAAAAAGCTGAGAGAACTGTAATAAAAAGCAATATTGTAATCTGTAGATCTAAATTACGTTTTTTCATTTTACTTTTCTCCAAAAAGTTTTACACTGTGAAAATCACAATGTAATTGATATGAAAAGTAATTAACTATTTAACAATTTTGGCAGGTTGTTCATTTTTGTCTGGAATAGGAATGAACTTTTTTTAGCTAACATCTAATCTGTTGAATTGGTCTTAAAATCGAAGATACTTATTTTGAGAGATATTTATTGGAGTATGTTTTGATTACAAATTACCAGCTCCTCCAAAATATTTCATTGGTAGAGTTTTGGTACTTCAACGATTTATGAAATTTTTAAAACAAGCAACTTCTGGTGGGACAGGAATATCTATTTGCCAAATAATAAGCAAATCTGGCGTTGGAAAAAGCTCATTTTTATTAAAAGCAAGATCTGAAACCGATAAATTAAATTTTGTATCATTAATTATCGATGCACGGGATTTGAAAGATAATATCGATCTTATCATTATCACTCAACTTTTCGTGAAAGAATTAAATTCAAAATTATCATTAAACTTTGACTTGCCGCAGTCTATTGAAGATAATCTACTTTTTTTTATTCAAGCAAATGAAAAATTGAAAGAAGAGGGATTTCATGGAATAATTTATCTAGACCAATTTGAGGGATTATTCTCAAGACCAGAATCATATTATGCAATTTTTGATTTTATTTTTGAGATTGTTAGAACTCTCGATTGTTTTCTCCTCGTTTTAGCTAGAAAAAGTGATTATCTTATGACATTAGATGAATCCACAAATATAAATATCGAGAGATTGCAAAATTCTTCAATTTCAATTACAATTAAT
This sequence comes from Promethearchaeota archaeon, assembly GCA_004524545.1. Classification (GTDB taxonomy): domain Archaea; phylum Asgardarchaeota; class Lokiarchaeia; order Sigyniarchaeales; family Promethearchaeaceae; genus AMARA-1. The sequence continues at coordinate 4,837 of SDNX01000045.1, forward strand.
GATTTTGAGAAAAATGAAGCACAAGAATTAATAAGCAAATTAGAAATAGTATTTGGTAAACCAGTAAAAAAAGAATTAGTTCAACAAGTTTTTGAACGTTCCAGTGGTTTTCCTTGGTTAAATAAAAGGATTTGTTATCATATTAAGAAATTACACAACAGTGGTTTTTCTCAAGACGATATAATTCATTCAGGTCTTAAAATCGAAGACTTGTTCGATGAAGAATTAGAGAGTTTAGATGAATTAGATAAAGATTTTCTGAGAAAACTAGTAAATCACCTGCCAGCAAATATTGTCGAGTTAAGCGAAATTTTTCATGACAATCCAAATTATATTGAAAAATTAAAGAAACTGCAAAATTTAAGACTTATAAGACTAACAGGAAAAACCTTCGACACATATAATGATTAAATGGTTGAAAATTATTATAGATAAGAAATATAAACAAATTGATGAAATTAGTGTTGGTGAAAATGTTTCCAAAAAAACCCTATTCAATAAATTGAGAGACATGCAGATCTTAAACCTAATTGATTATGAAAATGGAGTAATTAAAATTAGTATTGGTGCAAAAAATGCATTATTGGCTAATAAATTACAAGATTTATTGAAAACACAACTATTCAAAAATCAATTACTGATCGATACTTTAAATGAGTCTGCTAATAATCCTAACATAGATTATAACGATGTTATACAATTATTGAAGCTAAATTTTCCTTTTATTGAAGCGACGAGTAAAACTTGGGAGGTATATACAAAGAACTTCATTAAATGGTTAAAATTCTGTGGTTTTGACCAAGAATTACCAAGTAGATTATTTGATAAAGCTCCAACAAGAGAATCTAAAAATGAATTTTATCCACTAACTTCAATTCAGAAAGCAAAAACGGTGTTAGCTTATTTTGAAGGTAACGATAATTTATCAAAAAGTAATAGAGATTTGGGGAATTTAGAAAAAATCATACCCGATCTACTTAAACTGCAAGTCATACAAAAGAAAAATAAAGATTATATTTTAACCGATATTGGTCGAAAATTGGTAGATTCACCCGAAAATATACGAATTCAACACTTCAAATCAATAATATTAGAATTCCCAAATATACGGCATTTTCTTAGATTAATCAGAGTAAACCAATCACTAACTTCAAAGGAAATTTTTAGAAAATCAATTAAAGAGTTCCAAAAGTGCTGGTCTGATGAATCGATAAAGTGGTATTATAAAAATATAAAATCGTGGTTACTGTATACTGGATTAGTATTGGAAGAAAGTTATGATAAATTGATTGAACTTTACTCAAAGAAAGGATTGGATAGATTTATGTTGAGTTAAGTCTATCCAATTGATTTTATTGAATGATTTTAGTTTTTAGGAAATTTTCTATGAGGATTGGTCCAATATTCTCTTTAATTATCCCCCATACCTCCCAAGCTTTCATTAATTTCACATAAAAATGCTCTGAATAAAATTTAACTCGCTTTTCATCAATAATTCCCGCTTTCACATCAGTATAATATCTGCTGAAATCGATAATTGCTGATTTTATCCTCTCAAGTTTAAGATAAATCTGAATTTGTTCCCAATGATTTTGAAATCTTTCGGTTTCCCTATTACAGTCAAGATAAGTTTCCAGAAACATTTGTTCTTGATGGGGATTGTACCTCATTTTATGGAAATGAACTGCTATATCGTAAAGTGGATCAGTAATAAGAACTAATTCCCAATCGAGAAAAACTAAGTTTTGGTCGGGTGTGATGATTAAGTTTTTCCTGTGGACATCACAGTGACAGAATGTAAAATCACGGTTTGTAAGGTTTTCAGCAATTCTTCTTGGGATTGCCAGAGGTTCATCTGGAAAACCCAGCTGAGAATAAAATTCCTTATATTCGGGATATAAATTATTATAGATTTTTTGGATAAATTCTATGAAAGAATTATAAAAATGTGAGGAATTGGGGGTTCTGGCAATGTGTTCAGTAAATTTGGAAAAACGGGATACGTCTAATGAATGTAGATTTCTCATTTGTGTAGCAATGTCTTTCGGAACCCAGTCTGGAAAAGGAGTACTTGCGGGATAAAGATCGTTAAAAACTTGCCCTTCAAAGTAACTATGTATAAAAAACCAATCATCTTTACCCCGATATAATAATCGTGGTGCTATGAAACCTTGCTCTTCAAGAAATGGTAAAACTTCGGTCTCCGGGATCAGTCGATAATCCATAGTTTCCGCATTCTCAATCGGAATCCTGAGTAAATATCTCTGATTATCCTTTTCAACAACAACATTATGATTGTAATATCCAGCCAAGATAACTTTTCGGTGTGATGTATTACCATCTTTTAATTGCTTTTTAGTAAATAATGCGTATTCTTCTGCCCAATTCCAGTTCATAATAGGTCTGTAATCCTCTCTATTTGTATTTCAGATTGATTCTTTAATGTAGGATAGATATTTTCCTTTTTATAATAATTATATGCAAAAATTGCGCTCTGTTTAGCCCGATCAATTTGTCCTGTATGAATGTAAGTATCTGCAATTATCGAATTAACTCGTGCTAATCCTGAAGCATACTGAACCTTTTCAAGAATCTGGTTAGATTTCTGAGCAGATTGAAGTGCTTGATTATAGTTGCGTTTTGAATTAAAATAATGTGCTTCAATGTAGTATCCTTTCCCTAGTTCCAACTTCGCGCCGCAATGTTCTGCTAGTTTTCTTGCATTGCTAATATAGGGTAATACATTGTTTGGATCGATATACACATTCACTTCGGCAATACTATTAAATGCTTCAATTACTCGAAATTGATTGCGATTGGATTTCGCTATCTCCAACGCATTTTTATAGTGAGATTGAGCGGACTTATATTGTTTATCCATGAGATCAAGATGTCCAAGACCACGATATATGACTCCAGTGTATGGATTGGAGGAATTAATACACTCCAAAATGTCGTTTTGTTGTTCTCTCGCAAAAATATGATCTCCGCAAACATATGACATGTCACCAAGTTGATATAGTACTTGATGATAATCTTGGGGGTTGGATTCTTCATCGATTAGTTTTATCGCTTTATTATACTCAATGATCGCTTTTTCATGCTGACCACTTTCCCGCAACCCCTCTCCTCTATAGAAATGTACCATACCAACAAGATATTCAGGTAGTTCAGGATTTTTAAGGAGTTCTTCTGCAGTTTTAATTGTGTTAAGAGGATTTCCTGTTAATTTTGAATTTATTAATTGCTGATAGGTTTTAGTCCAATTTGAAAGCACAAAACTGTTTTTCGATACTTCTTGGGATATAATTCCTACTTCATGTTGAATATTAAGTTCTTTTAATCGATCGCTTAAGTCAAGCAAAAACTTTTCCCGTCGATATTTTTCATGTTTATAATGGTTTTGCAATGTTTTTGGCAGGTGATGCAACCAAACTATTTCCGTAACATGTCGCATTACGGTTTGCATTCCTAAACTCGAATTATTTCTTAGTAATCTATACTGGTGTGATTTTGGCAATTCACGTATTCCATTTGGAAGAGAAAAGTTCTCATTAATGATCACGATTGTTGGAATGTCTTTATTTTTCTCGAAAAAACGAAAATTTTTTGCCCATACATACAAACTGTCTGTGAGGAATGCAGTAATGCATTTTGGTGCATATTCATCTTCTTGATTGCCATAGGAGAGATTCGGAACATGCACTTCAGATTTATATCCTGCTTGTCCTAGGATACTATGAAATGAATAGGCATACACTTTGGTTTCGTCATCACAGAGTATAAAAACATCTAATTCATTCAATTGTCTTCCCTCCATTCTCTATACCAAATTTTTGCAAGTTTATCAGAAAGGATTTCGAGTTGAAAAAAAGTGCTAGACTTCCTTCCCATTTTGTTTTTTTTGACAGTGATCTATAAAATCTACACTTCATCCGTTTTGTCATTTTAATTTCCCTTTTTGCGATTTTAAGGTCGCTGAAAAAGGTGGAAAATCGTTATATTTAAAGCCCAAAATCGATCACTGGTGTGAAACATAGGGCTTATTCTCGATCTCATTTTTAACGACCTATAGACGATCGTAGAATAGACATTTATAAAAGTGAAAATTTGGTCCAATCATGGATACCGAATTTAACCCAAATTGGAGAAGTTATAAGAATTTACAAGTGGATTTGGAAGGGAAGAGAGTGCTTTCCTTTGCGAATAAAGAAAAAAATCCTACGAAAAATAAAGTTTCGTACTCGCATGTATATTCTTTAGATGTTAAAATATTCTCTACGATAGAGGGGGATGCAGTTTGAAGAAACCCTCCAAGAAGACTATACAACGACATTTACGTCATAATAAAGATGTTTTATCCAAAAATTTGACTACAACGAAAATTAGTTTAGATATAATCAAGACTCTAACGAGAATCTTAAATATTATTACCATTTATTGGATAACACAAGAGGAACACAATGCCAATAATTCGTGAAGCTGGAGAATTCATTGAGAATATTCACTTAATCGATTTGAATCAATACGGAATGAATAATATTTGTAGTTCATATTTGTTGCACTACGATAATTCAACAATTATCTTTGATGTAGGAACGTCTGATGACGAAAGAAAAGTGCGCTCTTATATGAAAAAACAAAAAATTCCGTTGAATTCTGTAAAATATTTGGTTCCTAGCCACCATCATTTTGATCACGCAGGTGGAATGTGGAAAATCCTAAAGAAGTTAGAGAAACACAACCCAGACATCAAGATATTGGCAACTTCACTGGAAAAAGACAAAATTCAGAATTCAGAGAAACCTATGAAAGCTGCGGCTTCCACCTATTCAGAATGGGTAGGAAAAATGGAACCTATTGATGACGAATACTTCCAAGTGATCGAGCCGGATACTACCATTTCGTTGGGTGAAACCAATCCTTATTCTCTCTCATTAGTATCAAGTCCTGGACATACCTTTGATCATGTGTGTCCTACAGTGTTTAGAGATGGAGATCCATATTTCTCCTATTTTGGTGAAGCAGCAGGGACTTTATTTAATGATAGGGAGCTAAAAACATTGCCTACTTCCATGCCTACGGAATTTACTTATGAGAGATACATGAAGTCCGTTGAAAAATTAAAAGGACTGCATGCTAAAAACGCAGGTTTTTGTCATTTTGGGGCTGTAACAACTGAAATAGATGTAGCAACCCTCATCGACGATCAACTATCGTTTGTACCTGTGTTCCGGGATTTTGTGAAAACAAAATTTGAGGAATTTCACAAAACCAGACCTGTAGTTGAATCAACCATTCGAGAACTTTTTTACGAACGATCTTCATTCCATAGTGCGGGAGGATTATCTAAAGTCGTGCAGGGGATTTCAAATAGGAATGCACTCGCTTTAGTATACGGTATGTTAGTTGATTTGGGTTATAAAAAAAATAAATATTAAAAAAATGAGAATTATAATTTTTCTAGTACGGTAGCCATGGAAACTCCTCCACCGCCACATAAAGTTGCCAATCCCGTTGTCTTTCCTGAATGGATTAATTCATAGAGTAGAGAAACCATGATACGGTTACCAGTACAGCCTACTGGATGTCCTAAACCAATTCCCGAACCGTTCACATTAGTAATCTCTCGATTCAATCCTAACTCTTTCTCTACGGTTAAGTATTGACTGGCAAATGCTTCATTGACTTCAATTCTCTCAAAATCATCCAATTTGTAATTGGGATATCGTTTGAGTAAATCATTTACTGCAGGAACTGGACTTCGGCCCATTATTTCAGGAGCATTTGCACCCATACCCATTGCGGTTATTTTAGCTAAAGGTTTTAAACCCAATTCAGTTGCTTTTTCCTCTGACATTACAATCATGGCTGAAGCACCGTCGTTTATCCCTGAAGAGTTTCCTGCAGTTACAGTTCCAACTTTTGGAACAAATGCGGGAGGTAAATTCGCAAGTGCTTCCATTGTCAAACCCGGTCGGTAATGTTCATCTTTGTCAACCACTATCTCACCCTTTTTCCGGTCTTCTATTACTACGGGTATCATCTCATCTTTGAACGTTCCATCCGTATTTGCGCGTTCAGCCATGTTATGAGATCGCAGTGCTACTTCATCTTGTTGTTTTCTTGTCCATCCGTCTCGTAATGCAAGAAATTCAGCAGTTTGACCCATAATATATGGTTTTCCCCGTGCCCATTCCACGGGTCCATCTTTTGGATAGGGTACAAAAATGGAACCGCATTGTAATCCATGAATTAATCCGTCCGCAAATTGTTTGTCTTGCAATCTGATACCCCATCTGGCTTCTTGAACGACATAGGGTACATTGCTCATTGATTCTACTCCGCCAACTAAGCAACAATCTAACACATTATTTACGATATACATACTCGCATCCAGTACTGCTGCCATTCCCGATATACACACTCGATTTACGGTAATGGCCGGGACTGAATCGGGAATTCCCGCTAACAATGCTGATGTTCGTGCTACATTCATTGCATCCACTGGCTCTAAACAACTGCCAAAGCGAACATCTTGGATTATATCCATTTGATCTTGAAGTCCTGCTCGTTTAATCGCTTCTTTCATAACTCCAGCCGCTAAATGAGGAGCCTGAACTTTTTGCAAACTACCTCCAAATGCACCGATGGGGGTTCTGCAAGCACTCACTATAACTGTATCTCTCATATTTATCACAAAGTTATCCAATTTATGTGGTTATATACTATAAAAATAGACAAGTTCTCTATTCTTTCCATTGGAAATACACTCCATGCAAATAAATACTTTCTAAACAGATTTTTCATGATAGAGTGGTACTTTGTATTGGAAGATTTGTGTATTGATAGTATCCACTCAACTAACCAACAATCAACTACACAAGTTCAAAAAATCTCTAGATAAATGAATATCGAATTCTCATTTTTTTTATTAGCACCGCAGTCCGATCAAATAAATATACGCTGAACACATTCAACATTGAGTAATTTATTCCAAAGGGGGATCATTATGTCTTCAAAAAAGAAAACTACGAAATCCAAAAAGAAAACGCAACCCGTTTCTCAAAAAAATAGTCTCATGCGATTCATGGACGACAATTCAGCAAGTGCGGTAGGAAAACCAGTCAAATCAACAACGGAAAAGCCTAAGAAAGCGTCACAACCAATTAAGAAAGACAAAGAAGAACAAAAGAAAATGGATTCGACTCCAACACCTACTAAAGGTACAACTCCAGAGGTGGTTGTAAAAGAAGAGAAAAAACCTGATATACAGAAAGAAAAGAGTAAATTGGAGATATCTAAGGAAAAAACTCCTCAAAAAGAAAAAGTTACTGAGAATGAGACCACTGGTCAAAAGGAAAGATCTTCTGTAAAGATTGAACCTCCCGTTAGAAAAATACCATACAATAAAAAACTCGAAAAATCAGATTTAACCTTTTATAAGAAGAATTCTATTAAATTTGGTGAAGATGGATTTCCCAATCCCGTTGAAGACAGAAAAGGAGCCGCTAAAGCAATCTATGTGGAAAATTTAATCGAAAATGGGGATATATGCACGGATATGGAACAAGGACTTCTCCTTACAGTAGAGTATTCTGGTAAACAGAATAAAGCTTATGCGCGATTCTATGATGTTAATGATAAGAAAATTAAATTTTGGCTCGATACAACTGAGCATCAACCTTACGCAATCCATAAAAGATCAAAAGAAGAGTTAGAACAAATCAAGGAATTGATTGAATTTGAAGGATTTGATCGGATTGAATCCGTTGAACTCGAAGATTTACTGAATGATAAAAAAATCACCGTTTCTAAAATATATGCAAAAACACCTAATGATATTGGCCGAAAAGGAGAGATGGACGCTAATTCTCCCTCAAGTATATCGCAAAACTCAATTTATAATATTTTAGCCAGATACAAATTAGAGGGGCATTGGGATGATGATGTTGTAGATGGAGCGTGGGAAGCAAATATCCGCTATCATCATAACTTCATTTATGATCGATCTCTCATTCCTGGGTTGATTTATCGAATTGAGAAGGGGAAAATATCCCCTATTAAACTAGAAACGACCCCTGATCTTGAAAAACAATTACTTAAAATATTCGCAGACGAACCCAAATCATTTCAAGAAATGGCGAAAGACTATATGAAAGTGTTTTCTTACCCCATTCCAGAAGTTCGACGGGTAGCATTCGACATTGAAGTAGAAGTACCGAAAAGTGGGGCTCTACCAGATCCAACTTCAGCGAAAGAAAGGTTAACTAGTATTTCTTTTGCCGGATCTGATGGAATTAAAAAAGTCTATGTCCTCTGGCGGGACGAGATCCCCTTGGGAACATGGATAGATGATTTTCCTGAGGATGCTGAAATTTTGTATTTTGATAATGAACGAGACTTGCTTATTGAAACCTTCCGCATTCTTTGGGATTATCCTTTGGTAATAACCTTCAACGGCGATAATTTTGATATGCCTTACATCTTTCATCGAGCGAAATATTTGAAGATCCCTGATGAAATGAACCCTTTAGAAGTAAAGAGACAGGCTGGTGGGCAATCTATGGTGAATACAAACGCATTCCTAAAACATAGCATTCATCTGGATTTATACCAAATTTTCGCGAATAGGAGTCTTAAAGGCTATGCATTCGGGAATGTCTATGAACGGAATTCTTTAGATATGATTTCGAAGGCTTTTCTCGGAAGCGAAAAAATTAAACACGATTCCGGGAAGAAATTTTCAGCAAATGACATTGCTACAATGGATTTACAAACTTTAACGTATTATAATATGATTGATTCCATTCTAACATTAGAGTTAACGAGTTTTGGAGGAAATACTGTCTGGAACTTAATAATTTACTTGATGAGAATCACAAAACTACCATTGCAAGATCTATTCAGACACCAGATTTCATTCTGGATACGCAATATCCTTTACTATGAACATAGAAATCATGGTTATTTAATACCGCGTCAAAAAGAATTAGCATCGTTAAAACCGGGAATGGGGGATGAGTTTGAAGGAGGATATGTATTCGAACCCGTACCAGGTATTCATTTTAATGTTAGTGTTATGGACTTTAGTAGTCTATATCCTACGATAATTAAGAGTAGGAATTTATCCTACGAGACCGTAATGTGCAATCATGAAGAATGTAAAAGCCAAATATTACCTAACATCCACTATCATGTGTGTAAGCAAAAGATGGGTATATTTGCGTTGGTAGTGGGATTTTTCAGAGATATTCGTGTAAAATGGTACAAACCACTTTCTTCTAATAAGCAGATTACTCAGGAAGAACGAAACTTCGCTAAAATTCTCCAAAGTGCGTTAAAAGTATTCATAAATGGATGCCTCCCTTATGATGAAGAAGTAATTGTCAAAAATCAAGACGGGCAAGTACAGAAACTAAAAATAGGTCAGCTCTCATCTATATGGGAAGGATTAGAAATTCTATCAGTTGATAAAGATACACGAGATTTCGGAAAACCTAAATTTGTAAAATTAAAAGGATTCAAGGAAAGAACAGCACAATTGATTCAGAGAATTTCTTTATCAGATGGAAGAAGTATAAATTGCACTCCCAATCATATTATCCCTATAATTAGATTAAAATCGAAAATACTGGAAGTGGAAGCTGGAAATTTAAAAATTGGAGATGAACTTTTAGTCCTTTTAAAAACTGAAGATTACAACCATAGAACAAAAACCGAAGATTTAGTAGATTTTTCCAATACTGTTCCAGTAAAAATAGTAAAAATCGGAAACTCTGAGAAAAAACAGACTGTGTACGATGTTGAAACAGAGAATGGGTGGTTTGTGTCATCAAATGGTATAATTGTGCATAACTCATATGGGGTATTTGGTTCCCCGAACTTTTCCTTGCGCTGTAGACCTGTTGCAGAATCAACGACTGCAATCGGAAGATATGCAATTCAAGAGACTGCGAAATACGCTGAGTCGCTTAAAATTCAGGTTTTGTACGGAGATACGGATAGCGTTTTCTTACAATCCCCAAGTGAAGAGCAAATAAAAGAAATGGAAAAATGGAGCAAGCAAAAACTAGATTTGGATTTAGAACGAGAAAAAATCTATCAATTTTTAGCTCTATCCGAAAGAAAGAAAAATTATGTGGGAGTTTACCAAGGGGGGAAATATATTGATGTTAAAGGAATGTCGGCTAAGAAAAGCAACACACCGCCATTTATTTTCAAGGTTTTTGATGAAATTTCGGAAATCTTGAAACATATTACTACCAAGGAAGAATTTGAGAAAGAAAAACCGAATATTATCAAAATTACACGTTCTTATTTGAAACGCATTGGGAAACCCGTGGAAAAGAACGGATTTCCAATAGAAGACTATGCTGTCTCCACAAAATTGACTAAACCAATAAGTCAATACACAAAAACTATGCCACAACACGTAAAAGCAGCAAAGATGGAAGAAGAACGGACGGGAAATAAAGTCGAGGCAGGGGAATATGTAACATATGTGAAAACGAGAGATGCTGATAGAGTAAAACCAGTATCACTGGGCAAGATTGAAGATCTTGATACGAAAAAATACGAGCAAAACCTCCAAAACGTTTTGGAACAATTACTTGATGCGTTAGACATAAATTGGGAAGAAATTAAGGGTATGAAAAGATTAGATGCCTTTGGTATTTAACTCCAGATAAGTTGGAATAAAAATGGAAATTAGCTATTATCCACCCAGGAAACAATAATTCCGTTAGTCGTAACATACCACCCGTTATCCGTTTCCAATACAATCTGAGGTTTTATTGTTTTAATTTTCTCTATATTTTTGATTCTTACGGGGGTTGTTCCGTTGAAATTAATCTCACCATGATGTTTCCTTTTATAGAGTCTTCCATCCGTTTCAATGATTCGAAATATATTATCTGTTGATTTTGGATTTTGAACAGATGCATAAGTACCTAATGCTCCCTTTAATGTAAGAAGATCGTTTTTCAATTGCTCACTTACAGTGCTATATCTCTTCCATTTACCGGCAGAAAGATTTCCATCTCCATTATAATAACTTTCAAGAAATGCATCAGCCCGTTCTTTAGTAAATAATTTCCATGGAATTTTTTTATTGTATGCTCCTTTTGAACAAAAATTATTCATTATTCTTGTGTATATATTAGAATTAATTCGAATCGTCTTTTTGTTATCGAAGGAACAAGGTAAATCCAATTCTTCTATGATTTTAATTATATCTTGATAATTTTTTGAATGGAGTTTTTTTGATTGACTAAGATTCAGGTGATTCTTTTTTGATCCAATAGAACCTTCAGCTACATACCATCCCATCAATTTAAAAAAGCCTTTTGATAGATTCAATAAGGGGGAATGCCATTTCCCTGCTTCTTCTCCTATTTTTACCTCAAAAGTATATTTTTCCTTAAAGATTTCTTCATTAACTAAATTTTTTTGTTCTACGTTTAATGAGCTCCATTTGCATTTGTACATTTTCGCTACTTTCGAGTAGGTGAATTTTTTATTGATTAATTCGATTACAGTGTCATCGGTTTGTTCAGTTGACCTATACGAGAACTTCTTGAATTCTTCACGCGTCATGCCCACCCATATATCCTCTTCCTCAAGGAGATTAAAGATTGAAAGACTCTCTGGAACCTTTTCATTCAAAGGAATTGTATGGAGGACTAAAGGCTCATCTCCAAGCTTTAATTCGTCTGCTTTAATTTCAATTATTTGTCGTTCGGTTCTTTTTCCACCTACGTTTGATCTATATATCGGGATCAACTGATTCGGGGAACATGTGAGTATTCTACCATCCTCAAGCGATAAATTAATTGTTTCATCCACATAATTTTTTTGAACATTTTTTACATTCACAAATTTGGATTTACCAAATCCACGCTCGGATTTATCAATTGATAAAATTTGTAAATCTGGTGAGTTTTCAAGTAAATTTCCCAATCTTATTTTGTCAATTACTCCATTTGGTTTTCTTACAATAAATTCTCTGTTTTCTGGATTAGGTTTGTAAATGACTGTGGTTAAAGGATTCTTCACTTTTTTTTTCTCTTTTGGTTTTTTGATTGTATTTTGTTGGGATATTGCTTCATTAGTCTTTGAAGAGTTTTTTTGCTCAATTTTCTCCAGAGTAGTGTATTGAGCTTTAAATTCAGCCCATTGAATCAGTTTTTCAACACTTTCAGATTTTTCCCCAAAAACAGATTCATGGTTGTCTTGACTAAGCATAAGAAAACTCGCAAAATCTACATAGCGTGCATGAGGTGTTTTACTGAGAGGATTTGCAGAGACATATTTATCCCAGTAATTAACTAGGTGGGGTTCATCCATACTTTCCCCTATAACTTGTATATTATTTCGAATGTGCAAATCATTTCCAATCTCCTCTAAATAGCGCTTTACAATATGCCGGTCCACGAAAACTTTTTTGGATATTTCAGTAGGAGTTCTGTTCTGTCCTGATTTGATTTCTTTCACGAAATAATTATAAAATTCGTTGTTCGAATTTATTTTCTCTAATAATTTTGGGAGCTTTTGATTTGAAGAGGAGAGTAATTTAGTTTTTTCTTTTGTGTGCTCTATAAATTTTGAAGTAAATTGCAAATTGAAACATTTAGTTTTAAATTTAAATATTTCATTACTTCTTCGATCGACTGACAATACCTGATTCAATTCATTTAGGTTTTCATAAGTTTTATTGGAAGGTTGAAGGATTTTTCCTTTATATGTAAGATTGTAATTTTCCAGATCTCTCATTGTCTCTTCTTTAGTTCGAGTTCTTGTTAGGTCAATTGGTCCTTGCTTATTTTGATTTTTTGGTTCAATTTCGTCCCAATCAATGGGTCTGACTTGTATTTTTTCCGATTGGACCAATGATTTTGGTTCTTCTTTGATTTTTTGAGGGGGATTAGTTTTTTCTTTCAAGAAAATGCTTGAATATTCTTTTATTTCAATTTGCTTTTCTCCGACATTTTTGGTAAGGTTGATTTTATTTTCAGCCCAATGAATCAGCTTCTCAAAATTTTGCTCATTTCCAATGAAATTCTCAGAAATCCTAAAGCGTTTTAAATATTCTACAAATTTCTGACTTCGTTCTTGATCATTAGCGCTTAGAGGAGTTTTTGTCACGAAATTATCCCAATGGTTAACAAAATTAGAATCACCCACACTCCCCCCAAGAGTAGCTATTTCATTACGAGTTCGCAAATCTTTCCTAATCTCGTTCATCCATCGTGAAGCATTCCTACTTCCTGCTAAAACTGACCTTCCAACTTCTTTGGTTGGTGCTCGCAAACCTTGTTTAATCCGTGTTGCAAGGTAATTATATATTTCATTGCCAGAATTGATTTTTTCCAACATATTTAGCAATTCAAGATGAGTAATGGGAAGATTTTGCCCGTGATTTTTAGTGTGTTCTATAAATTTCTGAGTGAATTTCATCCTAAATATCCCGTGACTGGATGCATTCCCATAACTTTCAAAAAAGTTGCGTATTTCCGTTTTTTCATTGATCATTTTTTTCAATTTAAAAAAGGTCTCGAATCCTTTACGCTCAGTTTTAGGAATTGTCTTATCTTGATAGAAGAAATACGAATCTCTTATATCTGTTTTATCAAGATACGATTTTTCTCTTGATATATTAGCTCCTTTAATATCCTTAACTCGATTTTTTTCCTTTGACTCATCTCTCGGTTTTAATATTTTTGAAGACTTAATCGCTGCTTTAACCCGTATCTTTTCACTCAAATTCTTCACCCCCTAAACTATTTTTATTGATCCCTGAGGTGGGGTCTGCTAGAGTTTCTTGGTCCTCGAATTGAGATTCAAATTCTTTCAATTTCTTCCAAAATTCCTCAGTCAGTCCACTTTTCTCATCTAACCTTCGAATCTTTTCCAAACTAGAGAAATATCCCGTAATCACCGTTTCAATCCGTTTTATGTATTTTTTTGCATGAGTATAGTGGTGAAAAGAGTTCATGTAGCATCCATCTAGCACATCCTCAATTACCCATCCAAAGTCCTGAATAATACTGACTATGCCATCGTCATAATCATCAGAAATTTGAATAAAACGCTCAGAAATTGATTTTTGGCACGCTTCAATCAAAAGCATTATGTCTTTCTTGCCATTTCGGATGAAAGTCTCTTCTTCTCGAAATTTGTTTGAAGGGAATTCGCGATATCGAAGAATTAATTGATCGAACAACAGATCACAATCGACAAAGAAGGCTTCCCCATACTTTTTCTCTTCAAGCAATTTTTCGACTTTACTTATTTCCACTTGTTCGATTCTACCTGATTTATTTTTGCACTGATTTTTAATCTCCAAATTAAGATTGGAGGTTTGAATGGGGGTATATTCCTCTAACTCCAATTTTCCAATCTCAAATTTTGTGTGCTCTAATGTTTCTAGCTGAATGTTTATTAAATCCACAGAAGACGATTTTGATAGGTAGACAGGAACATCCGCACTGAATACCACACTCTCTCCTATTGGTCCTGCTTGTAAAAGGGCAACATGGTCATCGTATGCGTAAATTTCATCGATTAATACGGGATTATGGGTGAATTCCTTTGCACTTTCACGAGAGTTTCTGAATAGAATTTTCGTGCTCGTTTGTTGCACAATTATTGGGAGGACACTTTGAACATCTTGATCTGCAAAGACCAATCCAGTTCCCGTCACACCTAGTTCTTTTAAGAGTCTTCTGAGAAATTTGTCCACTCCTTGTTGACCGATCGAATCAGAATCTTGATAGTTGTTCACTTTAGGCGGATAAAAGAGGATATGCGCCTCATCAATCAGCAACAATCTTCTTAATCGTTCACCTTCGTCCGGTTCAGCATATCTTTGGATCATGTGGAAAATGGATAACACAATGAATCTTTGTTCTGTAATTCCAAATCCTCTAAGGTCAATATAGATTGTTTTCCCATTGTTCTCAGATTTATTAAGGATCCAGTCTTCAAACCATTTCGGGATGGTCTCACTTGCTTGTGTAACTTGTAGAAACCTTTCCTCAGATAACGCTAGGATGTGGTCCCGAATCGCCTGAAAAATATCCCCTTGCGATTCTCCATAAGGGTTGTCTTCAAGATATTTCAAGATATAAGACATGAAGGTTCCAAAATCTCGTGGAAGTTTCTTACCTTCCCGAATAATGTTCATAATTATGATCTTAATGTAGCGTTGTGTATTATCTAATAATCCCATTGCAGCAGCAAGATAACTAGCGAGATTTTCTAAGTCTAGTTTAGCACCATCACTATTTTTAGCAAGACATACCCAGGGAACGTTAAAATCGGAGGAATTACACGTATAGATTTTGTCAGGTTTATAATGTGCAATATCAACCCCATCTTTTAACCCAAAAATTAAAAAGGAAACACTTCGATCAATTTTCTTTACTTTATGTAGCAAATTCGTTAATAGGGTGGATTTTCCTGTTCGTGTTAAGCCGAATATAGATA
>SDNX01000129.1 GCA_004524545.1 Promethearchaeota archaeon
TACCCCCACAATAATCAAAGCCCATTTTGTCAAACTCATAAACTCACCTCCCCCAAAAAGCTTTAAAAAAAATATGCCTTTGTACTTTTTTAACACTTTTCTTCATAATAATTACTATTTTGGGATTGATTGACGCGCGTATACCCCTAACTAATATTTCAATTCTTTATCTAATAAAATGGTCTAAAAAATAGCTTGTTTTACTACAAGAATAGTTCAAAAGAAAATAAGGAAATATCATAAAAAACAACTCTATTTATACCAAAATTGGGAATGCATCAAGATTCATAAAAAAAACCATTATTAGAAAAAGAACAAAAAAACCAATAGCATATCTTTTTTTTCCAAGTTTATCAACAGTATCTTGCATTCTCTTCATACCCCGCCATCGTGGAGAGGAAGCATAAAGTCCTTGCATATATTCTTCAAGTTTGCCCTCTCGACGATATTTAGCCATAGTTTTAACTTCTGGTCTAGTTGATAAAATAAAAAGAATCATTATGAAAAATGAACAGAAAAAGAAAAACAAATCAGATGTTCTAAACAAAAACCAAATTGGCATAAAGAAAACCCAACTAATATAACCAATCATCATGTTACCAGCAACAAAAAGGCCAAATAGAATACCTATTATTGGCAGCGTAATTGATGCTATCAAATCTACAATAAATAGTCCTCCAAAGATAACTGAGAAACCTCGACCTCCCTTAAAACCAAAATATAAAGGCCAATTATGACCTACCAAAACAGACACCCATACTATGAGATAGTAATGCTCTGTTGGATAAAGTATGAATCTTAATATTATCATTGGAAGAGCAGCTTTTAACATATCCATGATTCCAATTAATATCCCAGCTTTTGCTCCAAGAATCATTGAAGCAGCATTTGCACCAAAAATTTCTACTCGGGCAGTTTCATCTGCACCTTCAACAGGAATCTCTAATTCTGATATATCTCTTTTTATTCCTGCAAGTTTTAATCCGATTCTAGCAAAAGACACAGATCCTATGAGATAACCGATTAATGCACATATTATTGCTATTGAAAACTCCATTTTCACTCTTGCTCCATTATCTGGACTTTTCCATTATATCCATCTACAGTTATTATTGTCCCATCAACAATTTTCATCGCTCCAGTAACCGAAACAACCGCAGGAATTCCATATTCTCTTGCTACGATAGAACAATGAGACAAAATTCCACCAGATTCAGATATTACAGCCGACGCTTTAGAAAAGAGAGGCGTCCAACTTACGTCCGAAAAGGGTATCACTAAAACATCTCCAACTTTAATTTTTTTGAAATCACTAGGACCATGTACTATTCGAGCAGGACCAACATAGTGTCCACGAGAGGTAGCTACTCCTTTTAGATCACAAAGAATTTTTCCTTTAATTAAAGAACTTTCAGGAAGTTCGTTATAGATTATTTCGGGTAATGTGATGTCTTTGAATTTTTCAATATCCAATTTCCGTTTAATAATTTTCTTTTTTAGAAAAACTCTTAATGAATTATCTTCTATTAGTTCTTTAATTTCATTATATGAAAGATAGAAAATGTCTTCCTTTCTATCTAAAATTCCTTTATGGGTTAAAAGAGTTCCTAGCTGCATAAAACACCTCCTGAATAGGCTGTAACCAAAAGTATAAAGGAAATTTACTGATTCACGATATTCGCTGTACTTTCCCGTTCGTTTAAATATGAAACGAATCGTGACATTATTGCTTAAAACTGCTTTAAGTTCTGCATTAACTACATCTTTTTTAAGTTTAACATCTTTTGGATTTTGATCTATAATCATTCTTAGAATATTATCGGGATTTTCTTTCCAAGTTGGCTTAGAGAAATCATTTCCACTGTCACTTAAATGACCAAAACTTTGAATAAAGCTTCGTAGATCTTTTCTGAATGAACCAAATTCTTCTGATTTCATAACCTCATCCCAAGATAATTTTCTTAGAAGAGATTGTTTTTCTGAACTTAGTGATTGAAACTTTTTATTCAAAAAAACCATTTGCTGTTTTGGATCGATAGCCCGCAAACGTTTTTTAGTTTCACTAAACTCGACTTCATCAAAGTCGAAATCTTTCTTTTCTAAACTTGAACTAAGTATTCTGTTATACAAACTATTCAATAACTGTGAAACGATTACATAGTACGAAGAATCAGTATTCAATTCAAAAAGCCTATTAATAATCGCAAGAGTGTCAAATTCATTTAAGGATTCTAGGTTTTTTGCAGCAATTTTTTGATAATCTTTAGTCCTATTTATAAGAAAATGTTCTATGTTCTTCGAGAAAAAAAATTTTCTAATTACAACAAGCATCATCCTAGGCAAATATCTGATTGTTTTTAGACCTGGTCTAAATAATGACCTTCCTTCTTTAGGAGCTTCGATACCAGCTAGAATCTCGAGAGCTTCAGGAGGCATACCAAGTATTTGGAAAATATCTCCCACAACAGTCATATTAAAATAAGCCCGAAAATAGAAAGATTTTGCAAGACTATTTATATCAATATTTTTTGCTGAACTCCCGATTAATTCAATGAAAAGTCTTTTCCAAGAAGAGTTAACAACAGGAATATTAACTGACCAGACAAGTGGTACAATAATACCAGGTAGAAATTCTTTGGAAAGACGATTCGAATATAGACATGTGTTCTTAAGAGTGGTAATTTCCCTCATTTGTAGCCAGAAAATCTGATTTCCATCATATGCCCACTCAAGATCTATTGAAGCATCTAATTTCTTACTGATTTCTAAAGCTGTTTCAACAATCTTCAAAATTATCTCAGATCGCTTAGATCTATTCTCCGGAAATTCAATTAATTTTCCCCATTTGTACACCCATCTTTCGGGTGTTACACCCTTTTGAACTAAAGAATCACAATATCCATCAACCGTTTCAACAATTACCTCATCAAGACCGGTTAATGGATTTTTAGTAAATACAACACCCGAAAACTGTGGTTCAACCATCTCTTGAACAATTACAGCCATCTTTAAGTTCGCATCTGAATGTCCAAGATCTGATTTGTATATTGTCGACTTTTCACTATAAGCAGAAATCCAAGTACTCTCAACTGCGTTTTTAACATCATTAAGATTTTGACAGTTCAATTGTGTTTCAAATTGACCAGCAAAAGAAATTACTGAAGAATCCTCAGCGTTTGCTGAAGAACGAACAGAATATTTTTTATTTTCATCCAAGATTTTTTCTAAAAACTTCATAACTTTTTCAATAATTGAGTCTCTATCTTCCTTATACTTCTCGAAGGCGTCGAAAGGAATTACGAAGGTTTTGGGAATTTTTAATCCCATTTTTTGTAAGATTGAAAGGTTTCTGGCTTTTGCTCCCGAGTTAGTATTTTTCTTAATTTTTGATAAAGGAACTATTTCGATATTTTTCGACAAATCATCTCCCTCTATTCGGTCCTCAACGCTTCAACTGGATCCATTTTTGCTGCTCTCCATGCAGGATATAAACCAAAGATTACACTGATTACAATTCCAAAAATGAAAGAATAAATGAAAAGTGAAATATCAAAAACCGGTCTAATTGAGATCTCACCTAAAACCGTATTATATGTTCCAGTTGTAAAATTTTCAAGTAAACCCAACTGGTCAATCGATAAAGCTAATGCAGAACCTGTGAGTATTCCAAATACGGAACCAAGCAAACCGATGATTAATGCTTCATTAAGAAAGATGCCTAAGACTGTTCGCTTCTGCATTCCCAGAGCTTTTAGAATACCAATCTCTCTAACTCGTTCCATCAAAGAAGTTAGCATCGTATTCATAATACCAACCCCTGCAACAACCAAAGATATCGCACTAATACCTGATACAAATAGCTCAATAGTTCCTATAACTGAAGATATCGCATCGAGTACAGATTTAGGAGTGATCACCTGAATTTGATTTCCAAAAGCAGCTTCGATTTCATCAGATGCTTGTGCAATAATTTCATCACCACTAGCAGTTAATTGAACAATAATAGTTCTAACCTCATCAGTTTCAAAGAAGCCCTCTGCAGTTTCTAATGGGATATATACCCCAACATCAATTGGGCCTCCGATATTTGTGCCTCCTATCTCTTCCATTATTCCAGTAATTCTACCCACATATGTTCGATTTTCAATATCTATACCTGAACGAGTTGTGTAGGTTATGTTAATCTCGTCACCAATAGAAGTTAAGGTGCTTCCATTTTTCCATGGATCATTTACTCTAGCTCCGATAATGACAGATTTGTTGTCGGGAGATTTGGGGATTGATCCAAATTTTGTATTGAATGTGTTTTCAAATATAATTGAATATTTATCATAATCAACTCCAACAACATTAAGAATATATTCTTGTTCTGCAATTTTAATAACACAATTTCTTTGTAAAATCGCTGTAGATTGCTTTATGTTATCTATATTATTGATGATTTCTGTGTCATCGATATAAAGTTTTAAGTCCGATTCTGTATCTGCAAAGCTTATACTTTCAGTGGTGACTATTAGAATATTTGAGCTAAAACCCTGTTCAAACTGAGTATTCACTAGATCTTGAAAACCAGAACTCAATGAAACAATAGATATTATGGCAGCAATTCCAATTGTCACACCAAGAATAGAGAGGCCTTTTCGGCTCTTCCGACGTTGTATTGCACTGATTCCATATGAAAAAATATCACGAATTAGCACCTATTTTCTTACCTCCTTGGTTATTTTCCCATCTAAGAGATAGATTACGCGAGATGCATAATTGGCCATATTTTGGTCATGTGTAACCATTATTATAGTTACATCTTGGTTCTTGTTTAAATCGTGAATAAGAGTCATCAGTTCTTTAGCAGTTTTTGAGTCTATGTTTCCCGTAGGTTCGTCTAATAACAAAAAGTCTGGATTATTTGCTAATGCTCGTGCTATTGCTACTCGTTGTCTTTCTCCTCCTGATAATTCCGAAGGTTTGTGATCCATTCTATCTCTTAAGCCCGCATTGTTAAGAAGCTCTTCTGCTTTTTCTCTGCGTTTTGATCTTCGAA
>SDNX01000130.1 GCA_004524545.1 Promethearchaeota archaeon
ACGGAGTTGACTCATTGTTGAATAGATTTTGTGCAAAGTGTGTGGGAAATCTGTGGTTCTTCATAAATAATTCAAATTGCTTCAGATTTGTAGCTTGTAAATACAATTTATAGCTATGATAGACAAAAACCTGAATGTAGGTATCAAGAGTATCTTCAAGTGCAATTTGCCATTGAACAGAAACCCCCTCTAAATACTCACTGATTTGAGATCTATGTTTACTTAATGCGTCATAAGAAGTTTTTGATATTTTAGCTAGTTTCTTTGCATGTTTTGTGATTTTCAAATACCTAGCTCCTCAAATAAAGGAAGAAAAAAGGAGATTTAAGTATTTCTATCTTATACGGGAATTAGATATTTATTCTTTATGAATCGCAAGATGATATCTTTTGCTTCTAATTGTTCCTCTTTAGGTATTAATGAAATGAGGGTTTTTAATCTAAAGTCATGTCGTTCCTCAGAAACCGTTTTTATAATCTGAGACACTTTCTCACTCACTGTTCCTGGTGTAACCAAAGTTTTTTCTAATAAATGCACGTTTTGCACTTCTGATAACATAAACCGATTTAGTAAGGATAAATGAAATATTTCTTCAAAGAGTTTGGGGGTTGTATCTCTAAAAACAGCCCTATCACCTTTCCAATTCCCAACAATCGATGCATAGATACCCTCAAATTCATCCAGAAATTTGAATGCGCGTTCTTGAAGCTCACGAGATGATTCTTCCTCCATTATAATAGCAATTAAAACTTTCTTTCCACTCGCAACTAGCACGTGGAATGCTTCGTGAGTAAATTCCGCATATTCTTGTCGATCTCCTAATTCTCCATTTTGTAATGCAAATTTATTACTTAGAGTCAAAATACTGTGCAAAAATCCACTGAATATGTCTTCTAAATCGGAATTTAAACCCCCAAAGTTTTGCTGGAACATTAATCGTCCCGTTCCAGATTCGATTATTAATATACTTTTAATATTTGTTATATCGTCAAACACTTGGGTTTTTTTTCTCAATAAATTTACTTCTTCTTCTCTCTTTGGAATTAGAACATTTCGTCTATAAGCTATATATCCAAGGATTCCAGTCGCAATTAGGGCAATAGACCCTACGACAAGTAAGATCCACCATAAATTCGGTGTTTCTGGAGCTCTCGAAATTAAGATAAACTCAAGAGTACTTGGCTCATAATCTACATTTGGCGAGGTTATTGTGAAAATTATTCTATAGGAACCAGTTTCGCGTGGAGCAATTTCCTCCAATTTGAAATATCCATTCCCAAGATTTGTCAAAAAACCTCTGCCAAATATCCAATCATAAGCAACAATCACATCAGTTATTGGTAAATGAGTTACTGGATCTTCAACATAGATAAGCACTTCAAATGGTTTGTTTCGTTCCCAATCTAGTACTGATCCAATTTCAAAAAAAGAACTCTTCATAGGCAAGCGAGTTACGGATAACATGATAATTTCTGAATAGGATTGATAAGTAGTTTCATTAAAAATAATGCTAATAAATCGAACACCCAAACCAAAATGTGAGGAGTTTATTTCCATGGAAAAAAAGTTTCCACCTACTGAAAAATTATCATGTATATGCTGTCCATCGGTCATATAGACAATACCAGACAAAATTGGTTGGTTATCTGAAGATGCTTTTACTCCAACAGAGATGTTGAGAATTTGTTTGACATGGGCGGAGTAGGATTTATTAAATGAAACATCAACGGAGTTAATAAAAATTTCAAAATACACCGAACGAGGGAGAACTTGGATGCGTGTGACTAGGTCTTGTGTTTGACTAAATGGTGCTGAAGCATTAATTTGAATATCATACGAACCTGCTCCTAAAAAGGCATCCTTAGATGAAATTTCTATATTATATTTTCCGAGTTCCCCTGAATCTGTTACGGAGTACACCGAACTACTTAAATTCAATACAATATCTGCATCAGGAATTCCATCAAGTAGAGGTTTGGCTTTATAACTAATTTCAATACTAAAATTTGTTCCATAATCTATATTATTATCTAGTCCTACAATCTTAAGTTCAGTTTCTTCAACCAAATTTATTTGCAGAATGAAGGATAAATTATAATACCCATTACCCCACACAGTGAAGTTAACCTCGTGATATCCCGGATTCACTAAATCAAGAGTATCAAGTGCTCCATCATAAATACCATTACTAATTTCAATGAGATTTCTAGTGCCTGTACTCCAATTATATTCTACATTCAGATTTGACAAATATAATCCCGAATATGAATCATTCAGAAGTATTCTTAATGGAATAACATCCCCCAATATCTCTTCTGTTATAAAATCTCCAATTGCATCTCTAGGATATAGTATCGATGCCTGAATATTCCTTTGAACCAAGAAAGAGCCATGTATTCCTCCAGCACTGGTACCATTCATCCATATGATGCTATACTGATATACTCCTCCAGTTGTGTTTAGACCTCCAATGGTTAGATGTGCAAATTGAATCTCTCCCAATAAACTGGGATGTACTGCTTCTGAATACCACAATCCATCATCCGGATCATAAATTGTTAAATTTGCCCAAGATGAAGCGTTGTTTTCAATATTACCTATTGATGTATTCAATGCAGTTTTAAAACTAAGTGTATCATCAATGGTGTATGATGAAGGAACTAAAAAATTAGTCCAATCAGTTCCATTCCATAAATCTGTTGCAGAAGGCAGAATCATGTTTGTAGATTGTGCACTGATATGCCACCACCCAGGTAATTCAGAACTAGGATGTTCAATTGAGAAGGTGTCGTCCCCTTGTTCTCCATTTAAAAATGATACCGAAGAACCAATTGGGTCAATTATCTGGAAAATTTCCCAATCCTGAGGTTTATACCCAGAAAACTCGTAATTATCATAATACAATGGAATGTAGGCTCGGTGGTATAACCCCCAATGTATTGATCCATTTGAGTAGATTATAACTTGAGACCCTTGATCCCCATATTCCTCTTCGGTTGAAGATCTCATATGGGTTCCATAAATGGCAGATACCAAATCAAAGTCTATTTTTGTTGAATCAGTTGTTAGTGATATATTGAATGGATTTGTATCCCATGTATTGAATAGATTAATTGCCCCAGAGCCCCATTGAGTAATGGAATCCGTGGGGGAAACATTATCAAATAATAGGTTTATTTCGGTTTGGGTGCAGTTTACTTCTGCTTGTAAAATGAGAGTAATATTATCAATATACACTTCTTGTAAATCCGCATGGTCACTGGAATAAGTTCGAATTTTTGTTGCTTGAACCCCCACGGATACATTTAGAGTTGCGCCGTATAGATTATTTGAAAATGCAGATGGTTGAATAAGCCAAGAATCCATATTTATTAATCCTGTACTGTGCCATTCTGCTAAACCTTCTGCGGTAATAGTATTAAATCCGCGTTGGTATACAATTTGATCATTAATTTTAAAAACTAAAATCATTTCAGCGTTGTTAATTCCTCTAAGTACATTGTAATCCATCGATATCCAAGCATCGGTAACTCGTCCACGGGGAATTGTCAATTCTTGATATGCGCCTGATTCATCCAATCTGTAATAACTATAAGAGTCCCCCGTTCCTGGTGTACCTGCCAATGTTATATTGATAGCAGAATTATTAAGCTGGTGGCCAGCAACAGCATTTGCCCTACTTGAATCTACCCCATTCCTGTATGCGGTCCACCCATCAGAGCTAAAGGAGAATAAAGAACCATCATAGGTTTCAAAATAGTCGATAAAGTAACCGTAATCATTCGTTGTCGGACCAGTTTCCATGGTAATTTTAACTATGGAAGCATTAAGCCATGGTGTTGTTATATTATTGTATTTTCCTGAATACCATCCCAATGAATCATTATTTTGGTCCCAAAGATATATTGTGTCGTCTCCCCACTCAGTAGAAATGTTTAAAAAATGAACTCTCATAAAATCACAACCGCTTCCATAAATTGTTGTGATAATATTACTTAGAATGTCGGGATCCGAGTTTAAATTATTAGAATAGGGATGGGGAGATTGGAAAACTTGTTCATCATGAGAAGAATAGGTTACACCGAGATCACTACCAAAATTACCATTAGAAATCCAATCATTTTCATCGGAAAGGTTTGTGATATTTGCAGAGTACAGATAACTGTTCCAGCCATTTGCTTGATCTATCGGAAATGTTGCGTTCTGGGAGGAATATTCGGGATAAGTGCCATTCCCAATAGTATAGTGTGAAGAGTCAGTATATAATGCAGTTTCATTAATATCAAGTGCATCTTGGCTTCCGGAATACAAAATTCCTTGATTAAAAACATCAGATGGGTTCGGTAAATCAATATACGATGAATTTTGTTCAATATAAGATTCTGGTTGGTTTACTATTCCAGAATTCGATACAACTACCATAAGAACTACAAAAAGCAAAGAAAATGGTTTTAACCATCTTTTTAATTTTATCAACACCAAGCCCCCATTAATTACTGTATAATAATACAACCAAATTAGAACTGGTTTTTATATTTATACCAAATAAATGCTAAGTGGATTTATCAGAACAAAAGAGGTTAAAAAGGGGTTTAAGTAAAGGAAAGATCATTTTGTCGGAACTATGTATCTACCTTTAATGAACAATAGGATGGTGTTCTTTGCGGCTAGCTTATCTTCCTCAGGTATCAGTGAGATGAGGGTTTTCAAGTGGAAGGTCTCTTTTTCTTCATTAAGCGTTTTAATCACATTGGATACTCGTTCAGAGACAGAATTTGGAGTTATGAATTTCTTCGCATAGATCTCACTATTTTCAGATAAGTGGAAATTTTTCAAGAGGGAAAGTTTGAAAATTTCTTCTAATAGTTTCGGTGTTGTGTCAGTGAATATTGATCGATTTCCTGTCCAATTCTCCAGTACTGATGCATAAATACCCTCACACTCCTCAATGAACTTTGACGTTTTCAATTTAAGTTCTTCAGAAGCTTGTTTTTC
>SDNX01000131.1 GCA_004524545.1 Promethearchaeota archaeon
CTGTTCGTGTTAAGCCGAATATAGATAAATGTTGCCGTAAAATATCTATCGGAAGGTATACTTCATCATTTGTACCCTCTCCATCTAGAATGGCATTCCCAAGCTTTATAGCGCGTAGTATATCACCATCTATGAATTTCTCGAACTTATTATTTGTCATTAAATCCATTTTTGAGACGAAATTTGTTGATGGATGGGATTTACTTCGGCGGATAGTCAATTTATGGTCCAAGTGAAAGTCAACAATTTTCGGGGAGACCAGAGTACTAAAATTCATACGATTGCTGATAAGTCTCCGAAGGTGCAATTTAAGATTGGATACTAGACTCAATTTAGGAAAATAATTCGTCAGGGAAAGAATGTCTTTCGTGAGTAATCTGCCGAACACAGAATCATTCAAATCCTCTTTTGTCCTCTGAAGAGTATTCTTCTGTTGATAAAAAATTTTGATACGAAAGAGATTGGTATTATTCCATCGCTTGGCAATTTCCTTGGCGCATGTAAGGTCAATTGATCTTTCATCAAGCAATCTTTCCAACAATCTAATAACTTTATCTGATTCCGATCGTACGGTTTCTTGGAATTGGATTAATACTCGAAAATCTCCCGAGTGCTTAGTTAATTGGGTGATGTTCTTAAGGAGCGGAATTATATTCGAGTATGGTGCTTTCGGTAATTTCACTTCTACGATAGGGCTACCCCAAAGGAGGAAATCGGAGTCTTCAATTTTCTCGATTTTGCTCTCTAAATTGATGGAGGGAAAACTATTGCGTAACCCATGTTCTATTTCGCGTGCTGCAATTTCTGCATCTACTTGAGTCTTAGTGAACGTTCCGATTTGTATTTGGACCCCATTTTCACTGAGGAATTGCATGAAATATTTTCTGTTGTTTAATCCAGATCTCTTTCCGAAATCTTGCATCAAAGAGCCTAATGATTTCTTTTGGATTTCGGATGTTTTCTGCACTAGTTGAGGCAATTTGGTTATGTAAACGCGTGTAATAAATGTATTCGATCTAAATTCTAATTTTCGAGGGCTGATTTTTAGTGGTTTGAAGAGAATTTTCTTCATCCATTCATTCCATGTCGGTTCTCCGATGAAAAGCCCAATCACTAAAATAAAAGGAATTACGAGAAGACTAAGTAATATTTTGTGTGATAATAAAGAAACACCCCAATGACAAAAAACACTTATCAGAACTATGAATCCGCGCGTAATCCATGGATTCCGTTTCACTCTTCCACTAATATCATTATTATCAGGAGATTTTTTATGCCTCATTTGGAAAATAAGTAGTATTCCTACCCCAAACACCAAAAAAAACGTTTCCCATTCAAAAAAATTCACGATTGAGGATTTAGAGAATATATCGATAAGGTTTTGTTCCCATTTATATAACCCATAAAAAGTAAACCCTATCGCTCCTGCTAGTCCTAGCAAGATGCCCCCAATCTTGAACCCTTTCAGGAAAAACATTATTATCGCTACTATTAAGATAATAGGAACGATAAACGCAATTCTGGGAAATAATGATGTAAACATTAAATCCCCATAATTTGCATCCCCAAACGATATCCAATGTTTTACTTCTCCAAAATAGTAGCTTGCTAATGGATACACAATTGCCAAAGCAATACTAAGAAGTCCCGCTTTGGGCATTTTAAATTTAAATAATAGTATTCCTATGATTACGAATCCTACAATCTCTGTAGAATATACCTGTCCTATGTTCATGATATGTTCACTATTTTTATTTGTGTTAATAGATGTCCTTTAAGTGAGAATTAATTGAAGCACGATCCATTGTAGTTGTATTTCACAGTCAGACATCTCGAAGTTGTGCACTTCAAAAAGCCAATATGTCAAAACTATTTAAAGCCGAAAATGATTTACAAATGGTAAAAGTACATCATTGAACTAAACAAAAAAAGAATTTTAAACGATTGAGCTTGCAATTTTCTGAAAATTTTTTTTTTCATTTTTAGCTTTAAATATAAGGATTTTTCAAATAGTCCAAATGAGCTTTTAGATGTGTGTTTTATAGCTGTATGGAATGTTGGGGAGATTACGTGACCTATGTAAAGACCAGAGATGCAGAGAGAGTTAAACCCGTTTCTATGGGAAAGATTGAAGAACTCGACACAAAAAAATACGAGCAAAACCTACAAAACGTTTTAGAACAATTTCTCGATGCGTTAGACATAAATTGGGAAGAAATTAAAGGGATGAAAAGGCTGGACGCCTTCGGTATTTAGTTTATCTCATTTGATCTTCCCATTAAGGGCTTCGACAAGACTGAAGATCGTCAATGAGCTGCTAGTTATGTATAATAACAATTGGTTGATGTATTCATCCCCCTCTTTTGATTATAACGGTTTAGTGAAATTTTCTCGAAGTTAAAAGGCTCCAAGTATCTTCCAGTGGTTACAGTTGATATTACAATCTCTGGAAATTTGCATTAAAATTAAAAAATTTAAATACCAAATATTGTCATATTAACGGGGTGAAATATCCCGACTCATTTGTGAGGTAATTGTATTACTCTCGTAATACAAAAATTCAAGCGAATACTCTAAAAACGCTTATGAGGCGTTTCAGCTTTTGACATAAAGGAGTTTTAGAATATTTCCAATAGATTAGTACCGTAAACGCTATAAGAACGCGATCATAGCTATGTATTGTCGACAAAATATTCGATCGAACAGAGGATTCACATGCAAAAGAACAGTTTAATCGCTCACGAAGATATTTCCGTGCTTGCTCTCCGTCTGTACCGGAAAAATGAGAAATACGACAAGATGATTTATGAGCTAGCAAGACTCTGCAAAATCCTACAAATGAACTTAGATCTAAAAGAATGTCAGGATGACGCCTGGATTGATGTAAATGTGTTCAGCACCATAGAAGAAATGAGATCTCGTCTAAAACACGATTCATTTAAGGAACCGATTGAGGAAGAGATTAAAGAACTTGCAAAAGAACTCAAAATTAATAAACCGGAGAAATCTAAGCTACATTGGTTCCTTGCTGAAAAAATGTTGGTTGTTGAGAAACTTACATCCTTATTTTAAGACACTAATCATCTCCACTTCTTTCTTTTTCCTCTAACAATATTCATTAATACTGAAATTAACTAATTCTGTATGGATCTCACACTTCTTTTCATTATTTTGATTATGATCGGAAGAGTGTCTTTGCTCGGATATGAGCGTATCGAATTTAAAAAAGCAGGAGAGAATCAAGATCCTTTGGTATCCACTTTTCTTTTGTTTGCAATTGCTGGGATTATGCTTCTACCAATGCTATTCTTTACAACTTTCAAAGGAATAGATGGATTATTGTATGCCCTACTAAGCGGTACTGTCTACTCGGTCGCATTTGTAATCTATGTGTACGTACTGTCAAATTACGAGGCTTCTCTCGTATCACCATTATACAATTTCAATGTCTTTTTTCTGTTCATTTTATCAGTCCTTTTTCTTAATGAGACGTTTTACTGGTTTAAATTAGCAGGAGTTCTATTCTTATTTATCGGTACTAGTTTACTCGACAAGAAACAATCCCTCAAAGAATCAATTATAGCAGTATTGACGAATCGAGGATGTTTGCTGATGATTTTGGTTAGTCTACTTATCGCTGTGGGAAGAGTTATTGATGGAATATTTGTGAAAAGCACAACCGACCCGTTCTTGTATGCAATTATCCAATATTTCGTAGTCTCACTTTATTTATTTATCGCGATTCTTATATTGAAAAGATTTAGAGTTATAAAAACTGCCATTAAATCCCATTACAAACATTTCCTTTTGGGTTCTTTCGCGAATGCGTATTCTTATATTCTTCTTCTAGTCTCAATCTCAATTTTTGGGTTAGAATTGTCCATTGCGGAGCCTCTCTCCATGCTATCTTTGTTAGTCACCATGGGATTGTCCGCATGGATACTAAAAGAAAAAATCAAGGGTCGCATTTTAGGAGCAATCTTAATGCTTGTAGGTGGAGTTCTCCTCGTATTGAAATTTTGAGGTCGATTGGGTCAATTGAAACAAAAAATTATTAAATTCACCTAAAGAAATTATTATTTACATCTATAGATTATGTATAGTGGGGTTACACAAATCGTGCAGAGATGCTATTTTTGCAATTCGATTATTCTCGGAAATTCCAAAAGAAAATGTACATTATGTGGGGAATATTTCTGTCATTTCCACAGGCATTTTTGGAATCATGAATGCATTTCTCTGCCGAAACGCAAAAAACAGATTCTAATGGATTTTTCGACCTCGTATGACACACCACGAAAATTGAATGTGAAAAAACTCCTCCAGTTAATAGAAGAAGAACAAAGAACGAATTATGTGCTATACCAAGATAAAATTGCACAGATCTACTCCAAACTATCTCGACCGGGCTTAGCAATCGAAAAATATGCCGACATTCTTGAGATATGGTCTGATAACCCTGAAATATTTCATAACATTGCCTTCGAGTATTCTCGCCTAAAAGATTATGAACAAAGTATTTCCTTCCAACAAAAAGCACAAGAATTCGATCCAATAAATGATGAATACTTAGAAATGCTGAAGGTATATAATTTGCAGCTGTTAAAACAACGGAAATTGAAAAGTCGCATCCTTAAGAAAAAATTGCAGAAATATGCAATAATATGTATGAAATCTGCAGAGAGATTCATTATGAGGATGCAATTACCCGAAGCATTGGAAGTATTACATTATGGTTTAGCAGCAACAGGGCGCTTTTATGATCTCTATGGACAAACTCTGTTTTTAAATAATATTGCTCACGTGTATAGTCTTCAAGAAGATTACGACAAAGCGTTAGATACATATGATGTAGCATTAGATATTGCCGAAAACAAATTAGACGATGAGGGGGTCGCTTATCTTATCAAACAGAACATTATAGATATGGAGAGTTTCAAAAAAGGAATGTTTCTTCAAGTTAAAGATC
>SDNX01000132.1 GCA_004524545.1 Promethearchaeota archaeon
AACAGATTTATGACTTTGTTTTGATGGAAGGAGTTAGACTAACAAAAAGTGAAAGTGGATTCGTTTCTTTCCTTAATGCGGAGGCTAAAATGAAGAAAATGAGAATTTGGACAACATATGACTCAGGACTTCCTAAAGTCCTAGATCTTCCTGAAAATTATCAAGACCTTAACCAAGGTGCATGGTTTGAGATCATCCATAATAAAAAGTCTTTGATAATTAATGATACCACGAAATCCGATATTGCCCAAAAATTGCTTCTTCCTAATCCTCCCATTCATCGATATATCTTAATTCCTATTATGATAAAGAATCGCCTTTATGCCGTAGCAGCAATGGGTAACAAGAAAGAACCATATGTCGATTCAGATGTAAATCAAATTCGACTTTTAATAGATGCAGTTAATACAATAATTCAGAAAAAACAAGATGAAGAGCAACGTGAATTTTATAGAAAAGAAATTGAGAAAACTGAAAAAATTAATTCATTAGGGATTCTAGCTGGAGGAATTGCCCATGATTTTAACAATATTTTAACTGCAGTTCTTGGTAATATTTCTTTGGCAGAACTAACGGAAAACACAAATGAATCTCGAAATCGATTGAATGAAGCAAAAAAAGCCATCATCCGATCGAAGGAACTTACTCAACAATTACTTACCTTTGCAAAGGGAGGAACTCCCATTAAGAAATTATCTTCATTTGACATTTTACTTCGGGAAACAGCAGATTTCGCCATTAGAGGTTCGAATGTGAAAATCGCTTATGATGTTTCAGATGACTTATGGCCAGGAGAGATTGATGAAGGTCAAATAAGTCAAGTTATCAACAATTTGGTTCTAAACGCTATGCAAGCAATGCCAAATGGTGGAACCTTATGCATTCAGGCCAATAATAAAGTAATCCATACAGAATCGAAACTGCCTTTAGTACCAGGAAACTATGTTGTAATTACAGTGCAAGATGAAGGCATAGGTATCCCTGAAAAGTATTTGGATCAAATTTTCGATCCTTATTTCACGACAAAAAAAGAGGCAGGGGGTTCTGGTTTAGGTTTAGCTACAAGTTACGCAATTATCTCAAAACATGCGGGTCACATTACTGTAAAATCTAAAGTTGGAATTGGAAGCACTTTTAGTGTATTCATTCCCGCTACACCTGATAAACAACCAGAGGAATCGAAAAATATGTTAGAAGATCTATCATATGGAACAGGTAAAATCCTACTCATGGATGACGAGGATATTATTCGTAAAGTCGCAAAAAGAATGCTGGAAAAATTAGGCTATACTGTCACCACTACCATTAACGGGGAGGAAACTATAGAAATATATAAGGATGCCCTTACAAAACGAGATCCTTATGAATTAGTTGTGTTGGATCTGACGATACCGGGGGGTATGGGTGGGAAAGAAACCGTAAAAGAATTAAAGAAAATACAACCCAATTTGAAAGCTATAGTCTCATCAGGATATTCTGCAGATCCAATCATGTCAGAATTCAAGAAATATGGTTTCACTGGTATCATTGCAAAACCTTGGAAATTCGAGGAATTTAGTAGACTTATTCACTCTGTACTTCATAACGAATAAGGTTATTCCTTTAAATTCTTATGGGCTTACTGACTTTTTGAGATTTTGAATCCATCAAATGCGTGACCAACAAATGTAGGAGTTAATAAATGCCCGACATGAATCGGATCTTTTCCTCTCATTCTTCTAAAAACATTTACAATTCCCAATATTAGGGTGATTTTTTTATCATACACTTCCATTTGAGGTATTTCAAGATGCAATTCTTGCATTATCAATTTTGGTAATAATGCTTCAAGTTCAGGTTTTTCAATCACCCTTGTCATCATTTTTCTTGAAATCTCATAAAACAATCGCATTTCATCCAAAAAATGTGAAATCTCTATTCTAGGAATATATCCGAAATGTGCTAGGCAAAGAGTTTCAATATCCAAAGTTTTCAATTTATCTAAAGTGTGAAAATATGCACTTTCATCCCAAAATGGAGGCATGCAAGGAGGAATGTATGCTTTATCTCCAACTCGAATACCAATCGCATCGCCAGCGAACATTATTTTACTCATTTCGTCATAATAACCTACATGATCATAGGTGTGCCCGGGAATTCCTATGACTCTAAGTTTACTCTCCCCTAAATCCAGAATCTCTCCATCCTTTAGAGGATTAACATCGGGGATATTCGTTGTTGGCACTTTTTTAAAAACATCATTAAAGGATTGGTCGTCAAGAAGATCGATGGATTTTTCAGATGCAAATACAATGACAGATGAATTTTTTTTCCGGAAGTTAGGAATCCCTTGAGAATGGTCCCAATGGGCATGTGTAAGGAGAATGTAATCCGGTAAAGGTTTTCCCATTTCTCGAAGTGTTTTTATTGCTCTTTTCGCACCTTTGGGGTCACCTGAATCAATTATACAACTTTTTTCATTGGTTTCTATATAATATAGTCCAGATACTCCTTTCACACCCTGAAGACCCACATCTATCAAAATTGTATTATTCGAGACATCTCCCTCTTCATAAATCATATCCTACCTTCCTCCACGCTGTTATTTAACTCTATTGCGTGTGAAATTAACGTGGAAATCCTTATCCTAAAGAAACGAAAAAATTTATTTGGAATCGAGATAACTCAAAATTACTTTTAACTACTTTAAATTACTTTGAAACGCACCGATTGTATAGTGGTTAGTATCGAAGCCTGCCACGTTTCGGAGCCGGGTTCGAATCCCGGTCGGTGCACCATCTTTCTATTCTTTCATTCTTAAAAATCGGGGGATGTGGTATCCACATTCAGGACAAAATGCGCTTCCTTCAGCAATTTTTTCTTTACATTCAGGACATTGTATTTTTCCTGCTTCTAAACCAGTTGATGGTGGTGATTGGGGTGATGTAGAGATAACTACAGTAGATTCTGCATAACTAAAATCGGTCCCAGAGGATGTATCTGCTTTTTCCTTTCGTAAACGGACAGGTCGGGCAGAAATAAAAATTATTCCTACCATCAAAACTCCACTTAGGATAATTGACAATGGAATTCCCATTACAATATTGAACACCCCCAATGGAATTTCATAAATATTTTGAGCTAAATAAGTAGTTGAGTTAATGTAATATACCACAAGTTGATACTGAAATGAGCTTGGAAATACACTCCATCTAGGTTGAATGAATATCTCAATTTGAGACGATAGAATAGACACCTCAAAAATGCTAGAATTTACAGAAACGATTTTTTCAGCACTTTCTCCTATACCCACAAAAAAGTAACTCATATTAATAGGAACATCGGTTGTTACATTCAATAAAAGCCGGGCTCTAAACCAACCCAACGATTGATTTTCCAACAATTCTACAGTTAGTATTGTCGGTTCTTCGAGAACAGATGACAATTTTGGAGGAAATGGTTCTATATCTTGTGGGATTGCCAAAAATACCCCAGAACAAGTCAAAGATAGAAAAATAATCGGAATCCAAATAGCTCGTTTTCGAATGGTCATTTCCTCCAAAATTACAATACTACTAGATCGAAAATATCACGTAAATAAAATTTGTATCAAAAATATGTACTTAAATTAAGGAATTCTTCTACATACTCTTTATGTTTAAGTTGGATTTGAGTATTCTCTGAAATTTTTCCTATTTTAAATACAAAAAAGCCATATTTCTCACCGATTCTCTTAATCTCTTCATAATTAGATTCGGGAAGGGTCAATAAGAACGCAGAAGTCAAGTACATTTTTACAAATTCATTCAATCCAAACTCGGGGGTGATTATACCTTTAGGTGTTTTAATTAATTCTAAGTCAATCAGAGCTCCTTTTTTGGAGTAATATAGAAGTAATATAAGCGTTCCAAAAATTCCTCCATTAGATACGTCCTTTGCTGAATTAACCAACTGTTTCATAGCGATTTCTGGCATTAGTTGCCTTTTCTTAGTGAGTTCTTCTTTGGTTTTATAGGTGACCGTATCCCAATAGTACTTACTTGACTTTCCAACACGTCCATCAAAATCTGCAATAATAACAATATCGTCTCCGACCTTTGCCCCTCCTGCAGAAATATAATGGACTTTTTTGATTTTACCAACAACTGTTGCAGATACGCCAACATTGGATGTTTTATCGGATGTGTGCCCTCTAATTAACGGGATTTCAAATCGATGAGTTGCTTCCAATACACCATTCAGTAACTGCTCACGAATTTGTGGTTGATCCGAACTGATTATTGCGCTTGCTGCTAAAGGAGTTCCGCCACATGCGGAGATATCATCTGCACACACCATTATCGCACTAAATCCAGCTGCCCAAGGGGAGGTTTTCGTGAATTCTTCCGTAATTGCATCTGTTGTAAGGAGTATCAATTCATCTCCCTTTTCACCTGAAATGATACTTGCTGCGTCTTCACCCATATCACTATAAATTATCTCAGATCTGAAGGAGTTCTTTCGAATTTTATCCATTATGGGGAAAAGAATTTTTTTCCGTTCCACATTTTCGAAATTCCTTAGATTTTCAATAAAACGGATCAAAAAGGATCGATTTTTTTCAGACATCTCTCAACAAACTATATTTACGTTAGGTTTTCTTTACCAAATGTATTGGATTACATTCAATGAAGAACTGCACAATAAAGTAGTTTACCAAACCATTTTTTACGGGTGTTGAAGGAGTTTGACATCAGAAGATTCTTTTCAAAAAATGCTAGATGTATTACGAGGGGATACGATTCGTGGTGTAGTTTTCTCGAATTACAATCAATTTGGCTACCAGAATTTGTACTCATTTCCGCCTCCGATTGAAGAACTTGATATTCATCTTCCTATAGATAAATCCCTCTATAAACAATGGCAACAGTACAAGGATCAA
>SDNX01000133.1 GCA_004524545.1 Promethearchaeota archaeon
AGAGAGTACCAATCTCGGTGATTCTTTTGTCAATTTGCTCCTCACCTCCTTGAAGTATAGTAGAAGAAAATTGTGCCATTTTTCGGAAATCGAATGTAGATTTTTGAAGGGAATCTTCAAATAAATTTAAATGTGCCCCTTCCATGACATAAACCCATTTTTTATTCGTTACAGGGATTTTAGAATTCCAAAGCATGTCTGAAATCATTGGGAATAAAGGCATCTGCAAATCTAAAGGACAATTACAGTTTTTTAGGGTAGATATTAATACACCTTCAAATTTATCGGATAAAGTCTTACAAGTCTTTTCGATGATATCCAAACTCAATTTGTAATCCGGAAGTATGAATCGTCCATTCATTTGAAATTGGATGGTTTTGACCTTATGCTCATTCAATTCCTCCAAATTTGAGATATGGGATAATTGGATGTGGTGAAATTTACATAAATCTCTAAATTTTGTATTTTCTTCATCTGTATAGGGAAATTTTGAGTTATGAATGGTAACAATATTGTTGAGCTTACATTTCACTAAAAATGGAATTAAATCGGATAAAGCTTTGAATGAGGGAGTGAATGAATTTAGATCTACAGAAATTCCTCGATAGTTCATATCGGGAAAATCTACTATAGTCATTGTTGGCAAAATTATGTAATTCTCGAGATTTTCGATTTGAAAGATTGTATGTTCAATAATTTGAACTAGAGTTTGAATTCCATAATAAAATCCATTAGGGCTTGTAGAGAGTACCCAAATAGACCCTTTTGAAATATTGATGTAGTAACTTTCATCTAATGGTAGCTTAGACTTCAATTGATTTGGATATAACTCAAAACAGCAAGAATCAAGAATAGCATCATATTGACCAAGATGATTTTTCACGATTTCATTCATGTTAAATTTGATTCTTTTCTCATAATCCGATTCCGGGGTAATTACTGCAATATAATTATACTCTCCCCATTTTTCATCAAGAGTGCTATCACGAATAGGAATAGTATTCAGGAATGTGTTGAAATGTCTATTAAATTTGGAGGAAAGAAAAAGTGCGTTATCCTTAATCCTATACTTGTTTACATAAATAGTCCAAAGTGAAGAAAGAGTTATGCCGCTTTCATTTGGGGTAATGTTAACATATTTTGGTTTAGGTAGTATCCAATACTCATTTTCCACTAGGGTTTGCATACGAATGGAATTATGGAAAAAGATTTTAATTTTTTGTGTTAAAGTCTTGAAATAAGGTAAAATTCATGGCAACTGTCAAACTCGGTCCACTCACCCTCTCCTCTGACCTTCTTCTTGCTCCAATGATGGATATTACGACACCGAGTTATGTTAAAACGATCAACCACTATGGTGGATTGGGTTTATACAGTATGCCGATGGTATTCATCAACCAAATCGCTCAAGCACCAAAAACTATTCGACCTATTCTGGAATTTGCTGAACAAAATACTCCTAGCAGTGTGCAAATCTGTGGAAGTGGCAAATCCTATGAAGTAATAAAAGAAGCCCTTGATGTGTTAAATTCCTACAATTTTTCAATTATAGATATTAATTCGGGATGCCCCGCACGGCATACATGCAATTCGGGAGGCGGTGCCTCTTTGATGAAACCACATCGGTTTAATGATCTTCAACATTTAGTCCAATCTACCATTAAACTGTCTAACAAACCAGTCTCCGTCAAGATTCGTACCGGATGGGATTCCAAAGACAGTATGGAACAGATAATTAGGATGATTGAGGATGAAGGTGCAGCATTTTTGACAATTCATGGACGACTAGCGAGACAGGGTTACTCGGGAACTGTAGATATTGAAAGCATTACGCGTGCAAAACAACTGTCCAACATCCCGGTGGTCGGAAATGGTGACGTTTTCAACTACGAAACCTATAATCTGATGAAAAATATCACCCATGTTGATGCAATTATGATTGGACGAGCCGCAATGGGCTTTCCAGAGACTTTTAAAGACATCTCCAATCAGAACGCTGATCCCTTAGACAGCAATGATTTAGTTTCCAGATTCTATGAAGAACTGAAAACTGATAGAAATCCCAATTCACCTGAGAAAATTCAGGAATACCTCAGAATCTTGCTGGACTCGATTGAACACCTTGGCAAATACTACAACAATGAGAACTTCAAATTAACAGAATTACGCCGAAATGCAATTTGGATGCTGAAAGGGTCCTATAATTGTGCTAAAATCCGAGAAAAAATAGGAAAAACAAAAAAAATTACAGAATTAATTGATTATTTGTTTAGTTCGCAATTTATTACTGATCTCACAAAGATAAATACGGTATTATCTGAGTAACGCTTTCTGTCAAGACATAGAACTTTTGGCGACCTACCTTGTAGGAATGGATAAGGGCTAACCCTTGTAGACGTTGACAATGAAAAGTAATCGCCTGAGGGGTTACTGCGCAAATTTCTGCAATGTCTTGATGGCTAGAGTTTGGATTTTTACTCAAATAACTGATAATCTTTCTGGGTGTTTCACGTTTGGTTGCTGCTATGACTTTTTCACGCATAGACTTTTGTTCGAATGTGAGTTCGTCTTTCTTTTCGAACAATCTCGTAGGGTCTCTGCCCTTTGTGGTGACGAAGAAGCATTTGTAACGGCCGTTTTGAATGCTCTTCACTAATCCTTTCTTTTCCAAAATTGATATATGATATTGAACGACCCCCGCCTTTCTGTCCATATCCCGGCATATCTTACGAAAATGAGTTCCCTCATTAGCCTGAATATTTTCATAGATTGCATTTCGCGTGCTTTGGGTCAGAACGTCGCCAGTACCATATGCGCTTCGGGAGAACTTCTTTCCAGTTCCCGAAATCGTCACCATGGACATGCTTATTAGCAAAGCGATAGTCAGATGACGAATGAATTTCTTGGATTTTATCATAGAAATCTCAGCAACGTTTTTTGTAATTTATTAGAAATTTGGTGATCCTTTAGTAAGGATCTAGACATGGTTATCTACCCATGCTTAAAACTTTAACATATTCGGTGGAATTAGAACTTTTACTTGATCATTATCAAAAGATAGAACAGTCAACGTTCTGCGTTTTTTTTTTCGTTTATATTCGACACATTTAGCAACTATCTATTTTATTGAGTAGATATTTGATCTCTTTGATCCTCACGGTCGATAGTTGAGACCGTGTGTTCGCTTATCGAATTTTCGTTGATTTGCTTGAGGGTTTTTTGGGCACTGACCCTTGCGGACGTACCATCTCTTCCTCCCCTATACCCGCATTTTTCATGCTTACACCAGAAATACCGATATGGGCATCTCTTAGTCGTTTGATAACCAAAAAAACATCAAAAAAACACTTATTAACGCAATTGACTAAATGAGGATATGTCATATTGTAACAAATGTGGAGCAGCTATCCCTGAAACAGATGAGTTCGCTGCTATTTGTGAAAATTGTAGTGATGCTAGCTTAATACCTGACGTTGATAGACGCCCTTAACGTGTCAATGGGCGATTATCTCCTCCTGTAAGAATAAGACGGTATTCTTTAAGGGACCAAGGAATAACTTTTGCTATAATAATGGCTCTGATATTATTAGGAATCATCGTGTTAGGAGGAATAATTTAGTTATAAAGTAGAGAATTGTTACAAATGTAATGTTTTTTTATTGATAAAAAAAAGGATGAAGATAGAGAGAGATTTAAACATCTAATTTCATTATTTTTTTCACCCAATTTGGGAGAATCCATCCAATATAGTAACACACAACTCCAATTAACGGAAAAATCCATGTTAAGTATAACATTGCTGAATATAATTGAATATTGTTAATTACAATTGATGCGATGGTGTCGACAATGAACGTGAATATTATCATGAATTGCCCGACTGAAATTACTCGAAAACCAAATTTGTAACCTTTATCTTCCACAGTATTAGCGCTTTGCAATGCTTTCACAATCACGGAAATAATGGTCGGGAGAATATACACCACAACCAAGATGCTGAATGCAAGCTTTATTGTAAGCAATGGATAATTACTACCATCAGGAAACACTCCCAACTCAACGGAATCTAAAACGAGTGTTAGAATTATTACTATTGAACCAATTACCCAGTAAATCAACATAATTATTTTCTTATTATGCAAGAATATCCCTTGAGCAAATTGGTACGTGCACATGGTTCCTAAAAATACACAAACGTATACGAGTTTTTGACACCAAAATACCCAAGATAAGTTCGATTCTGCAAGGAGATAGATATTGCTTGCAAAAATACATGATAAACCCCAGAACAAAATCGATATTGCTAGATAAAGGGTGTTAATTTTCTTTCTTTTGATGAATTTAGTTAAAATTAGCAAAAAGATCAAAAAAATGAATGCAGCTGAAGCAATACTTAAAATTCCTGCAGTTAACGCAATAGGTGATTGAGCCATAGGTTAAGTCATCCGTTGGTACCTTTAAGGATTTGGGCAATTATTTCATCGATAGGAAAAAGATTAATGAACTTTTTAATTAAAATCGTCCTTTTCACAAACAATAACACCAAGCATTTAATGCCAGAAGATATCCTCATAAAATTTTCCAAAGAAAACCTAGGATGACTCACCTTCCCTATAAGAGGAAGAAATTATTCTCCAAGAGATTGGGGAATAACTTGGAGTATCATAATAACTCTCATTGTGTTTGGAATCATCGTGTTAGGAGGAATAACTTAGTTATAAAGTAGTCTTTTGACATCAAAGTGCAATACAAAATATTGTAAAAATTCCCCTTTCTTACCTATTAAATTCTATATATCGATTTTCAATTTGAAAAAATAGTTACATCTTAACCCTATTTTCTTGAAAGTAACTTGGAGTATAGATATAAAGA
>SDNX01000134.1 GCA_004524545.1 Promethearchaeota archaeon
AAAATCATAATCCCCGTAGTATTTCATCGCATAAAATGGGTTTTTTGAATCTATTTTTTTAAAACTTGCTAAAGTTTTTTCTTTATTTGTCCTTGCTGAAGTATCATTAGAAAAACGAATTACTGTATCAGGAACCAAAAAGGGTACAATTATGCTGCAAACAATAATTACGGGAATAATCACCCCAATAAAAATAAGGAAGTTTCGTTTCACATAACTTACAATGTTGGAAATATAATTAAATTTATGGAAAAGAATTATGAAAATTAAAATGAAAAAAGAGATTATTGTTTAAATGAGTGATCCGGAGCATCTACACCAGGATAGTTCAATCTAAATCCCGTATCTAATGTTTTTGCACGTTTACTTAACTCATTTGCAATGACGATTCGTTGAATTTGATTGGTCCCTTCATAAATTTGGAGAAGTTTAGCACCCCGAAACAGTGTTTCCATTCCGTATTCAATAGCGTATCCATATCCTCCCATAATTTGAATCGCATCAGTTGTATTTTGCATTGCATAATCAGATGCAAGTAACTTAGCGATAGCAGAATCCATTCCTAATCCTGGAAGTTTATTATCTGCTAACCATGCTGCATGTCGGGTAGCTAATCTAGCTGAATGTGCCTTTGCTGCCATATCCGCAAGAGTAAAACTAATGCCTTGGTTTCGTATGATTGGTTTTCCAAATGCGATTCTTGTATTAGCGAATCTAGATGCTTCATCAAGAGCTCGTTGGCAAACCCCCGTTGCAATGGAAGCAATCCCCGTCCGAGTCATATCTAAAGTCATCATGGCGATATGGAATCCCCGTCCTACTTCACCCACTAAGCAATCCTCTGGGATTCGAACATTTTCAAAAATAACCTCACTTTGTTGGGAAGCTCTTTGACCAAGTTTGTTTTCAATATGTCCAATTTTTACCCCGGCATCCTTTGGAACCATGAATACGGCCATGCCTTTGTATCCAGAACCGGGTTCAGTTTGAGCAAAAACAGTGAATAAATCTGCCACAGGTGCGTTAGTAATCCAACATTTCGTTCCGTTTATTACCCATTCATCCCCATCTCTAACTGCAGTGGTTTTTGTTGCCGATGCATCCGATCCTGCTTCACGTTCTGTTAAACAAAAAGCTCCGAATCTTGCTTTTTCACTTGTTATCATCGGCTGAACGTACTTTTGCAGTTGTTCTATTGTTGCTCCAATAACAAGAGGAGCAAAAGCAAGATTATTCACATTTATTGAAGTAGCTACTCCAGGGTCTCCATATCCCATCGCCTCGTAAATCAAAGTTTCTTCAAATAGTGTATTATGCGGTCCACCCGCCTCTTTTGGGATGTGTAAATTCATGAAACCTGCTTCATAGGCTTTTTGGCATATGTCTACAGGAACTTCGTTCGCTATATCCAATTCAATTGCGCGCGGAACGATTTCTTTACGTGCGAATTCCATGGCACGTTCATATAGAGCTTGTTCCGAATCACTTAATCTAAAATCAGCCATGAACAAAATTTGCATTTTATTGCATAAAAACTCTTTATTCTTGTTCTCCTAGAAAAAAATAAGCCAATCTGATTGTTGTGTTCTCTTTAAATTATTAGTTGAAAAATTACAAAATGAATAACCAAAATGATGAAAAATCTAGCGTTGAACACCTTTTACAGGATATGCGTGTAAAATTGCGAGATATTGATGATTTTCAAGCTCACTTACGATACAAAGAAATAATATCAAAATTTCAAAAGGGTTATGAAGAGGAATATACTCAATTATAATTTTATTTTCTTGTCTTTTCAGCATCTTTTTTTTTCTTTAGCTTGCTTTGAATTTTCTTTTGCATTTTCTTTACATAATTTGCATCCGATAGTGTGGAATCCGTTACATCATCAGATTTCTCTGGTTCTATCTTATCATCGAATATAGCAAATGAATCATCAAAATCATCAAAATCATCCTCTTCAATAAACTCTGCGTAATTTTCCTCATCTTCAAAAAAATCATTCATATTATCTGAGTTCTCATCCAAAGCGTCTTCAGAGAAATCAAGATCACCATCTTTAAACAAGAAATCAGAATCGTTAGACTGATTGAGTAGTTCATTCAAAAAATATATCGCTTGATTATCCAATATATGTCGAATAGATTGATAAACCAAGTTCCAATCAATGTCTTCTCCTTGTTGAGGGGATTTTACACTAGTTTCGTAACTCTGGATAATATTAATGCAATCCCGGATGGAGTATGATCTTTCTTCAAAATGTGCTGATTGGAGAAAATCCACCATATGGTGAAGTAATCGAGGATTCACTTCAGGGAAAAAATATGTAAGTACATCCAATTCATGTTTTCGACCAGGATGGTTGATATTAATAACAGGTTTT
Source organism: Promethearchaeota archaeon (assembly GCA_004524545.1). Lineage (GTDB taxonomy): Archaea > Asgardarchaeota > Lokiarchaeia > Sigyniarchaeales > Promethearchaeaceae > AMARA-1. Next base: position 2,384 of record SDNX01000134.1, read on the forward strand.
AAGGAAATCGAGACATACTCGGGAATTGTGTATTTTTTATTTGGCTTTTCGAAATAGGATTCTGTCACACATAGGCGAAAATTTTCATGAGCATAGATTTTTAATCCAACAAGATCCGATGTCACATAACGTTCATCTAACAAAGTTGTAATTGCTGCCCAAGATTCTGATGGCAAATATTGACATTCGTCAAGAATACACATAGCTCCTTTTATCATTGCTGTCACTAGAGGACTAGCATGATATTCAAATCCTTTTTCTGTGTCGATCGTGTGAACAAGTAATTGATCTAGAGATAAGGTATCTGAACAATGTTGGATGAAAACTTCAGAGGGGGAATTTGGGTGGAAAAATTTAGCTGCACTGTACGCAAGAGTTGTTTTTCCCATGCCACATCTACCCAGAATTTTTGGATTAAATGGGGAATATACTTTCTTCTTTGAATCTAACTCGTGAGTCCAAGCCGCGTGGATTTGAGTAACATATTGTTTATCTCCAATCCATGGAATTTTCAACTCGTCAGAGAATGCCAAATATAGCATTTTCCCATCAATCTCAAAGGTTTCCATGGTACGGAGAAAAATGAACGAAAGTAAATATTATTTTCCCAACGTTAGTTTTTAAGGTCATTAATGAATACTTGAAAGGTATACCAAACAATAACAACACGGGCAAAAATTATGGATGAGAATAAAGAAAATATTGGTGCAATGAAAGACTCAGAAACTGCAGAATCACGCCGTTCTCTCTCCCCGGATGAATTAGAAATGTTTTCTAGAGTAGAAAAAAAACTACAATCCGAGCTGACTCCTGAAACGACATCTGAAGACAAGGAGGATGGAGAAAAAGATCGTACTCTATATACTTACTGTACCCAGTGTCAAGACAACATATTTATACACTACAAGGAATCATTTGTGAAAAATGCAAAATCTTATCCTGTATATTTGGTTTGGGTGCATGGAAAACCTTTTCATGGATTGTTGGTCCGAATCGACAAGAATTTCGTAAGCAGAGGGGAACGAGTAGTTCATTTAGAATTTGATTCTGAACTTTCTAATCATTATGGTTAAAAGGTAAAAAGAGGACGAATTTGGAACATAAAACAAACAAATTGGGTTTTTAAAAAAGATCTACATTGTCTGGATCTAAATTTTCGTTCAATTTTCCTCTAGTGCTTAACCAATTCGCTTGAGTTCTGGTATATCTCCAAATAATCATACATTTTTCCCGTTTTTCCTTCTTTTTTGTCTCAAATTCCCATGGACTAACCAAGATTAAGTCTCCGAGACGCACCCACATTCTCTTCCGAATTTTACCTCGGATTATGCCTACTCGAATGACTCCGTCTTCACATTTTACTAACATCCTATCTCCACCGAAATTTTCTATCACAATAGCATACATCTCATCGTTTTCACGGTTGGGATATTGAATTTTCCGTTGATCTGTTCCTGTTTGATTTGATTTTTTTCCTGGCATAGTATCACTTTACATTAAATTTAATAACCTACATAATTGTTGTGAATTGATCATATCATGAATTTTGCCCAATCGTCGTCTTCTTCCTCTTCTTCGTCAGCATCTTCATCTTCATCTGATTTTTCTTCGTCTTCTTCCTCTTCTTCTTCCTCTTCTCCTTCTTCAGAAAATGAAAAAGTATCATCTGTAGACTTACCAACTTCTTCAGCAATCATTACACGTGCAGGTTCTTCTTGTCTTGTTCTCTTGGAAGCATCTATGTCTAAACTAGAACTTATTTCTTCCTCGAGAATTTCCTCATCTTGAAGAACATATTCTGTAACGGCTTTCTTTTGTTTTTCTATCAACTTCAGATAATCTGCATGAATTTTAACAGTAATGTTACTCGCTTCCCCATCGCCGATTAAACGAAGAGTAACCTCATCTTTAGAGCCTTCCTTGGGCATGGCAATAACTTGAGCTTTCTTTTCTTTAAACAACCCTTCAGCTATCTCCACGATATCCCCTGCTTCAATGGTTTTCACTACTCTTTCTGGTTTAATAATATGCCCTATCTCATCCAAGGGTATCGATCCTACTACCTTTCCTCGAACATGTGGGACTCCATTCGTTATAAGAATTACATCTCGTTGGTGGATTGCTTCGATGAATACATATCCTCGAAATTTCTTATCTGCTGTCAATATAGCTTTTAAATCAGGGACTGGGTGGACAGTTCTCAATCTGCTGTACACTAAATCTTGAACTGTTCTTTCTCTACCAATCGTAGTACGGACTGCAAATATTGTAGTTTGAGCTTGAGCACTCTGAGGGCTTGCTGATGGATTTTCACTCACTTTACTAACCTCTGATTACATTACCTAATAATGGATAGGATAAATTTTTTTCCTTTTTTACCATAGCTTTTTTTCTACAAATAACTAGACATAACTAAGAATCAAAGCCGTATTCGAAAAAGGGATAA
>SDNX01000135.1 GCA_004524545.1 Promethearchaeota archaeon
ATTCACTTATTGGTTATATGGTATTTAATCCGGGTTCAGGGGAAATTGCGCAAATTGGAGCAAAAGACATTAAAGCCACGGGGAAGAAAATGATAAAATATCTTCTCTCGCAAAAAACGAATATACAACAGGTTTATCTTATCAATATTGATACAAAAGATTCCAAGTTGATTGAATTGCTAACAGAATTGGGATTTGGTTCATTTACTAAGCAATTTGAAATGGTTCTAGAATTTTGAAAAAAAAGAGAGAAGTCATTCAGAATAGAATACAACAGGTTCGGGCTCATAGAGAGTTTGACGAATATTCATTCTCTCAGCCTTTTTCCCTTTTTCTCCCTGTGGATTAAGAACAACCGAGGAAAGTGAAGTTAATTGCCACTCAAATGTGCCAACGAATTTCAATTTCTCCCAAATTCGGAACACCAGATCCCATACTGCAACAACTAATACCATCATTATCAAGACATATGGGAAAAAATCTACACCCCAACGTGTGAGGAATGGGATTCCGGTTGTGATTTCTCCAATCCACTCACATAAGTATTCAATATAGTATTGAAGAACATACAGAGTTAAACTTACTAAACCCCATCTTCGGAAAAACCGTGTTCGTTTCGTATATTTAACCATATCTCGTTTGGGGTTGAATTCGTATGCACGTAACCACCCACAGATGATAAGAAGTTGCAAACCTGTCAACATGCAGAAGAAGAAGGTAGGATGCACAGTATCGGCAATTTCTACAATTGCATCCATGATATCCGATTCAAAGAGGAGCAATACAACACCAATAATGAAAATAACTCCTCCAGAAATCATCCCAACTCCAGTAATTAGACGCTTAGGCTTCTCTTGTGCAAGGTAATTACCCAAAATCGCACCAATGCATACAACCCCTAAAAATGGAAACAAGGGTTGTTCCTTTCCTACTAGAATAGCCCAACCGAGCCTATTAAAGAATTCTCCAAAGGAATTAAAATCATATTGCACATGGTAATAGCTATATCCTAACTCCCCTCCACCTAAATCTATATAACTCCCAATCGCTTTACTTGCAACATTATACATGAGTGGAGATAACACAACCACTGCAATACCAATTATAGCCAAAATTATTGCATTTCGGAGAGGTTTGTTCGCTCCATCATTGAAGCTTAGGAAATAGAATAAGATCCCCAGAATCATAATGGAAATACCAATGCTGTTAATCGCTTCCGTATGCAAAATATGGCTAAATCTATCGATTCTCCAGGTTCTGGTAAGTAAACTTCTCCCAAAGACACCATGGTATTGGAAATATCCCTCACTGAGTAATCCTACAATATAGATAATAAAACCCGTGAATAATTGTTTTCCAAGGACTTTTTCTCGAGATACCCCTTTCCGAAGACTTCTAGTAACGTTATAGGCATTTAAAATCATTGAAATGATTAAAAAAAAGCCACGAAAATTGCTGAAAAGAAAAACGGGTACAAATATGGCAAGTTGTCCAGGATTACTCAGAACATCCCCAAAGTTGGAAGGATTTGCGACAGAATAAATATGGATAAAAACATGCATGAATAACATAAGCATGACGGCTAATCCGCGGAAGAAATCAAATGATATTATGCGCTTCATGCCATATTTTCAGTCTTCCGGCATAAAAAGGGATCGAGAAAGAATTCGAAAGAAACGGTTAGTATTCGGAAATTGTAGACTGTGGAAAATTTATAACTATTGACCACCTACACATAACACTATGGAGATGGAGAGAAACCTTAATCAGACATTGGAACCGTTAAATGGCTCGATTGATGCAATAGGATCTGGAAAACGCCTTATTTCTATCGATCTATTACGTGGAGTCGCAATCTTCTTCATGACAATCATTCACACATGGACAAACGTCATGGATCTCACCGTTTTTGGGAGTATCGATATAGCAAATGTAAATATTTTTGTAGCAATTCTGGGTGTATTGCTTTTCACTCTCGGTCATTCTCGCTCCTTATTTCTTTTCTTATCTGCAATTATTCATCAGTTCAATTTTTTGAAAGCTGTAGAGAAAGGAAGAAACCATGAGAATTTGCTAGTAAAAAACCTTGTGAAAGGATTACTCATGTATGCGCTTGGATTAATACGGGAAAGTATCTTCAATCCCTGGCATGGAGTATTATATCTATATCCTATACGAGTATGGACGGGAGTGGATCCCGATGGCTTATTAAATTCACTTGTCCAATCTCAGTGGCAAGGGATGTACTTGTTTGAAACCTTACAAATAATTGGATTAGCTCTCATATTCATAACTTTGACAAATTACGTGTTCGTGAAGATCCGAAAGATGAAAAGGCATGTAAAAAATTTCCTGTTTTATGCAGTTTTCGCGATATTAGCATTCACTTTTCTATTTGCAACCCCTTTCATGCAAGTAAGAATCTCGGAAATTGTGGGATGGGATATTACGATTGGTGGGTATTTCAATCCGTTTTCTGAAAATAAAGAAAAATTCACTAGGCTTATTTGGTACGCCATTGCAGGCCTTGAAGAACCGATTTTCCCGAATTTCTTCTGTGTGTGTTTGGGGTGTATATTTGGGTATCGGTTAACCCAACCAAATACAGATAAACACATCGCACGAAGATGGTCATTATTCGCATTAGGATTGATCATGATAGGATTACATTATTGGATTTTTGTAGAACATTTATCCTTTAGCCTCTGGTTTCGTGTTTCACCGGTATGGTTCCTTCTAATAAACCAAGGTTTGTACATCTTATATGTATGTTTGTTTATGCGGTTATTTGAATTTAGAAAATCTGCTGATTTGTATAAATACGCTCGGAACTCCACTTTTCTCAGGAGATGGGGCTTACTAGCCCTATCAGTTTATATGCTCCAGCTACTAGACATTTATCCCCGTAAGCTGTTTACTATGATAACGGGGATGGATTTTATTACTCATGGTAAAGCGAATATGCTCTGGGCATGTATCCTCATGGTTGTAGCTGCATTTTATTTTGAGGTGATTCTTAGACTATGGGAAAAGAGCGGTTTTCTTTATTTGATAATCCTCCTTCCATTTCTGCCCATACTAGCGATATTTCCTAAAACTAGAGCGATGATCACATGGAATAATGCCAAGAAGATTGCACAGGAGAATAATTTCGTATTTAGTTTCGAATGGATTGTTATCTTCATCACAAAAACGATTTCCATGGTTTTTAGCTTCCTTTTTGGGATTGTGGATGTCATATTATGGGTTATAATATCCAATAAGAGAGAGAACACCACCGGGTGGAAAGTTTTCTTAAAAAGAGCTACTGCTACGTGGAAAAACATTACTTTCTCTCGTATTAAAGTGGAAAAATCACTATACGGAGTAGAACCCTATATATTCATAGAACATGAACTAAAAAGCAGATTAGAAGTTTCTGTGTAATATTTCCCTTATTAATCGCGGTTCTTTATTGTTAGATCAACATAGAGGAGGATAATTTTCCCTTGATAGCATAAAGTAATCTTTTAATATTTCACTCGACAAATTGGAATAACCACCTTTAACAAAATATTTAAAAAAAAATAACGAGAGAGTTAAATGAGTGATTAAAATATGAAAAGATTAACAAGTATTGATTTTTGGAGAGGAATTGCCATCTTTTTTACTGCCATTTTTCATTTCCTCTTTACATCATGGGATAAATTCGCGGATACTGGCGCTATTTTGACAGGAAGCATCGGTTTCTTAATTATAGCAATTTTTATCTTTGTGCTGATCCACTGGAGGGGTTTCTTTTTAATGATTTCTTCTATTTCGAATTTCTACCAAATGGAGAGTGGAGCTAAGAATGGAAAAAATATCTGGGGTATATTTGGCAAGCAGATTTTTGCAGGATTCATTCTAATATTAGTTGGAAAACTTTGGGTTACAGTATTTCCATATTGGGGTTTCTTAGAGATTTGGTCTCGACAAAATCCAATTGGATCAGTACCTATCCAGGCCTTGTGGATAGATCACTGGGATATGTTCTTTCTGATTGAAGCTATCGAATCTATCGGATTGATGATGATTATAACTGCATTTTTCTTTTTAGGTTTTCAGTTCTTTAAAGGAAAAAGCGGTTGGATTATCAAAGTAGTTCTTTGTTATGTCATTGGATTCACAATAATCATAATAAGTCCCTATGTTGGTCAATGGGCTGCAAATAGTTTGGGATTGACATACTATCAATTCGCAAACGTTGATGGATTTCGTTATTACTTATTAGCCCCCGGTGAATTCCATGATAATATTCTTACTCTCGGACAATTCTTCGGTCCATTTGGTTATGTGATGAAAAGAACTGCACTTAATTGGCTTGCGGGTCGTGAAGCGCCTCTTTTTCCCATGCTGGGCAGTTATTTCATCGGAGCGGGGATTGCGTATGTTATTTTGCAGGATAAACCTAAGAAAAAGCATTTAAGATGGTTATTAATTCCAGCTTTAGCTGCTTTAATATTGGGAGTGCTTGATCTATTCTTCTTGTACGAATATGTTGATGGTGCATCCGATATCTATACCGGAATTGATGCAATGTTTGCCAACATTGGTTTTCACGTACATCCACGATGGTTTGCCTTAGTATCTGTCGGCTTACAAACCCCGTTAATTTTATGGGCGTTTGCTAAGGTAGAATTCAATCAAAAAATCAATAAAGAGAGATGGTTGAAATGGACTCGTTGGATTCGACGATTTGGAACATTCACATTGACGGTATATTTCTTGAACATTTTTGACTTTCCACTGCGATTCTTAATGAGCGTAATAGTCCC
>SDNX01000136.1 GCA_004524545.1 Promethearchaeota archaeon
AGGCTGCTACAGCATACAACATAAAGGCTTTGTTTTTAAATGTGATTCTGTAGGATTCTCTCCAAGATGGAGCAGATTCTGCATCCATTGCAAATTCTTTACGTTCAAACGAACCCCATATAAACATTATCGCTATGGTGACTAAAACAACGATGGCTGCAATTCCGCCATTGATGATATATTGAGTCGGTGTGTAATCATAGTTATACGTGTTGGTGAAATCTTCAATAATGAAACTTGGAACAAGGAATGCGATTATCAATCCGAGAATTGTGAATATTGATCTCCATAAACCTACAGAACGTCGATCTTTTTCTGTTAGAAACATTTCAACCCACAATGAGTTAAAATTCACAGTATACGTTGTAAACACCAAATCGAATATAATTAACATTATAATCAAGTATAGGACTATTTCCCAGGGTGTTCCAGTTATGAAGTTTTCTGGTCCCCATAATAATACCATAAGAACACATAAGGGGATAGCAGAAACTAAAATATAGATTTTCCTTCGTCCAAATTTTGTTTTAGTGCGATCACTAATTACCCCTATCAAGGGATCATCGATTGCATCCCATACTGAATATATCCCCCAAGCCACAAATATCATCCATACTGGGAGATCGGCAACGGTGAAATAATATGCAAAACCCAAAAACATGAAATTTTGTAATGCTAAATTATCTGCTAATGTGCCGAATGCATATGCAATTCGAGTTCCAAGCTTAGTTTCTTTTGGCCTTTCGATTATTTTCATGCTCATTTTTTTTTCACTTATTTTTGTTTTGTTTTGATTTATTTTAGTTCGATGTTTATTATTTAAAAATTAAAAAATCATTAAATTGGGTTTCCCAAGTCATTTAAGAATCCTGCATCCAATTTACGAAAGATTTCTCCATATTTTACACCAAAAGAAGCACCAATTTCGCTATAGTAAAATCTAACTAGAATATTTACTCGAATCGGATCAGGAATTTCTTCTTCCAATAAATCGACGCGTAACTGATTTGCACGAGCTAATAGTTTTCTCTGGTGGAACCAATTTTTCATGACTGTTTGGTGCTGGGAAACTGCATTAATTTTCTTTTCGATATATTCTGTTATATCAAGATGAGAGTTTACCACTTGGGGATTTAATGTCTCAGAGAATAGATATCGTTCTCCTACCGTGTGGATTTCTAAACCATCATTAAAATGTTCAGTATAATATGTATCGAAGCTGGCTTGCCAACAAGCATCATTAACAGCTCTTGCTGTAATGATGTGATCTGGATTTTCTTCGTACAATGGAGCAACATCAAAAGTGACTATCACGTCTGGTTTGTGCGTTCGAATTAATCTGACGAATTGTTCTCTTAAGACTTCATAATCCACAGTGTATAGTGTATCGGAAGGATGATCTAAATGAATGACTTCCTCTGCACCAAGAGCTTTATATGCTTTTTCTGCTTCATTCCGATTTCGTTTAATCGCTTTTTCTGGCTTTAGTCCAACACAATCTCCGTAATCATCAGTAACTCTCACGCAAATTACTTTATTACCTTCTTCAGCGAATTTTGCTAAAAGCCCACCTGAAAAAATCGAAATATCATCTGCATGGGGCGATACTGCCATTACTTTTTGATATTTTAAAATATCTCTTACTGCTTCTTGAACGGTTTCAGATGCTTTGAGTCCCATGGATTCGTTCTCATGTCCTACAAATTCCTCTTTCTTCTCTGGTTTTAGAAATTCTACGGGGGCTAAGTTCCATTCGTTTCGAGGAATAAAATAGCCACAACTATCATTAACGTGACTAAGAATTACGAATTTCTCATTTGCATATTTTTTAAGTAGTGGATTAATCAATCCTGGAAAAGGCTCTCCCGGTATCGTAATCAAATGCAAGTTTCCAATACGTATTTTACTTACGGAAGATCCAATAATTCCTTCTTTGACTTCTGGTAAATTAAATATACTTAAAGTTTGTAATAACGCAAAATCAGCATTTTCTAACTGAAGATCGATTTTTCGAGTACGAATTTCAAGCTGGTCTGCTTCCACTCTTTCAGATATTCTCTGGGCTTCCTCAAACCCTTTGTATACCTCGTTTACCATTAATTCTAATTTCTCATACCCTTGCTCCACATAAATTGGAGATTGAGACCCACATAGTCCTAATCCAAAGAGTGAAACCCCCCCATTCTTTTCTTCAATGATATTACATATTATTCCTGGATAATCTCCAGAAATTTGAACATTTTCTCGATTGGTGATTTCAGGTTGAGCTGGAAAAGTCCAAATGCATCCGATAATGTTTTCTTCGTATTTAAATTGGATCAATTGAAGTGTATCTTCAACATTTTTCACTGGACGAAAGTTTTGTATAAGATTTGATATTTTTTTCTCCCCATAACTCACATCAACGGGTTTCATATCTTTTAGTGCTTGCGTTACAGATGCGACTACTTGCTGGCGTAAAAATAGCATATATCGGAGATTTACTCCGGATTTACCAATAAAAGGTCCCCACATTCCCATTGTGTCAGGTCCGGCATGAGTATGAGTTGCAAGTACGAAAATTCGAGATCTTTTAAACCCTAATCCCTCTAAATCATCTTTAATTTTGTTTATTTCATCTTGCAATAATCCAACAACTTCGACGGAAACTAGGACGACACGTTCATTTCCATCTGATAACACCAAAGTTCGAGCGTGAATGGGATCATGTACTCCATCTACTAATGGTGCTTCCATTGTTGCGTATCCGGCTATGTAAATATCTCCAAATTCTGGCTTTGGAGTGATTTCTGCTTTATGTGCCCCACACTTCATCATTTTTTCACTGAACATTGATTAGTAAAGTATAATCTCTTTATTACCTTAGATAATAAAAAGAGATCGTTCAATAGTAGATACATCGAGATCTAATTGAATGACAATTTTAACGGGGTGAGATAAATGAGAAATAACCTATACTATGGTTCAAAAAATGCAATAGCCACACTGAACAGCCTGGATTCTTTTATTCTAGTAACGCAAAATCCTCCATTTGATAATATATTTCAAAAAAAACTAACTCAACACCCAATTCAAATCATATATCCAACTAATGTAGATATACATTACCTTAAAGAAATGTCCCAAAAAGTAAGTAGGAATAAAGATGTAGATTATGTTGTTGGTTTTGGTGGGGGAGTAGCGATAGATACAGCGAAATTTTTTTCCTGGAAATGGAAAAAACCCTTGATTCAAATTCCTTCAATTATATCAACGGATGCATTCCTCACACATGAAATTGGTATTCGAGTGGATAATAAAGTTCAGTATATTGGAAAGGCTGTTCCGGAACAAATAATAATAGATTTCGATGTCATTAAATCTGCTCCTAAAGTACTGAACTATGCGGGAACATGTGATGTATTATCAATCTGCACAGCACTGGGTGATTGGAAGATAGCCTATGAGGAGTTTGGGGATAAAATAGATAAAAAAATTTATTCTAAAGCCCGAAATTGTGCTCAAAATCTTCTTAACGACGCACCCGTAATTCGAGAAATGCAGGAGGAAGGAATTCGAAAGCTTGTGGGATATTTACAGGAAGAGATGCAGATTTGTACTGAATGGGGAAATGCAAGACCTGAAGAAGGTGGAGAACACCACTTAGCTTATTGTATTGAAGAGTTAAGTCCAAAGCGATATCTTCATGGGGCATTAGTAGCTTTGAACATTCTGACCGTACTAAGACTTCAAGGAGACTATGCTGAATTTTCATATACCGAATTGAAGGATTTTTTTGATTTCATAGGCCATTCCTACAAATTCGAACAAATTGGGATTACTGAAGAATTATATAGGAGAGCTCTCCATGAGATCCATTTTTATGTGCAGAAAGAAACCCTGGAAAAAGGAATCTGGTTTAAAAAAGATTTGTTTTCAAATATCTCAATATCTGATGTTATCAACTGGATTTTAGGATTCTAATTCCGTAAATCTAATTCATAGGTAAATAGGAAATATCTTAGCATATTTAAACCTCTTCCTCTATAACAAAAATTTATTATTTCTTAATGGGATAAATGGATCATTGAAATTTTTCGAAAAACCAATAGACAAAAGTTGAATAACAACATGGGAAAGATATCGACAGTCTTGTCCATATGGGATCTTGGAGGACAAGAGCGTTTTGACTCGTTCAAGGAAAGTTATATGCGGGGGACGGCCGCAATAGTGTTAGTTTTTGATTTGGTTAATTTCGACTCTTTTGGTAAGTTGGATTACTATTTGGAGACTGCCAGAAATGGGGCTGGAAATGTTCCCATCCTTTTGGTGGGGAATAAATCCGATCTGGAGACAGAAGAAGAACTCGGACAAGTCATTCAACAATCAGAAATCGACGATTGGATGCGATTAAATCAAATAACTGACTTTATGAAGACCTCTGCAAAAACTGGTGAAAATGTTCGAAAAGCATTTGAAAAGTTGACTATTATGTCTTTAGCGGATTTGGGTGAAAGACCTCGATTGGGAGAAGTTCGGGAAGAGGGATTTTTATTCAAAGTGGTTGTTATTGGGGCAGCTGGAGTAGGAAAAACTTCCATCGTGCATCGTTTTACCGAAAATGTATTTCTACAAGATTATAAACTAACCGTTGG
>SDNX01000137.1 GCA_004524545.1 Promethearchaeota archaeon
ACCAATACCTATTCAACTGACCAAATTGTCTATTTAGGAGTCGAAACGAGAACTAATGTTGTAACAATGTCTTATGCAGACCAAACGGGGGACCTCTTTGTTGGAGGATACACCAGAGTTTTTAATGTAACCCATAGTATTGGATATATCTCAAAATTCTCTTCGATTTATGGCTCGTGGGGAATTGACGATGCGTCGTTCTGGGAAGAACTCCAAGATTTCTTCACCGATCCGAGTAATTGGCCAGGTATCGGAATAACAGCGGGTTCAGCAGGAATAGTTGCAGGTGTAATCGCCAGTCTGATTGCAAGAAGTAAAGGTAAAGGGAAGAAGAAATAACTCTAATTTATTTTTTATATTGATGATTCTCTGACTAAAGCCACTCAATCCTAATTCGTTATACAATCCGTAACATATCCCATCCGTATCCCAATGGAAATCATTTGAGATTTCTGATTAAACCATCCTCAGTACTCGATTTTTCTTTCAGTATATTAGAAATGGTTTGCATAATCTTCTGACTTCCTATTCAGGATCATATTGAAAACTTATACTGGTTGTTATTGTTTGGTTAACTAGAGTGAGATTTTGATTGTATTATGAGATGCTAATTCCCACTCATCTTTTTCTTCACCGAAAAATGCAAGATTCACGTTTTTCTGTCTAGTACAGATGAAGAGTATTTACGAACCTAATCCCTAGTATTGTGTAATCAAATAAAGTGAAGAAAATTATGATAAAAATTGATGTTATTAAATCTAGCAAACCGCAATCAATAAAAGAAGATATTGAAAAATGGCTTCAATCCCATCCCAACGCAATGATACAACACGTATCACATTTCTCAGGTGGGGGTAGTCTTTGGACCTCATTGTTTTATGAGGAATAATCTCGGAAACCCAAATGAAGAATTCTTAGTAATTCAATTACACACTAATCGAAAATTGCATATTGCTAAACAGATGAAAAATAAAGAAGATATGGTATAGAAAAAGTTCTACTGTGGGATGAGTGAAGAAAAAATAGAAAATCACCCGTTCTACTCATCCAAAGAATGCAATATCCCTGCATAAATCACCATTTATTTGTCTAAAGATATCACAACACTTCCGACTTTGTGTCCTTTTTCTGCATAGGCATGCGCTTCGACAACTTGTTCTAACGGATATGTTCTATCAATGATAACACGAATTTTTTTCGATTCTATTAGATCTCTAAGAAGAACTAAATAATCTTTATTACTTGCGATTCCTGTTATCACTTTTTTCTTTCCTCTCTTAGATGTCCAAAACATTTGGAAGAACAAACGGTATGTAGGAACAATATTAATGTACATCCCTTCTCCTGTCAAAATTTTCTTGCATTTTCTGAACGAACTATTTCCCACAACATCAAAAATGATATCATATTTTCGATCTGTTTCTTTCGTGAAATCCGCTGTTGTATAATCAATTACTCGATCTGCTCCTAGAGAGCGCACTAATTCTACATTCTTTGTACTACAGACTCCCGTTACTTCAGCTCCAAAAAATGCAGCCAATTGGACTGCATATACTCCTACTCCTCCCGAAGCTCCATTAATGAGTATTCTCTGCCCACTTTGAATATTTGCAATTGTTCTAAGAAAATGTAACGCAGATATTCCCCCAAAAGCGATGGATGCCCCTTCTTCATAGCTCATTGTGGGTGGCATGGTTTCCAGTGATGATTTTTCTGAAGCGATCGTATATTCAGCATATGGACTATCTGCAGTTCCAAAAACCCTGTCCCCTTTTTTGAATTTTGTTACATCTTTGCCTACTTGGATAATTTCTCCAGCAACCTCGTGCCCTGCTATTTTTTGTTTAGGTTTCCATAATCCCATCATAATTCGCGAAATCGGCCACAATGGTGCCTTAGCGCTTCTTAATCGATAATCCATTGGAGTAACTGAAGAAGCATGCACCTTGATGAGTACTTGATTTTCCGTTATCGTAGGTTTTTCAATTTCCACTAATTTCAATACCTCAGGTGGTCCATATTTAGTTATGATAATTGCTTTCATAGTGTAATTTCCTCCAATTCCACATGTTTTTCTAACAGTTGAGCCGCATCAAAAATATATTTCGGGCAATTTTTGAATACGTTCTCTTGGTTTTCTTTACTTGGATTCTCATCATAAGAAAGATCCTGCCCGATTAACTCGTGGCAAATTACTGAACCATGAATTGCGATGAATTCATCCATAAATTGATTCGATACACGAGTCACTTCTTGTATATTCTTACCATATTTGAGCCCTAGTGCCATTAATGCGCCTGTTACTGCGCCACATACATTTCCCGTTAGGTTTACTCCCCCACCAAATGCAGCGGCTATATTCATACATAATTTACTATCAATTTTTTGTGATCCCGTGTGCGGACCATAAGTAGATAAAATTATCTGTGCACAATTTCCTCTACGTTCTTCTATCATTTTGCTTGTTGCTTTAAGCAGCTCAGATTTATTTTCCATTTCTTATCACATTATGTTTATTTTTTATTTTCAACTTCATACCGTTCATAGTCCATGATCTTGTCTAAATCAAGTAATCGTCCAATTTTCTCCGAATTTTTCCTTAGTTCGCTGTGAAAGAACGAATAATGTCCTACTATATCGAGAAAACTCCGAAGATCTACTTTTGATTTGTAGATGTGAGGATACTTTTCTTTCACCCATGAAAAAAATCTAAAATAATAATCTTCCAGTGAGAGGATAAATTCATCTACAAGTTGATTGATGGATTCAGGATTACTATCTGGATTCATATCAATGATCAATTCCTTTATGGGACCAAAGTCATCTTGTATCGCTGATGTAGTCAATATGTTATCAAACTGACTAACAAATGATTTTGCTGTGCGACCATAATACGAAACATAATGCCGCCCTTCTAGGATTTTAGCGATCTCTTGGAGATATCCTTCTTCAACTAGCGCTTTGATATGAAAGTGAAAATTGGATTGCGAATAGTTCTGATCTTTCTGTTGATTTAAATACGCGGCATGCAGTTCTTTTGCCGTAAATGCATGTCTTCGCAAGAGATTGTGTTCCCTACCAAAATCATCCTCGATTCCATCTCGTATATATTTATTGATGAAATTCTTAATTTCGGATTCCCAAACCTGGAAATATACTGTTGAATCTATAGATTTGATATACGGAAGTTCGTGCCAATAGCTATACAATAATTTCTTCTTTTCTTCGGTCTGGGTTTTTTGTGATGACATATTCATACTTCACCATTTAGTAATGACTGAACGGTATCATTTAGTAATCACTAAATGGTAATCTTATTTAAAGGTATCGGGTCTCAACAAGCTGATACTCAGGATGATGATCCAATTTCACAATAAAAAAATGTAATTCCGATGAACTTACCTGAATTTTTCGGTGAGAACGATAGAATTTGCTGCTCAAAACATAAAATACGCGAATTTTTCTGATTTTTTATTCTGAAAAGGGGATATTCATAGCCATTCCCCAAAATCTATTTCATAATTAAATCCCAGTGTTCCTGTAGATTCTCTCCCTTGCATAAACTGGTGAACATTTTTTGCTCTATCCATATTTATATGCAGATAGTGTGAATAGTATTGTGAGGGAATTTTCTATGTCTGGTTCAAGACTCTTCTCGGTATTCCAAGATTTGAAAACAATTCCGTGGAAGCTGTATATTTCATTACTATTAACCAATGTATTACCCACTATCTACATCACAGTGCGTATCTATTTTCTTGGAGATTTACCAACTGATTGGGGTTTTAACATTGCTTCTCAATTAGTCTGGATTTCTCTGGTTCTTGAAGTTGTCCAGGAAGGACTGATTCTGCCTTTGTTCTATATTATCGGTAAAACAGCGCAAAATCGGGAACAAACCATCAATAAAGTGAAAACAGGCTTGATAATTACCATCGGAATTCATGCTCTTATTCTTGCTGTAATAGGAATATTTACACCATTTTTTGTGAAAGCGATGGCACAAGATATAGCGCTATTAAATGCAACGGTTGTTTATATACGGTTGGAGTTGATCGCTTTATTACTTCAGAGTGTATACAGATTTCTCTTTATTTTGTTCATCCTATATGACCGCAGAACTACTATTTACTTACTACTGCTAGTTCAGATGGTAGGAACCGTATTGTTGGATACATTCTTTATAAGTTCATTCTCCTTTTCTCTTAATCTCGGAGTCAACGGAGTTGCATATTCTAATATTTTAATTTATAGTTTGCTCGCAGGAATGAGTATTTTTCGTATGATTCAAGTTTTTAAGCCAACTAAGCACGAATTGCGAAAAAAATCCACATTTACATGGATGAAAGAGTGGGGGAGAGTCGGAGGATATTCCGCGGTTGATTCTTTCATTCGAAACCTGTTCTACATGCTGTTTGTGATTCGAATGATGAATGTGATAGCCGAACAAGGAACATATTGGGTTGCGAATGGATTCATCTGGAGTTGGTTAATGTTGCCCGTTTATCCGCTGACTGATATTATCAAACAAAAAATCGCGACCACACTTCCTGAAAAACTCAGGGGAATTTTGAATCCCTACTATTTGCTATCCACATTTCTGATAATCAT
>SDNX01000046.1 GCA_004524545.1 Promethearchaeota archaeon
AAGTCCTTCTGGAGTTTTCTGGATTTTATTAGTGATCCATTTTCCAGGTTGGGAACCAATCCCCGAAACGATTGTCCATTCATATCCATGATTTTGAATGATTTTAAGGACTTTTTCATTTATGGCTAGTTCTGGACTAAAGAATCCTTTACCATCCCTACCAAAATGTTTTTTATTTGTTTCTTGATTTAACTGAATTTGGTGGGAAACTTCTTTTTCTGGAATAATCGGGAGAAGAGGGTGAAATTTTGCAGTGCCAACAATCTCTATATTGCCTTTAAAGACAAGTTTTCTAATCAGTTGAATAGTTTCTTCATGATTCCATTGTTCCAGTAAATCTAACAACACCCCAGAAATATTCAAAGTAGTTTTGATCTGATCATGCTTCTCCAACATGCGAAATAGTGGAAGATAGCATGTACTATTGATTCGTGCCAAAATCTCCTTAGATTGTGTTGGAGGCTGATAAATATGAAGTAGATTGCACCAGTATTTAGTCACGAGATGTTACACCGAGAATTGCACAGAAATCCACACAAGATTGTGCAATAATAAACTGTCTAAATTCTCACGATATATAATGCTTTTCTCATCGGAAAATTAAGAAAAATAGTTAAGGGGTTGCTTAATTAAATGTAATGAGACCAAAAGCGACATCTAAAATTTCATTCAACATTTGTGGAGATATTGTGAGGAAATAATTTTTATTCATTTCTGCAAAAGGAAGGCCAGATAGTTGCGTTTGCGGGTGGGTTTTGGTTATATGAGTGAAATTCGAAGGTTGCAACAACCCAACTCTATGCAATCCACGTAAAAATTTTGAGAAATTCTGTTGCTTGAAAGCATTCTCCAAACTTTCACAAGCCACCTTATATAAATCCACCAGCTCACTATACGCTATATAGAATCTGGTCTGTGATCGGAAAAAAGAGCTAATTTCATCCAAAGCTAACCTATCTACGATATCCGTCTCTGAAATATATTCCGCAATGCTAATTTCATCAATTGAATATTTTTTGAATTGACATCTACAAGCATCTTGGATTTCCCCTGGATCTACAATAGAATTTCCGTTGATCAATGGATACAGTTCCCGTAATACGCGTAAGCATGATTCAGGAACACAATAGTCAAATTCTTTTACCAAATCAGTTAAATATCGAATCATCGTATTATCTACGGGATGTTTAAACCCAGCTTCACATCGACTCTTGCTTATCTTTTCCAGACATCCCGGAGAATAAGTGTTTAACTGCACTTGGAAGTCGGGTTTTTTAAAATCCAAAAGATATGGAGAACTCTTCAACACATTAAAGGAGCTCACCATAAAACACGATTGGGATATACAGACATCCATAAGCTTGTTAATAATCTGAGGTTGGATATATTCAATGGAATCAAGAAAAAATAAGAGGGACTTCTCATGTTTTGGGGCACAATTCGAGTTCACTCGTTTTGTAGATTTGGAGATTAAATGAGTAAGTAAATTAATTTGATTGCCGGGAGTAGCATTCAAAATAGAATTAGGCTCCAAGTTATAGTTTAATGATTGAGATAATTCGTTAATTAATGAGAAAACTATTTGTGAGGAATCCTTATCTTCACAATTCACGTAATGCATCGCAATACTATGATTGAGCTTAGTTTTGGATTTCTCTAAGGTTGAAATCGCTTTTCGAGTTAAGGTGGTTTTGCCGATACCTTGCAAGCCATATAATGATAGCACAATAGGGTAATGATCCTCAATTGCATCTTTTAGTATGGATTGTATAGAATTTTGTTCCTTTTTTAGGCCGATCAAATTGGGAGGCAAATAATATGGGTCAAACAGAGCACGAGGTCCAACATAGGTTTTGCGGGATACGGTTTTAGTTGACATGGTGTTCTTTTTCGGGTAGGTATTTAAAGTCCACTTGAAACGACATTTGATAAGTAGGGGGACATGATAAACGAAAATCCGAAAGTGAATTTTCACATTTATTGGTTGGCATCATAAATTCAAGGAATGAGTAAATGACGCCAGAATCCAAATAGAGAATCGTTATATAGTTGAATGAAAATCGATTTCCTATTAGTAGAATTACTTTTGCTACTAAGACCAAACATTTATTGATGCCTAAATTACAAGAAATATATTCGACATTAAACGGGGGATGAACTCTTGAATAACCAAAACGTTTCCAACACGAGAATCCTAAAATTGTGTATGTTGGGAGATGGTGGAGTTGGGAAAACCACCTTTATAGAGAGAATCGTCACTGGGAAATTTAATAGTTCGACCAAGATGACCATTGGAGTGGATTTTCAAGTGCTCCATCGTGTTTTAAAATCAGATGATGAGGATCCAATGAATTTAACCATCTCAGTGTGGGATTTAGGCGGAGAAAGTCAATTCCGCTTTATACTCCCGTCATATATCACGGGTGCAAATGGGGGGTTATTGATGTATGACGCATCTCGTTATGTAACCTCGACTCATCTTTCAGAATGGGTGGAGCTATGGAGAGAAAATACAAAAAAGGGTATTCCTCTCTTTTTACTTGGTTCAAAACTTGATAAAACTCAACCTGGGATGATGTCGATATTGGAGTTAGAAATACATCGGTTAAAAAATGAACTCCAACTAGATACTCATTTTTTGGTTTCTTCTAAGACTGGGGACAATATTAGTGAAGTTCTAGATAAAATTACTCGAGAAATGGTCAATAGTTTGTAGTGGATTAGTCTTTTGTTCCCTTATTTGAATGTACATTATCAATCGAAACACTAAAGTAATTTTTATTAAATCATTTAGAAATTATTATTAATTCGAAATCATTTCATTCTTAATTAAGTCTATAAGGGTAGGGAAGAAAATTGCAGAGTCGCAATGAAGGGGAAACTCCTCCAAAAAAAGAAATAATCACTCCACGTAAAGCAAAAAAAAATAAATATTCAATTCATAATAACACAAGCTGCTAATACGATTCTAACTTTTATATTAGGAATTGTGTCCGTCAATAGAAGAAGAGATCAGAGGTATGTACTTCGAGAAGTTAGCTATCCTACTACAAATCCTGTTATCATCAATTGGGATAAATCCTTATTATTTCAATATTCCCCTCTACTTGCAGGATTTATTCTGAATATAATCAACGGAATTTACATTTTCTTGTATCGCCAAAATAGAGAAATAAAGTTATGGCTAATAATACTAATCATCAGTTTGACGGGGCTTCTCTTACTTATTTCCGCACTTTTTCCTGCGAAAAATCTATCCCCAATTGTAGTACCAACGGATATTGTCACGAATGACACATTTTATGGAGTCTATACGGGAAAAGAACGCCTTAAGAGAATTAATATGCACCTACATTAATATGATCTGTAAACTTACTAACATAGTGAATGAATTATGGGAGAGAATATAACGCAAAACTTCATCTGTGAAAAATGTGGAACAGAAGTGGTTCCAGGAACCCAATTTTGTGCAACGTGTGGATCTGAAGTTCCCAGGAAAGGGATTATTACTGGTTATTTGGGAGATTTTAGCATCTACAGTCGGGATTTTCGCTCTGATATCAAGTATGTTTGCTATGATGTATCGTTCAAAACCTTCTGAATTTGTTATTAGTTTAATTGGTTTACTTGCACCGATTAGCGCTTTTTTTGGTTTAATAGTAATACTTGAGAAATTTGTTTTTTAAACGCATTTTATGTATTTCTGAACCTCCAGGATATTTTTCATCCAGAATTCCATCAGTTTTTGTGCTGATTTCTGAAAGATTTTTGGTTTTTTATGAATGACACAGGTAGAAATCAAAATGGGTAAAAAAACAAATTTGGCTCGGATATAATTATTGGACAAAGTTTTTCCATACATAATTATTATATGTTTATAATGCTATAGGTTATATATATGGCAACTACGATACAAATTAAGAAATCTACCCTCAAAAAATTAAAGAAATTGAAAAAGGAAAAACAAGTCGCAAGTTATGATGAGGTTATTGAATTGTTGATAAAGAATGAACTGCAGTTACCAGATTCATTATTAGGGTTCATGAAAGGAAAGACTACACCATTCATACGGGATGAGACTGATCAAGATCATAATTGGTGAAGATGAAATTGATTGATTATGTTCTTGACGCATTTGCGTGGATAGAGTATGCAATAGGATCAGCAATGGGAAAATTTGTTGATCGAATTTTGAAAAATGCTCCATGTTACACTCCAAGTGTAGTAATAGCAGAATTATCGGATAAATTTCATCGAGAATCAAAATTTGAAGAATGGGACGTGCTTTTTCGGTTCATTAAAAATCGGTCCACTGTTGTCCCATTGGATGAGATCTTAGCAGATCAAAGTGGAAAACAAAAGCATCTTTTACGAAAAATGGAAGAAAAAGACGTAGATATGTCTCAAATTGGATTAGCGGACGCAATTATCTATCAAACAACTCTGAATTTAAAAGGTACACTGGTGACGGGGGACGATCACTTCAAAAGTGTCCCTTTTGTAGTATTTCTAAAGGATGAGAAACAATTGACAAATGAATTAGAGGAAATTTAGTAATAAAAAGGCACCCTACTCTATTCTACGACCATCATCTTTACCACACTACGCTAAACTTCACTTGCCAGTATTGCGAGGTTTCACCTCTTAGGGATATCGATAGATTTCTCATCTATTTCTTTCTTCACAGGATTTTCTACATTTTCCTCTTCTCCAAACCATGGTATTATATTCAATTTCCCGATTGACTGCCTCATATATTCTATCTCTCTTGTTAATTTCTCAATTTTTAATGAAAGATTTTGCACCACGCTTTTCGAAAACTTTTCTGTATACTCAAGTAATAAACCGCCTACTAAATTTTCAAATGTTTCTCCTGATGTGTATGTTAAATAATTATCTACAGCTGCCCGAATTAATTCAGATCTCGGCATCCCTCTACTTTCACAAAAGTTATCCCAATTATCCAAAGTTTCTTCATTTACTCTTAAAGTGATCATTTTTACATTGGTCGACTTAGTTTTTTCTGTAGTATCATTCATATATTTTATATACTTTTGATATACAAAAACTTACTCATCTATAAGAATGGAAAACGATTCTTATCTAAATAACCTAGAGAGTTTCTTTTTTAACCTAAGAATAACTCAAAACTGTACACATAAAGATGAGAATTGTAAACTTTTATCAAGTTACTTAGTTTATTGAATGAGGAATCTCTTTTTTTAGGGGAAGTATATGGGATAATGTATATAATTCAGATATACTATTCGCACTATTTATTACCGATCCACGGTTGTCATGACTTAGACGTATTTATATATACGATTTTAAGGTTAAATTAAAATGTCACAACTCGGTGGTGTGCCTGTTATCATTCTTAGAGAAGGCACAGAATCTACAAAGGGTAAAGGTGCTCGAAACAAAAACATTCAAGCGATTCGGGCCGTAGCAGAAGCAGTGAAAACGACTCTTGGACCACGTGGTATGGATAAAATGCTCGTGGACAGCCTTGGAGATGTTACAATCACAAACGATGGAGCTACAATCTTAGATAAGCTTGACGTTGATCACCCTGGAGCAAAAATGGCAGTAGAAATTGCCAAGAACCAAGATGATCAAGTAGGAGATGGAACTACTAGTGCCGTTATTGTTGCAGCACAGCTTTTAACGGTTGCAGAAGAGCTAATGGAGCAAGGTGTGCATCCAAACACCGTTGCAAACGGATTTCGGAAAGCGATGAAAAAAGCACTCACCATTATTGAAGAAGTAGCAAAACCAACTGAAAACAATCCCGAAATATTGAAGCATTGCGCTCAAACTACCATGAATTCCAAAGGAATTGCAGGAAAACGTGAATTTTTCGCGCAAATTGCCGTAGATGTCATGATGAAGGTCTATGAGGAAGGACAAACTTCCTATGAAAGCGTTAAAAACATTGTTGTTCTGAAAAAGAAAGGTAAATCCCTTCAAGAAACTGAGGTTATTTCCGGTATCGTATTGGAGAAAGAACCAGTTCATCCTTTAATGCCAAAATCTCTTTCTGGTGGAATAAAAATTGCAACAGTTGCGCATGCTTTTGAGATTAAAAAGACTGAATTTAGTTCAGAATTACGCATAACCGATGCAAGCCAAATGCAAGCCTTCCTAGATCGTGAAGAAGATGTTATGAAGAAATATGCAGACAAACTCAAAGAGTTAGGAGTTCAAGCCGTAATCAACCAGAAAGGAATTGAAGATACCGCAGCTCACTACTTAAATAAAGCAGGCATCTTTGCAATCAAGTCAGTCACAAAATCCGACATAGAGAAACTCGCACGGGCAACAGGCGCTACCGTGGTGGAAGATATTTTCACTATGGATGCAAAGGATCTCGGATTCGCTGAATCTTTAGAATGTAAAAGTGTCGCTGGCGATGATTTAGTCTTCATTAGTGGATGTAAAGATCCGAAGACCTTAACAGTTCTAATTCGCGGTGGAACCACTTCTGTAATTGAAGAAGCGGAAAGAACTCTACACGATGCATTGTCTGTAGTCGGAACCCTCTTGGACAAGAAATTATTCGTAGCGGGTGGTGGCGCAATCGAAATGGAAGTGTCTGCACGATTACTTGACTTCGCTTCTGAAGAAAAAGGTAAAGAACAATTAGCCATTGAATCCTTCGCTCGAAGCCTTGAATGCATTCCAATCGCACTTGCAGAGAACGCAGGTATCGAACCAATCGACATCATTGCTAAACTTCGCTCCAAACATGCCAAACCAGGTTCAGATGGATGGGGTTTAGAAATTTATGCCGGTAAGCCAAAAAATAACTATGTAGGTCCCAATCCGGTTTTAGAACCTGCAGCAAGCATTCAAACTTTCATTAAATCCGCAACTGAACTCGCAGTATTAATCTTGAGAATTGATGAAATGATCAAAGCGAGAAAGTCTGCCGGTCCTCCTCCGGGGATGGGGCCTGGTGGTCCTGGTGGTATGCCAGGTATGGGTATGGGTGGAATGCCACCTGGTATGATGTAATTCGGAAGAAAACACGTATCCAAATCCATTTTTTTTTATTTTTATTTTTTCTTAAACTTTTTCGCAATATTCTGAGTGAGCTCACATCCGACTATATCGATACCATTGATTACTCGTTCAAGTTGATGCGTAACTTCATTATTGGGGATAGACTCTCTTATTGAAGTTAAATCTACTCTCACTTTGAGTAATAAATTGATAATTTCGTCTATAGTCAAGTATTTTGGATTTACATTCACTTCATTTTCAAAGTTGTTTTCCGTTATCTTCATTCACTTCTTGTTAGTTTAGTTATTTTGAGTTTAGACTCAGCTATTTTAAACAAAACTATCTTCAAAGAACTCTTGAGTTCCTTAATTTTCGAAGTTTAAATAATTGATTTCTAATATAGCAAGGAGATGGAAAAGGATAAAGATGAAGAGAGACCATATGGGTACATTTACAAAGCAACTAATGTAATTAACGGAATGGTATATATTGGCCAGACTACATCTGATCGTTGGAAAGAAAATCAGAATCCTATCGAAGAACGATGGAAAGAGGAGTTAGGAGAGGCTTTTAGAAAATTAAATCGAGGAGAAGATCTTCGTTATGTTGAGAACGCGATTGCCAAATATGGACCTGAAAAATTTAAAATTGTAGAAATGGATAGAGCTTATTCTCAAGCAGAATTAGATGAAAATGAAACTGCTTGGATTAGGATATATGATTCTATGAACCCAGAAAAGGGATATAATCTAAAAGAAGGTGGTTTAGGAGGCAGATTAAGCGACCGGGCTAGAGAAAAATTAAGTAATTTAATCACAGACAAATATCAAAGTGATTCTGAATACTATGATAAACAGGCTAAAGAGAGAAAAGAACGCGCTGAAGATCCTGAATGGATAGAAAAGATGGCAGAAATTAACAGGAAACGAGCTGAGGATCCTGAATGGATAGAAAAGATGGCAGAAATTAACAGGAAACGAGCTGAGGATCCTGAATGGATAGAAAAGATGACAGAAATTAACAGAAAACGAGCTGAAGATCCTGAATGGATAGAAAAGATGGAGGAAATAAATCAAGAAATTGCTAGAAATCCAGAGACAAGGGAAAAGATGAGTAACTCTCTCTCAGAAAAATGGGAAGATCCAAAGTATCAAGATAGCGTTAGAACGGGTTTAACTAATAAATGGCAAGATCCGAAATATGTGGAGAAACAATTAAGATCTCGGACAGATGGTAAAAGGGAAATTCCTGATAAAATGAAATTCTTAAGAGAAATTACAGAGGTAGGCAAAAAAGAGTTAATCAAAAATTATGATATGGATGGGAAAACTATCAATGATAGGATTAGAGAGATGCTGGTGCATCAAGGAGTACACAATTATTCAGAAGCGAAAAAATACCTTGAAAATAAAGATCTTAAAGATGTAATGAAGGATATACAAGAAAAACTGAGCAATCAACCAGAAAGACCACCAATTAAAAAGGAAATCACAGATAGAAAACAGTTCTTACAAGATCTTCAAGTCATGAAAAACAAAGATCTTTGTCAAAAATATGAGATTGGTGAGAACACTGCTAAAAGAAACATACAGCAAATGTTGGGTCATCATGGAGTACATAATTACACGGAAGCGAAAAGATACCTTGACAAAAAAAATCTTAAAGATGTAGTAAAGGATATAACTGAAAAGCTATCCAATCCATCTGAGAGATATCAGAGAACAAAAGAGATAATCGATAAGAAGCAACTCCTTCAAGACATTCAAAATCTGAAAAAAAGTGAGATAATTTACAAGTACGACATGGACGATAAAACCATTAATAGAAAAATAGAAACCGTGTTTGGGGAATTAGGAGTTAAAAACTATTCCGAAGCTAAAAAATACATCAAGGATAAAAATATTGGAGATATAATAAATGAGATCAACACGGGTGGGAAAGAAAAGAAGAATGAGATGAAAAAACCTGATGATATTAAAGAAGCTGCTCAAACAGAAAAAAACCTAAAGAAACAAACCCAAAGGAAAAGTCATTAGAGGATAAGAATAGCGGTAAACCAAGTGAAAAAGATGAGTTAAGGGATGGATCCAAATCCCAATCATCCAAGGATCAATTGAAAGAGAAAACAAAAGAGGGCAAAAAAGAACATAAGAATCCCAAAACTAAAAAAACAGCTTATTTTTTTGGTATCTTCCAATACAACTAAAAGTGCTTTTATTCATTTGATTTATTGATATCCAAATATTTTGCAATCAATTTGAATCTCCTAGTCAATCCTATCCACACAAAACCAAGAATTATGCTTATAATCGTATTAATAAGTGCTCCCCAGAACACTGGTCCAGATCCCATTCCAACAAACAAGAAAATCAAGGTTGTGATTGCTCCAAGCATCACAAGAATTCCAATGAAGATATAAATTCCTGAACTGCTCAGATTTTCTCTATAAATCTTAGAAATCTTTTTCCGAGCGTAATGTCGTTCATTTTTTGTGGATTCTGATTCTGGATCCAATTCAATTGATTTATCAAAACAGAAAAGTGCCTGATCATATTGATATGATTCTAGAAGAGCATTCCCTTTTTTAATCCAAACGGAGGAATTTCTTGGTTCCAATTCAAGTGCTGCATCATAGCAAGTCGTGGCCAAAAAATATTTTTTTTCTTTATAGTATGTATCTCCTTCGTTAACCAATGTAAGTGCATTTTTTTCTTCCATGCTTAACCCTCAAATTTCTATATGATAGTTTTCATTCAATGCCTTTATTTCTTTAACGGATTTTCTCCATAGAATAATCAGAGATTTCTCTATTTGCAGTATTTATGCAGAAAATAAAAACAAAAAAGAAAATTGGTTAGAAAGAAAATAACAATGATAAGAAAATGAATTACAACGGAAAGAGTTCTTTATTCTCCAAATGACCTAAGAACTCGTCAATTTTTTCTTGGAATACGACCATAGCTCGAGTAATGATTTCTTTAATGGTGATTGCACCGGAACTCTCAATAGTGAATATATAGGAATTGGGTTTTGATCCAACCGCAATCGCTTCTTGGGGGCAATTTCGAAGACATTCTTCACAAAGGGAACATGTGTGCCAGTAATCTTTAATTAGTTTAGCCTTGTTTCCTGAAAATTCAATGAGCTCTTCAGGGCATCGTCGTGCTGCAATACATTGATCGGGACATTTCGCACATTTTGTGGAATCAATTTTCACATCGGGGGTATATCCGAATCCAATTTGTCCAGGTTGCCATTTTGCGTGGTCTCGTCCTTCTCCTAATCGTGCAAAGGCTTCAAATACCATACTACTGTTCTTTTGGAGTTTCGCAATGATGATATCATCATTTACTGGCTTGACTGCTGGATCGGTGCTTTGAAGATCTCCACTTCGGACAATATGTCCATCTAAGTCTGCCTTAACGCTGCAAGTTAACTCAACTTGACAAAGAGTGCATCCTACACCCCCGCAAGTGCATTCATGTGGTAGATTATATGTTTTAAGATCTGTTGTGAGTGGGATTAATCCTAATCGATGGGCAATCATTTCATCAAATAAGGGGGAATCATTTTCTAAGAAAATAACTTCATCAATTGCCATTACGGGAACTTCAGATAAAACAACTCTTCGGAATGCGTTAGCAAATTCCAAGCTAACTCCATCGAGTTCAAATTTAATCATATCCAGTTTTTCGTTCTGGATTCTTTCTATGACCGTTACTTTGACGTTCAAATAGCTTACCTCTTGATATACAACAAAACGAGTGATCTTGGTTTATCTGGCATTGAATTAAAATTTTTTGACTTCTCCATCTCTAGCGAAAGAACACTGAGATGAACAGACCGCAATCTTTGCATATCTCTCCTAAAAATTCTGTAAATCCCCGTTTTTTTATAAACACTGAAAAGACTTGGACATTTTTTATCAATTCTAAATGAAACGAGGAAAATTGAGGTGTAGATAAATCAAACATGTTGGAAAGAATCACTTAATTTTTCAAGAGGAAAATTACAAACCACAATAATAGTAGGAAACGTTTCGATGATAAAAAATTTAGCAGAAATGATGAATGGATTAACAAATCTAACCAATTACTCTAAAAAAGGAATCCATAGATACAAAAAGAATAATTACTTAACAAAAACTGATCTATCATGGTTGAAAAACGAAAATTATATGCAATATTAGGTATTGTATTTGGTGTACTAATAATAGGGACGGGGGTGTTTGTACCGGTGTTTTTGTTTACTGGAATCAAAGTAACATTGTTAAACAGTTCTGGAGTCATGATTGAAGCCAAAGGAACTCGTATCTATATCGATCCATCCTTTATTCCTGGACAGTATAAAGCAAAACCAGCTGATGTGGTGTGTGTAACACATGAACATAATGATCATTATTTGACTCCATGCGTTGATTATGTTCAGCAAGAAGGTACTATCAATATTTTTCCAGAGACTATGCCTGCCGCAATTACGTTATTCGATGGAATTGGAGTCTCTCCAGGGGATGAAATTGTCATTAATGACAAAATTACAGTAACTGCTTTTTATATGTATACGGAAGCATCTCTTCATTCCCAAGCTAATAATTGGACTAGTTATCTTATCGATATTGATGGGTTTGTTATTTTTCATGCAGGAGATTCTGGTAACATCACAGAATTTCAACAGCTAGAAGGTTTGGTCGACCTTGCAATGTTTCCACTTGTACCAGCCTTCGTTATGACTTATCATGAAGTTGTGGATGCAATCAACAAAATTCAACCTCAAACTGTGATCCTATACCATGATGACTTAGAAGCCTATACAGCTTTTTATGAAGCCTGTGGAGATTTATTTGAAGCACACTTTCTGCTTATGGATCACTTCACCTCAACTCGATTTAGATAATTCCTCTTTTTTTTATATTGCGGGATCCGACAAATATAACATGGGTATAATACCGACTGTTAAAACTTCAGACAAGTGTTATTGTTATGCTTATGATAATCAGATGATAATTTGAACCATAAGCAGGTATACTATTTTCTATATACCCACACACACCACACCTTTCCTAAACACACCAAAAGGAGGAATAAAATCACATGTCTGATGCATATTATGAGAGTTGTTGTCCATTCTGTGAGAAAAACCTCCTTTTATCTTATTTTTGTCAGAATTGTGCATCTGTGTTCTGTGAGGAATGTGTGCATTTTGCGTTAACAGACGAGTTAGTTTGTGCAACTTGTGGCTCAAGAGAAATATCTATGGAGAATATGACTGCTTTAGAATGCAAAGAGTGTAAATCCAGACATATCGCATCAGTTCAAAAACATGTGAAGACCTGCCCGAGTTGCTCAAGCGATCAAGTCACAAAAATTGTGGATAAATTTGATCTACTTCGCAATCGGTTCAAAAATATAATAACCAATTCCAAGCAATTTCTCAGTCCACTTGTGTATGCAGCAGATACCATATCTATTCAAAAGGAAAAACTAATCCGATTACGAGAAGATTCGGTAAAAATCTGCCATTATCCCCGTCTGGAAATGGAACTTCTGCAACTTATAAAGTTATTCAAAGATGGAAAGCATGCGATTCAAGCTAAAACTGGGGATTTCTTCCAACATATCAATCGAAATTTCAAAATATTCTTTGAAATAGAAAAAAATCCGCCACGTTTAATTCCTGTGCTTGAAGCAGAGTTGGAATCAATCGAAAAATCAGCAGAAAGTATAATTTCGTACGGGAACTCGACTAACGAGAAATTAGAAGAGAAATTTATCGAGGTTCGAACCAAAATCGAATTTATGGATTCATTGTATCGTCTATTCATGCGGTATATTTCGGTGCTTGGAATAAATATTGATTACAATGAAAAACCCGTATTCGGTATTCGTGGTAAATTAGGAGATACTAATCAACCTGATACTAACCATTCTATCAAACCAGGCACTATCTTGGTAACAAACCGGAAAATTTACTATTTGCATGAAAAAGGATGGATTAAAAAACAAACACAACTAATCCTATCGTTGCAATTAGATAAATTAACACGGGTTCGTGTCAAAGGAGTAGTTCTCAAGAAATTGGTCTTGGAATTTGGTAATGAGAAATACGTTTTTCAATTACCAAAAAAGAATTTGAGCCAATTAGAAAGCTATATTGAAAAAGCTCGAGTATTTGATAACAACAGACTAGATAGAGAGATGCTATACGGTCTCAAACATGAAAATGTGACCATTCAAGAGTTCCGAAACGCACTTGAGAGTACTATTATTTCCTTAATCGGATATAAGAATGCAATATTAGACGATGATGATCCATTTGGGGTTGATCAAGTTTCACAATTTGATAACATGGTGGACTCCTCTCCATATCAAGAATCGCAGTATTATTATCAACCTTCTCCTCCTCCTCAACATCATTATCGGCATCAAACTCCTCAAAATCAATTCCAGTATCAACAACATCCAAGGAATACTCCACCTTATAGTCAATACGAGAAACCCCCTGAAGAGCAACAACGAGAAAAGATTAACCTATTACATAGCATTTATCAGAAAAGACTACCACTTGAACCCGTTAAAGAAGACCCTACTCCAAGATTTCATCAACAAGGTACGATATCAAATCCTTATCAACCACCACTATCTAGAAATTCATCCTATTCCTCATATGAGCCAAATAAACCAGCATATCCATTCAAATCTCATACAAGTAGTATCTTAGAGAAAGTACGACAAGTAATTCCTGATGAGGCTCCATATATTCCGCAACCTCCCGAGGTTCAACGTAGTCAAAATATGCCGGAGATAGATGTTTCGACACTTGTTCCAACCCAAGAATTTCCAGAAAAGCTATTACGTTTAGAAGAACAATATATTTGGCTTCAACGAAAAATTGATATGCTGCAGAAACGTCGTGATGAAGGAAAAATTTCAGAAGATGCGTTCTTGCGAATGTACGAAAGCGCTTTCAAAGAACTGTATCGGACAGAAAATTATATTAAGCAACTCAAAAAACGAAACCCGTCACTATGAAAGACGAATCAAGAATGAACCAAAGACGAATTAAGGAAAATTCTCTATTATCAAACATATTGTAGAATATGATGACGCTGAATTATACAAGAAATTTGAAGTACGAATTGTACCTGACCGAAAAATCATTTATAAAACATTTTTTGGGGGAAGATTCAAAATAAAAGGAGAAAGAAAGGATAGAAATTAGATATCCAATTCTTTTTTGAGTTTTTCAATTTCTTTCTTGATTTTATCTTTACTCTTAATTTCAGGTTCCTCATCATCAAAATCGAAATCGAAACTTTCTGTACTCATATCTTCTGGGACAGTAGGCATTCCCGATGCTTCAGACATTAATAATTCAGTTTCCAACTTGTTTAATTCGTCTTCTACATCGATTCCCAGGTCAATTTCTAAGTCTCCTGCGAGTAAATCACCAGCTTCCTCAATTTGCATGATAGATTCCTCAGCACTATCTACCAATTCCATAGTCTTTTCAGGATTTACATTTACAGCTATTTTACTTAACTCACTGCTGCTTGCTTCCAGGGATCCGGTCACATCTGATATGGTTTTTGCCTCATCTAACGCATCCATGTGGCGTTCTAATTTGCCGATCATATTGAAGTATTTCTCAGATTTCAACCGATAAGTCTTCCAGCGGATAAGCATCTGTCGTGAAATGTCCTTATTCCCCGCTTTCAACGCTTTCATTGCACGTAAACGGGCCTCTTGACTTTTTCTTGCGAATTCTTTGTTCTTAATCGACAAATGATGAATGGTAGTCTTCAATCTGGCTTGAGTTTCAATTTTTTCAGATTTTTTATTTTTGGGGAATAATTTTTTGAAAACCATGTTTTTTTATCTTGTAAGTTGTACAATAAATTCAATTATTTTTAGTTTACCTATAATTCTATCTTATAGATCAGTAATGGGGATAAAGAATATAAAATCGTGTGGGGGCTAAATATTAGTAAGAATTCTGAAAAGTAATAGTCAGTAACAATTATATAATAAGATAATTATACCTAGACCGTATACCACCACTTTATAGGATGGGATCATTAAAATAATGTAACTGCTCGGAGGATAGAGATATGCAAGTTAATTTTTATTATATCGAAGATGAAATTCACGGAAGACCCATATCCGCTATTCCTTCTCGGGCAGAAATTGAACAACTTCTTGACAATGGCTTAAAGGATCTTTATCATCCAGCTAAAATGAGCCAGAAGTACCCGTATTCTTTTATCGACATTACTTTGGAAAATCCTAGTGATGAGATTGAACAAAACAATGAAGCGCTAAGATTGACTCAATTATTGGATGTTGATAAGGAAATTATTGAAGAAATAATCACAGATCAGAGACCTCGTGCAGATTCTTATCCTGATTTTTTCCTCATATTATTCAAATGCCTAACTATCACTGAGGAAGAGCCTAAAATTAGGCTTATGGAACATCAGGTAGGTGTTATTATTCGGGATAATGTAATATTCTCAATTCATAAAAGCATTCCCACCATGCCCATCTCTAACATTTTCAAACGATTCAATAAATATCCCACTAAAATTGCCAAAGGTGGAGTGTCTTATTTTGTATCTACCTACTTAGATGCTATGATCGACCAAATTTACGATGTGCTTGAGGTTTGGACAAAACAAATCGATAAATACGAAAAACAAATCATTGCTAGACCATCGAAAGAACTCTTGTTCGGAATTTCTGCCATGCGACACCGTTTGCTAGATTTAGTAAAGATTCTTCAAGCCGATCGGGAGATAATCAACAATATTCGGAGTGGGTCCCATGAAATTTTTATAGTAGAAGATATCCCTCCCGAATTAGACGACCATATAAAACATTTGTTAGACGAGTCAGATATCATCAGAACACTACTCACTGACGTCACAAACATGTATTATAATTCACATTCTGCACGCTTAAATGAAACGATGAGAAGATTCACATTTATTACTTCTCTTTTATTACTTCCGAGTTTAGTAGCAAGTATTTTCGGAATGAATTTTATTTCGCAAGAAGGCCAAATTATGTGGTCATTTTATGTTGTTATTGTAGGAATGATAATATCCGTTATTGGGTTGCTGTTCTTTTTCAAAAAGAAGAAGATGATTTGAGGAGTATTGTTCAAGTGAACCTTTCAGAACTTATTCTAAACCTTCAAATACCTCGAATAGATGATGTGTATTATCCTTCAGACGATTCCTACTTAGTTATTGATTATCTGGATAATCCCGAATTTGAAAAACTCTTTTTGAATTTATCAGAATCTAAGAAAGAGATAAAAATATTAGATATGGGTTGTGGCACAGGCATTCTTGGGTTTTGCACTATCTACAAATTGATTTCGGCTGGAATTTGTAAAACCATTCACTTGACTTATGCAGATGTCAACCAAAAAGCGATTGAAGTAACAAAATTCATGATAAATGAGAATTTTACGCACTTAGTGAATTTGAACCACTTCAAGAGTGACAA
This sequence comes from Promethearchaeota archaeon, assembly GCA_004524545.1. Lineage (GTDB taxonomy): Archaea > Asgardarchaeota > Lokiarchaeia > Sigyniarchaeales > Promethearchaeaceae > AMARA-1. The sequence goes on from SDNX01000046.1 coordinate 16,515, forward strand.
TGTAATAATCGATTATTATAAGTCTGATCTATTCGATACAATCCCATCTCAACTTTTTGACATAGTATTGTTTAACCCCCCCTATCTCCCTCAAGATGAGGAAATAACAAATCCAAAACCCATCGATCAAGCCTTATATGGGGGTCCAGAGGGAATATCAGTATTAAGTGCTTTTTTTAGGACACTTAAAACATATGTAACTGCAGATTCTCATATTTTTTTTATTACCTCGACATTGGGGGCATTACACACACTATTACCTTGCCTTTCTAAGGATTATCACATCACGCTTTTACAAAATATTCATATGTTCTTCGAAGATTTCGGATTATTTCACGCGAAGGAAAAACCCAAAACCACTGACAAAGTATAACTCTTTTGTGCGATACATCTTTTAATTCTCCCTCCATACCTCAAGACCACTTTTTATTATTTCTGAATCACCTTAAATATCTGTCTTTATATCCTTAACATAGACTTCCTATGGTAGAAATCACGAAGGAAGCGCAAGATTTCGTGAAAGAACAAGGTGGAGCAATCGTCGTCTTTGAGAGGACATACACCAGTTGATGTGGTCCTAGAACCTATACAGGTGTCCAAGTTCACGACGAGAATGAATTGAGAGAATACGAGGGATTAGAGGAAATAAAGAAAGAAGGAATTGATTTCCCTATCTTCATTGAATCCAATATCCAAGATAAACTCAAATCTGCTCAAATTGATCTAACGGGATTCGGAGCATTCAAACGACTTGCTTTGATTGTATAAACCGATTGCGCTGAAAACGGGTGATTACCAAGCCAAAATGGATGATTGACCAATTAAAATGATAGGTTGGTTATGACGGTCTTGCAAAGACTTAACGGCTTTGTAACAATGACTATTATATAACTATGAAACTTAATGAAGGTTAAGGTAACGAAAAATGAGCGATGAAGAAGAAGTAAAAAAAATTCGTGAACATAAAGAAGAGTTGCTAAAAAAAATGATATCTATGCCAAATGAAATTTTCCACATTAATACGGTCGACCAGTTTAACGAACTAATCGAAAAATATAAGGACCAAGTCATAGTCATAGATTTTTGGGCAGAATGGTGTGGACCTTGCAAAATATTCGGTCCAGTTTTTGAAGCTACACAGAAAAGTGACTGGGGAAACCACTTTGTGTTTGCTAAATTGGACACTGAAAAACTCCCAGGCGTTTCACAACAACTTCAAGTACAAGGTATTCCTATGGTTATGTTTATCAAGGGGAAGAAAGAAATCTTTCGACAAGCGGGAGCTTTACCTCGCCAACAGTTTGAAATGCTATTAGGACGGGTCAAAGAAGCTATCGAAAAGATGGAACGCGGTTCTCCTATGCATTCCTAATTTCATTAAAATTAAGAAACAGTTCCCAAATTTGTAATGGCGTTAATTCCCATAATCTTTTATTTTTCAATTCTTCTGGAATCGTTTTTTCTAATGAAAATTCCTTAGTTGACGATAGTTTTGGGTAATTTCCTAAATTCTTTTTAAGAAAAGACAATGCTTTAGGGACCACTTTATTTTTATAAGGAAAAATCCCTGCAAGAAACTCACCAAACGCCGCAATGTGAGGATTTCCTAACAATTCGGGTTTAAATTTAAGTTCAATTATACCACTCTCAACTTCCGGTTGCGGGTAGAAATCATATCGGGAAACATTTCGCAGAATCTTGATAGTAAAAAACAATTGAGAAATCACACTAAGTCTTCCATATCCTTTTGCTTGTGGAGGAGCCTTCATGCGATTGATGAAATCTTCCTGAAGCATTAAAATTATTAACTCTGCTTTCTTTTCAGAAACGATCTTTTGAATTAATGGACCTGAAATATGGTAAGGTACATTTGAAATTAGTTTGGTATGCTCGGGAAATGTTATTTTCAAGGCATCTTGGTTGATTAATGTGAAATTCTCTTGTCTGGAAAACTTCTTCTGCAAATAATGGCAAATTTTTGAATCAATTTCAATTGCATATAATTGATGGGAATTTTCAGCTATTTTTTGTGTCAGACTCCCAAATCCAGGACCGATTTCCAGAACAGTATCCTGTTCAACATCGAGTTTTGCATACTCAATGATGAAATCTGCAATATGCTCATTGATGAGAAAACA
>SDNX01000047.1 GCA_004524545.1 Promethearchaeota archaeon
CCAGACAATATTACATCCTCCAAGAAAAATATTGGTCTTGGGGTAGTGGAAGTATCATGGATGAAAAAGGTCAAGAAATCGGAAAAATGCACCGTAAAGTGTTTTCCATTCGTCAGAGAATCGAATTAGTGGAATTGGATGGAACCGTTTCAGCTATGATCCATAAAAAGATAATTGCGATACGCCCAACTTACGATCTTAAGGATGGTCAAGAAAATGACCTTGCACGATTGAAGAAAACTATTATAAACGTAATTAAACCGAAACTGTTTTTGGAAGATCCTAATGGCAACGTGCTTTATGAAGCACGGGGTAAATTCATGGGATGGGATTTCACCATAACCGATGCGAATACAGGAGCACTAATTGCTACTGTAAGTAAAACGGATAGATGGCGAGATGTATTCCTCGGTGGAGTATTTAATTTCAAGGACACATATGCCCTTAAAATAGAGGACCCAACTGCAGATCGACGTCTTTTGCTTGGATTTGTTTTAAGTATCGATAATTCGCTTCATGATCAAGGGAAAACTGGCGGTTTTAAATTCGGAAGATAACCGAATACTAATTATTCACACCATTTTCTTTTTTGTCACTTTACATATTTTTAAAAAATTTCAAATAGTCTCAAACAAAAATCTTTCACTATGAGCAATTTAGACAATGAATACCTCATCGAAAGATTTGATTTCAACTTAGAGGACATATACAAGTATTTAGAAATCGTTAGAACTGCTTTTTTTCATCATAAACATGATGATGGAGGTACCATCCTTTTTGATGAGCAAACATTCGGAATTATGTTCGGTTCCCCATACCAGCGTAGAGACTTATTTGTAAAAGCAACACACAAGAAAACAGGACAAATAGTCGGTTTTGTGGGAGCAATCCCCAGAAATCTTCACTATAATGGAAAAGTGTACAAATTTGGGGTTCCTGCATGGCTTTCCGTCCACCCTGAGCATCAGAAAAAAGGTCTGGCACGAGCAATGGGATATAAAATATTGGAATATGGTGCAGAACAAGGATATGATGGAGCTTTTGTAGAATTTGATTTAGAAGACCATGGAATAGATGCTTGGGAATCTATTTTCAGAGAAAAACATTATGAAATTCATGAACTCATGAAAATGAAGCAATTTATTGTTCGGGTTTTTGATGTTGAAAAGCTAAGTACTGCAATGAAATTAGCTAAAATGGAGAAATTTGCCCTTAAATTTCTGCAAAAAATTCCTAAAGTAAATAATGCAAGAATACGAAAAGGTACTCCAGAGGACCACGAAAGGATCTTTGAGTTATTACAAGATCATATGCAAAGAAATGAATTATCTGTAGTAAGAGAAAAAAATGATTTCTTATGGTATTTAGAACAACCCGGTGTTTTAACGGTCGTACACGAAGATGATTCAGGTATTGTAGATGGTTTTTTAATTGCATGGAAATTTCAACTGGCAGGTTTTGGGAATATAATAGATTTTGGTTGGATGGATGGGGTGCATATTCATCGATTAACAACGAAAGACGCTCGGGATTTATGTAAATTTTTCTCAAGGGTTGCTTATGAAGCGGGATGGGTCGGAATTCAATCTCCTTACTTGCCATATTTTGATTCAAAACCATTTAAGAAAGCAAAATTCATTTTCTATCCTAAAATCATGCAGATTACGTTGCTTAGGTACAAACCAACTCCGATCCCTAAAAAAGTGAAATCGTTTTATTTTGATTGGAGATGAACAATAATCTGGGAAATTTATGAGAGATATTGGTCTAGAACGAGGTACTGTAATATTAGTTCCCCATAATCCAAAATGGAGACTTATCTATGAGGAAGAATTCAAATTTTTATATAAAATTCTTGAAGATTATATTGCGGGAATTTCACACATTGGAAGCACGGCAATTCCAGGGATTGTAGTAAAACCGATAATTGATATTGCGATCGTGGTGAAATATATTTCCAAAATTGGAAAAATCATCGAAATCATGGAAACCCATGGTTATATATATCGTGGTGAAATTCTTTTGGGAATTCCTGACAGGTATCTGTTTGTGAAGGGAACTGAAAATATTCGAACTCATCATATCCATCTCATGCCGATAACCCATCCCCAATGGGAAACCCAACAGCTCTTCCGAGATTATTTGATCTCCCATCCAGAAAGTGCGAAAGAATATCATAATCTCAAGCTTGAACTAAAACAACACTATCCAAATGACCGTGAGAGGTACTTAGAAGGAAAATCGTCCTTTATTCTCAATATCATTGAAACCGCAAAGAAGGGAACAAAACAATATAAAAATAAAAAATAATAAAAAATAAACTGTTTTCGAAAAAAAACTAATCTTTTAATCCTTCTTCTTTCAAAAGGTCATCAAGATCAGCAGTTTTTTCAGCTACATCTTCCTCAACAACTTCTTCCGATTCTACAGGTTGTTTTTGGAGTTTTGCTACTTCCACGTATCGTCCACGACGTGGTCGTTCTTCTTTCTTTTGTGGGGCTTCCTGTAGTTTTCTTCGAGTTTTGAACCCATATGAGATTGCACCCAAAACTAAAGCAATAAGTCCAATGAAGAAAATTGTTTTTAGGAATGTATCAAGATTATCTAAGAATGATGTGGTTAATACATTTAATTCAAATATTGATTCAACCTCTACAATCTCGCCTGATTCATGGCTCTCACAATCTACAGACACCGTAATAACTCCCGTATCTCCTTGATAAGAACCTGGAATAGTAACATAATATTCCATATACATCGATTCATATGGATCGAGCTGTCCATCAGAAGAGAGTGTTCCTATTTTGATGTTACTGGGTGATATCCCGAGAAAATCAAAATCAACGGTGATCTCTTTCAATGTGGAATTTCCAATATTAGTAATCTTAATCCGAATAGTATTCTCTTGTTTCTCTTTCAGAAATATCTGGTCAGTTGAATTAATGATTTCAATTTGGATTTGATTGTTATAAGTTAGCATACCTAATTCATATTCAGTAGTCACACCGAAAATTGTGGTGTTGCCTCCCCAACTTAATCGCAGTTCCATATGATTTGATTTATTAATTAGTGTCGAATCATAAGTTCCGGTGAAAAAACCATCCGCGTTAGTTTCAAGAGGAGCTTCTGTTGTCTGATTATATTCTACCCAATCAACTCCATCTTTTACTTCTACGGAAATTTCCTGATTATCTATAAAAGCACCAAATTCATCGGTCAATGTACCTTGTAATTGAAATTCGTTTCCCCAAACAAGATTGAGTGCTGTAATATCATTAAACTGAGCTATGGGTTTGGTAATAAAAGTATCATATTCGGATACGGTACAAGTTACGAAGAAACTATCGGAAATTTGCATAAGATAGGTTGCTTCAGTATATACTAATTCTTCTACACGATTAACTTCTGCTGAGAACACTTTTCCGAGTGGACCAGGACGATAATGAATCAAGCTATCAGCCCATACCCTACCCTCAAATTCGTTCTCGGTTTTTTCAATAAAAGGGAATATTGAGTCAATAAATATTGGATTTAAGGTGGTACCATTTATATTCACACCTAATTTCAGAACGAATGGATTCAAACGAATAGGACTGTTTAATCCCTTGTAATCGCTGGGAACTGTGAATTGGAGCTCCATCGAGGAATTTTCAGTTCCAGATCCAAGCATTCCTAATACTACTGAATTGCTCGCTTCCATTACGACCCATTCATAGTTAGTAGACTGGATGAATTGAGCATTTATCGTTACCTCATTAGCCCAGTAAAAGTTGTAATTTTCAAAAGTAATATTTACAGTAACTGTTTCACCTGGGTTGAGTAAAGATTCGTTTACTAAAATTTGGGCTACATTCATATTAAAACCATGTTCTGTGTAGTAATATCCACTGGAATCGTTCACATGATATTCATCATCAATCCCTGCGCCAGTAAGGTCTTCTATTGCGAATAGAGACACATTATAAGTGTCGGCGGTAGTTAAATTACTAGCAATCGTTGAACGAACAACATCAACTTGTTTGTCTAAATCTTCAGAAATATCAGATATATCGACTCCATATTCCATCACAAAAACAGGCAATACTTTATATCCAACTTCATTCCCATAATTCCATTTAAACACAAATGAGTATTCTCCTTGTGGGGTAGCTCCGGTTGTGTTTAAAATATTGACTGAGTCAAACTCATACACCGTGGCAAGAATATTCTCATTGTCAACTATTTTGGCTTCAGTAGAATCTGGATTTACATCTATCATCGTTAAAGGTGCTAATAGAGTATTAGTAGGATCATATACTTCACATTCGCTACCTCCCAAGAATATCTGTGAAGTTGGAGTTGAATAGTTTAAGATTTCTAATGAAATTGAGATATTATCTCCCCGCATAAATCCATTTGTTTCCCAATAATGTTCATCAAATTGTAGATATGTATTCATTTCAAAGACGTAATTTGGACTTGTGGCGTTTAAAGAGTATACTCCATCAAGATCCTCTTCAATCCAATATTCGTTATATTCATCTCCTTGTGTAGCTACTAAATCATCCATTAAGGAATCGTAATTTGTATCTAATAGTTCCTCTACTATCCAATCTGTTGGTAACGCAAAAGTAGAGTTTAAGTAATTCCATCCGGTATAGGCTCCCTGATTCAGTGTATAATTTACCTCCCAAGATGGCAATCCATTCAATTCGACATAGTAATTCGTCGTAGTGGCCTCCTTGGCATATGCAACAACTGAATATACAACATCAAAATCGAGATTTGAGATGAGAGTGGTATTGAATTCGATTGGAACGGTAATTGTATTAGAAATGTCTTCATAAATTGAGACAAACTCATATCCCCACTTGCCTAAACCCCATGCATAACCAGATGTATTTTCGTATACGCCATCCTTATTTATGTATGATATCACATCGTTTCCATCGATTTTCATATCAATTTCTTCGGGTAAATATGGTCGTGTTATGTTAATAGCAAAAGGTGCTGCGTCTACTTGACCGCCTCCAGATGTAATCTTTTCCCATGACGTACGGTTATTATCTGAGCTTAGAAATAGATGGTCAATAATAGAATCTGGATCATTATCTTGACCTACACCGTCGTAAGGTAACGTCACTACTGAATAGATATTACTCGTATCTGAACTCAGAACAGCAAAATAATTACCAACAGTTAGCTGAACATTTGAAAAGTCTGATTTGAATGGAATAAAAATATATTCATCTGTATCGAAATTTGTAATGGTATTATTTGAGATAAGGGAAGTCAAATTAGGTTCCAAATTTATTTTTGTAGCGGAAGTAACAACAGAGCGTATTGCTGATTGATTCGCATCATATAACTCCAAAATCAAATCTGCTCCTGGAACTGAGGGAGTTAAGGTTCTCACCCATGCAAAAATTCCCGACACATTTACATCTCCTCTAACGTCAAATTCCATAGCAGCATAGTGTATGGTCGAGAGGGGTGCTTGAACTGCAATAAGTGCTTCCACTTTGAGATCTCGATAAGTAACCGTGAAGGCGTCTCGATCTATCAATTCTAATCGAATTTGAACCTCATTATTGCTATTTAAATGCGCTATTCGTGTATTAGTTAGAATTATTGTTTCGATGGTTTGAGCATTGTCCCAGTTCTCAGTATATAACAAATCCCAGCCCATAGAATTATAATTATATAGGTAAACTTTCGCTGAAACGTCTTTTGTTATTGATCGATCAACAAGAACTCGGAATCCGATTGTTTTCAAACGATCATAATTTGTCACACCAGTAAAATTGGCAGTATATTCAAAAGTGACTATATTATCTGCAGGAGAAATGGTAGTGTCTTCAAGGATCAATGCTGTTGCCACACTAGTATCAACTAGACCCTCATATCCGCCACTTAATCCATTCTCAACACCACTTACTAGCATCCAACTATCAGTACTCAATGACTCAATTGCACTCCAATTAGGATTTTTCCGAGAATTTTCATGAGATCGCGGATAATTGAGAGGGGAATCTTGTTCAAATTCATGAGTCGTTTCATATCCACTTAGAATCGTAAAATTCATATCTGCTGAATACAAAATTGAAGGTGAAGTTGGCACCGAAATATCAAAATCATCGGTTTGACTTGCTGCTGAATCGGATTTTTGAATATACGCTCTTGCGGATTCAGGGTCCCCCGTTCCTGACCATGGAATGTCTAAACTCGATGCTGAATTCGGAACACTAAGATCAGAAGTAGGTGAATTCACTGATGGTGTAAGAAAGCTTCCTCCGATAAAGACCGTGAATGTTATGATGGAAAACAATAAAAGTCCTTTAACTTGATTTTTTCTAAAGTGTGTAGTATGTCGTCTCATGCGGTTATTCCCAACTTATCCTAATAATAGTAAATATTGCGCTAGTTTTATTGTTAGTATTTTAAAAATACTATGGAATGTTTCCTTAATTGTCGGATTACTCTATTCGATCTCATAATTGTGAATTCCTATTTCTCCTCAAAAATTAAGTCTAGAATGTTTTAATAAATCAGTGAATAAGGAAAAAAAGTAATAGTTAAACGAATGTGAAAAAATAAGAACCAATAAGATCGACAGAAATGATCATCTGGATGAACTAGTATTTGGAACCTTTGTTGGAAATAATACAATCGGATTTCTTTTTATTGGATCCCAACAATAAAACTATAATTTTGTAAATCTACATAGTGTAACTGGTTACCATGTTAGCGCAAAGCACTCGAAAACTGCCCAAAACTCGATGGATTGGCGTAGATGTGTTCAAGGGTTGGGGGGTTTGGTATATGTTCATTATTCATGCATTTATTCAGCAGATTGCTGGATATGATGCATCTCTCTTCATTACGACGTTAGATCAAATCGATAGTTGGTGGCCATATATTTTTGCAGTTCCTATCGGAATTGTCTCATTATGGGGTTTTATGTTCGGTTTGGCATTTGCATGTACAGTAGCGATGCAAACTTTACGCATATTAGACACAAATCCTAGGAAATTACCCAAATATATTTGGCAAAAATTCCTAATGGGATGTCTAATATTACTTCTCAACAAAATTGGGGGGACTATATTCAGAATTCCATTATTCCAGGATGGTACAACGCTATTTCCTTCTCTAACGGTCAGCTATAATGCACAAATCTTGGACGCTATTGCATGGATGGGTGTGATGGTTCCTACGTTGATATGGTTCTTATATGGATTATTCCGGATCAAACAAACGAACCATCTTGTTATTACTTTATTGGTTTTACTCACTTTTTGGTTTGCATTAACTCCTACTATGTTGTCTATAGGGGAATCGTCCATACTTTGGTTAGACTCAAGAAATCTTCAAATCTTATCCCTATTCATTTCTAAATTTGTCAGAGGACGATTTCGCTTAGTCCCTGGATTTGGATATGGCTTTCTAGGGAGTATTTATGCAATCTTATTGTATCGAGAGGTGAAATTTAAGGAAATAGTGAAATTTGCACTGGGATTTTTTGCATATTGCATTATTGGATTTTTGATTTGGATTCTTTGGGTTGATACTGCGTGGTTTGAGAGTTTTACTGATGAATCTGTACCAATTCCTTTGACCATAGTAAGTATGAGTACTATGCAATTTCTGTTGGTTTTATTTATTCGAACGCACGATTATCCCAAAACTGAGAAAAAACGAGTTCAAGCATCAAAAAGAACGACTTTTTGGCGTAGATTTTCTGTATTTTCATTGACCGGGTTTTCAATTGGAACTCCAATTGCAGATCGTATTTTTTCCCTTTTCACCTATTTCTGGGGTCCATCAATTGATTATAGTGGGCCGATTGCACTATTTAATTGGAACTTATTACAGATTCTTACTTTTGTATTCTTCATCTGGGGTTTTTGGGAAATAATCTTAAGGTTATGGGAAAATTTCGAATACAAATTTTCATTAGATTGGTTCCTTGCACAAATAATGGCTATGCTAACTGGAGCAAAAATGGGAAGAAGCAATGTGAAACCGATTATATATGGTCCAAATCAGTACCAGGTGCATGAAGTCATTTCTGTAGAAGGTAAAACTGGAGTTCTGAACTAAATTTTCACAAAAATTCGCATTTTATTTTTCTTTGTATTCTTAAGGTCTTATTTTGATATATCACTAGACCTACAGTCCACTCATTAGAGATGTATCAAAAAAATAAAGATAAAAATGAATTAATTGAATATTGCTAGATAACCTAATCCCACGGTCAATTCTAATACAATAACAATAAGTAAAATTCCAATTATTGCAACTAGGAAGATTAGGCTAGATTTGACTGTAGATATTTGTTTATTTTTCTTTCTCAATATCCATGCTGTTACTATACTATATGTGATAACAACGACAGCCCACGATAATGAAAGCCACCATGGAATTTGAGTTACATAATCGAGATTCAATACACTCGTTGTGATAATTTGAAAGAGAGTATCTGGAATCCGAACTATGAAGTAAAGGAAAAAACTGCTCATTCCGAACATTCTTAACCAGGGTGCATTCTTTTTAAATCGTGCGTTAATTTCCTGGAATCCCCATAAGACCATACTTGCCATTCCAATTGCTGTTAGTACGAACGAGAAGTTGGCTAACTGCCAACTTATTGGAAAACCTTCGATAAAGAATTGTAATTGGACGTTAGCTATTGGAAGATAGAAAACTAAGGGAACTACGAAATTAATTGCTCCAAAAACTAATAAACCTTTCATTTTCTTGGTAGCTACTGTATCTGAGAAGAAAATATAGTCTCCCATGGCTGTTGCAATAATCGCAATTGAACCATATCCAAATAACGCACTAAAAAATCCCCCATATTCTGACTGAAGAGCGTAGATCTGAAAAGTAGTGGAGGATAATCCGAATTGGTATAAAAAAAGCCAACCATAACCGAGGAAAAATCTGTATTTTGTATTTCTCACACCCATAAACAAGAAACCGATTAATCCAGAAATTGCTATGGTGAAAATAACATCCCAATTAATTATAAACAGAATCGGACGGTGCACTAGTGGAACATTCCCTTGATAAAGGAATTGGCTATCAAAAGGAAATGAGTAATATTTCGCAAAATCTAACCCGAAGTTTGCAATTACGAATCCCAATACGAACAAGATCAAATATCGGAATAGAATATATTTAACCGCCGCATTGTTCCCTTTTTCTTCCTTGCGTTTCCTGAAGGAAATTGGCATTGTAAAGCCAAGAATAAAGATGAATAGGGGCGTTCCCAAATCAAATGCTGTAACTCGTCCTGTCTCAGCAGCGGCATGCATAAACAACCCACCTATTATTGGAATACCTTGGAGGTACGCTCCGATTGAACTATCTCCGGGGAATGAAATTGTAACGATAAAATATAACATAACGAATCCCCGGGTCATATCTACCCAATCTAATCTTCCTTTAGGAGGTTGACGTTCCAAGGGTAGTTCTTTTAGTTTTTCTTCGGGCATCTCGGGTTCAATTGTTAATTCTGACATTTTGGATCCTCGATTTTTTAATGATCTTCGTTTTTCTTTGGAAGTATATAAAGATTATTTCTACTGATGGAAATGTAATCATATTACCAAAGGCACGTAAATTGATTATATGTAAAAAATAACCGTAAAAAAAGTTTCGTTCTTTTTTTCATTCAAAATTTGAAAACTTAAATCGACAAAAAGGAAAGTGAAAAAAATAAAAAAGATTTTAACTCTACTGCACGTCCACGACTCTTTCAAACTGTATCGATCGAGAGGATGTACCGATTAAAATTTTGAATTTTCCTGGTTCTACCTTCCAATCTTCTAAATTCACATCATAGAATGCAAAATCTTTTATTTTCACAAGAATTTCCATTGTTTTTTCCTCATTTGGGTTTAGAAATATTTTTCCAAATCCAACTAGTTCCTTAGGTGGTCTTTCTACACTTGATTCGATATCGGTAGCATATATTTGAACTACTTCCGCTCCTGAAAATTCTCCAGTATTCTTAACACCTACTGTAATTATAAGCATATCATCATCCGTTAAGGATTCTTTACTCAATTCACATTTTGTCAACTCGAATGTTGTGTAAGATAACCCAAATCCAAATGGAAATAATGGATCGATGTTATTTTCATCATAATGCCGATATCCCACAAATATTCCTTCTTCATACATGACTTTGTCTGTTCCTGGGTAAGTAGCAGGAGTTTTATGGGCTGGACTATCTCGGATTTTCTTGGGAAATGTGATTGGTAGTTTTCCAGATGGATTGATATGACCGAATAAAATATTGGCAATTGCATTCCCTCCCATCATGCCCGGATACCATGCTTCAACGATAGCAGGGATCCCATTAATCCAGTTATCCATTGCTATTGGACTACCATTAATTAAGACCACAATCGTGTTTGAATTCAGTTTTTTCGTTTCATTAATCATATTTTCTTCTTCTGTTGGCATTTCTATTTGAAGACGATCCGAATTCTCTGCATCTTCGTGTTTATCATGGTTTATTTCGGTGAATATTATCACATAATCTGCTTCTTTTGGATCTTTCACGATTTCTACATTTGGGAATGATAGTAATCCTTCAAAAGGTGTAATCTCAAAGGGAGGAACCACCGCAGAGCTACCCCCATACCCTAACCTGCCCATTTTTTTCTTTGTATTTCTTCCCCTTACTGCAATTTTGATCTTTTTATTAGGATCTAGAGGCAATATTCCTTCATTTTTCAGAAGTACAATACCCTCTTCAGCAATTTTTTGCGCAAGATTCTGATGTTCTGGAGTATTACGACTGCCTTTTGGAGGATTCTTGCTGAACACACCCGTTTTAAACATAATTCTAAGCATCATTTTAAGGAGCTCATCTAAACGCTGTTCGGTAAATTTTCCCTCATTTAATCCCTTCTTTAGTAATTTCCTTTTGTATACAATTGGCGTAGGCATTTCCAAACTTAGTCCAGCTGTAATACAACCTTCAGTAGAAGTATAACGAGTCGCAAACCAATCAGACATCACAAAACCTTGAAATCCCCATTTATCAAATAACACGTTTTGTAAAATATATGGGTTCTCGCATCCGTAAATTCCATTTACTTTGTTGTAGCATGCCATTATGGACCATGGATTAGCTTTTTTAACTACATCCTCAAATGCTCTTAAATAAATTTCATGTAATGTCCTTTTATCAATTTCAGCGCTGACTTTAAACCTCTCATGTTCTTGGTTGTTTGCCACATAATGTTTCACGCAGGCAGCAATTTTTTGACTTTGGACTCCATTTACAAAAGGTTTCGTCATCTCCTTCACAAGAAAAGGATCCTCAGAAAAATATTCGAAAGTTCTCCCATTAAGAGGAGTTCTGTCAATATTAATACCAGGAGCAAGTAGGATGTGTTTATTTACTGCACGAACTTCTTCGGCCATTGCTATACCAGTTTTCTCTGCTAAATTTGTGTTCCATGTAGCTGCAAGACATTTTGTAACTGGAAACTGAGTGCATTTCCGAAAACCTGAAGAATGCAGAGAAACTCCATTTGGTCCATCTGACATCCCCATATTTGGGAAGGATAACCGTTTTATTTTTCTAGTCCACCAAGCTCGCACGCCTGGAAACAAAGTCAGTTTTTCATCAAGTGTTAACTGATTTATTAAATCCTTTACTCGGTCTTCAATATCTAAATTTTCATCTTGAAAACGATGCATGAAGTTAATACAATTGGAGTAAATTTTAAGATTTCATCTTCAAAAGCTAAAAAATAGACGATAGTTTTGTCGAGTGTCATAGAATTATGCTAACATTTGCCCTTGAAATTTTTTTAGTATAAATCATGCAATAAGTAGATCATAACATAAGTTAAAAGGTTTAAAAAAATGGCAATGGGACAATACACTTTTCCTCCTTGGTGGGATTACCTTTACCAACACTTCCAAGATTTTATTGCATGGTTTGTTGCACTAGATACTGTAGCCCAGATTTTTGCAGGCATTGGGATTTTCTTATTATGCTTACTAGCTTGGGGAATCGTCTATGGAGTATTTCAGTTCGCTTTGGAAATTGTGAAATTTTCACTAATTGTGACTGTAATTATTCACTATCTGCTCTATCTGGGACTTAAATTGAGTATAGTTGCGGTAGCGAAACCTAAAGAAGTAGACAAGCATTGGGATCACGGTGTTGATAATATTAAATGGATTCTAAAACGTGCGTATCCCAAAGAATATCTAAAAAGTGAACAGTTCATTGAAAGGCAAGTAGTATTCAAAAGACCGGCCCCTCCAACTGCAACAAGTCAAGTAGTTGTTGTAAAAGCCGATGCGAAACTGCACTGTACAAATTGCGGTTCCCCATTTTCTGGGAGAATGAATCAATTAGCTCAGAGTAGAGAATACGTATATTGTGAAAATTGTGGACAAGTATTCGTGTTACCTGATTCTGAATGAAACTATTACAATAATACCCTAATTTCTTTTCTTTCTTTAGATTGATTGAACATCAGAATGTGTAAATTCATTAGAAATATTTCCAGTATTCAGTGTTGTTTTAGGCTCCAACAGCATCACTTGTGCTTCTATTTCTGCGGTAGGGCGATGTTCAATACCTCTTGGTACGATGATGAATTCATCTTTCTTCAAATGATAGTTATTTTCTCTTGTTTGAATAACCATTTCCCCCTTAATTACAAAAAATAATTCATCTTCATTTTCATGGAAATGCCAAGGAAATTCTCCTTTCACTTTTACTATTTTTACTGCGTGGTCATTCAACTCTCCAACGATTACTGGCTTCCAAGGGTGCTTGACCTGTGTGAATTTGTCACATAAGCTGATCTTTTGCAGTTTTCTCATCATATTCGACCTTATTATTCAACTATACTTGATCATTCGTCATATTTAAGATAATCTTTATAGCAGATCCAAACGCTTAACTGCTTTATATAGTGAGTTCTATGAAAAAGAAGAAATCACGAGACAATTTAGAAGAAGAAGTATTAGACATTCCTTCTTCCTCAACAATTGATATTATCCGTATTTATGATTCGGTACCTATCCCGACTGCAATATATAATGATTTGGATAAATCTGTTACCTTTAATAAAAAATTCACCGAGACCTTTGGCTTTACTGCTGATGATATCAAGATAGTTGATGATTGGTGGAATCTCTGCATCCCTATTGAAGACATCCGAGAATCTCTTAAAACCGAATGGAACAAGCGCTTTAAAGAATCACAAAAAAACAACACGAATTTCGATCCTATGGAAATAGAAGTCCATTGTAAAACCGGGTCAAAAAAATATATCAAATACAATCTTGAAGTGATCGAACATTTTTACGTGGGATTTTTCGTTGACATCACTGAATTAAAAGATGCAATGGAACAAAAACTACACGTTAGTGAACGACAAACAAATTCACTTCTTTACGCTCCCAATACCGTACCTATGGTAATTTTCAATAGAGATGGCAAAATTCTTGAAATTAATGATGCAGCGATCCGAGAAACTAAAATTAGTGCTGATAAATTAATTGGGAAGAATGCTGATTCATTATTAGAGGAATATGGCATTGAAAATATCTATAAATTTGAAGATGTGGTCAAAAACAAAAAATCAGTGAATTTTCAAGTCGAATTCCTCCATAATATGTATGATGTCGAATATTACCCTCTTCTCAATGAGGATGAAGAGATCGATAAAGTTGCATTATATGCAAGAAATATTAGTGAATTGTATCTAAAAGAGAGATTGGCAACTTCTGAAATTAAATTTAAGTCTTTTATGGAACATGGACCATTTTTAGCTTATATCAAAGATAAAAACGGAAAATATATATATGGAAATCCCCCCGTTCACGAATTTATAAAAAATTATGGTGATAAGGATTTTATTGGATCTGAAGTTGGCACTTTTTTTAACCAAAAAACTGCCGAAGAGATGCGTGCATATGATAAAGAAATTTTAAAAGAGAAACACCCAATATTTATTCCTCCCCATCCCCATACCGATAAAGATGGAAGAACCTCTTGGATGAAGGAAATAAAATTTCCGATTTCAATTTCGGGTGAGGAGACTTACATTGGGGGAATAGTTTTATTTGTTACGGAAGAAGTCGATTTAAGGGAAAAATTTGAAGAGAGTGAGCGAAAAGCAAGGATTTTATTAAATGCTCCTACTGATCCAATAGCATTATTGGATCGGAATGGCAAAATTATCGATTTAAATGCGGGTTGTGCAACAGCCTTACGATTACCATTGAAAGACGCAATCGGTAAAAACATACTTGATCTTTTCCCAAATGGTTTTAATCCTGAACATGCTGCTAATAGGACTTCAATTTTTGAGAAAATAATCAAAGAAAAAACAACGTTGGAATTCGTTGGTTCCTATCCTCATTTGGTTCTTCAATTCAGAATGTTTCCGATCTTCGATTCTGATGAAGAAGTTCAATGGATTGCTTTATTTATTAATGACATTACCAAACTGAAAGAAAATGAACGAAAATATCATCTAACTCAGTTTTCTGTGGATAACAGCAGCATTCCAATATTAATATTCGCTAGTAAAGGGCTTGTCACTTATGCTAATAAAGCGGCATGTGATTATTTAGGTTACACAAAAGATGAAATTCTCCAACTAGATGCATGGGAATTTTGTGAGGAGTTGAAATCAGATTCCTTTTTCAACAAAACAAAAGAATTATTAAAATCGAAAGGTCGTGCACAGTTGGAAAGCATTTTAATTAGAAAAAATGGCACAAGTTTTCCTGCAAATATTACAGTCAATATTTTTGAATTAAATAATGAGTTTCATAACGTTGTTTATTTAGAGGATATCAGTCTTCAGAAAAGAAATGAAATGGAATTAAACAAACTTTTCAACGCTACAGAACAAAGTCCTATTTCTATTGTAATCACAGATACAAATGGGGTTATCGAATATGTTAATCCAAAATTTTGCGACATAACCGGATATCGGCATGAAGAATTGATTGGAAGAAATCCTAGGGTGCTAAAGAGTGGATACACCACTCAAAAAGAATACTCACAAATGTGGGATCTCATTAATCGCGGAGAAATATGGAAAGGAATGTTTCGTAATGTGAAGAAAAATGGGGAATTTTTCTGGGAAAATGCTACTATCAGTCCGATTTTTAATTCAGAAGGAAATATTACCCATTATCTTGGATTAAAAGAAGACATCACCGAGAAAATAACCTTACAAGAACAATTACAGCATTCTCAAAAAATGGAAGCAATGGGTAGACTCGCGGGGGGAATCTCTCATGATTTCAATAATATCCTTACAGTGATAATGGGAACTGCTCAACTACTTCAGCATGATATGATTGACGAATCTACCCGGGATTCTCTTTCGGAGATCATAAAAGCAAGCAATCGAGCAGCAGGACTTACCCGCCAACTTCTAGCATTTAGTAAAAAACAACTTCTCAAACCGAGTATGGTGAATTTGAACAATGTACTTCAAGAAATGGAAAATATGGTCAGACGAATCTTACCAGAAAACATACAACTTGACATAAAACTCCATAATCAACCAATAACCATAAAAGTGGATAAAATTCAACTTGAGCAAGTTATTCTAAATCTCGTTATTAATGCAAAAGAAGCCATGCTTGATGGGGGTGTTCTGAAAATCACGTCTTTTGTGGAATCCCAACATTTGGGTAGTCAGTTGAAGTATTTTGGCAGTTTTTCTATTGCTGATTCCGGAGTTGGCATGGATGAACAGACTAAAAGACGACTTTTTGAGCCGTTTTTCACTACAAAGGCAAAAGGAACCGGCTTAGGTCTTGCTACAGTATACGGAATTATTGCTCAAAGTAAAGGAGAAATTCGAGTTGAGAGTGAATTAGGTCAGGGTTCTAAATTTTTCATTCATTTCCCATTAAAATTAAATGCAGTTAGCGAAGAAATAGAACCAGTTATCAAGAGATCAGATTGGAAAGGTTCCGAGTGCCTTTTACTTATCGAAGATGAAGAAGCAGTCAGAAAGATAATTTATCAAATTCTTTCAAATGAAGGATATACAGTTTGGCAAGCCGAAAATGGACAAAGTGCAATCTTGAATTATTCTCATTTATTGGATAAAATCGACTTGATAATTACCGATGTGATTATGCCCATTATGGGAGGGGTGGAAGTAGTTTCAAAATTCCTTGAGATTGATCCTAAAATGAAAGTTCTATATATCTCAGGGTACGCCGGAGATGAAAACACCGTGAAAGATCAAGAGGCTTTTATTACTAAGCCTATTGAACGTATACAGTTGCTAAAGAAGATTCGAGAAATTTTGGGATAGAGAGAAATTTTGAATCAATAGATGTCATAGAATAATTTATTACTACACAAGCTATCTGTACTCTATGACCATGCGAACAGCAATGGATCCTTATGGTCATGCATTAAACGATTTTTACTATGGTGGGGAAGACGTTCCTGTAATAATTGTGAGGGATGATAGTTATCGAGATGAAATGAGTGTCAAACAATACTTCAGAACTCGTGAAAAATTCTCTAACATAGAAAAAGAAGCGATTAAAGCATGCAAAGGAAAAGTGGTAGATCTGAGTGCAGGGGTTGGAGCAGATTGTTTAGATTTACAAAATCGTGGATTTGATGTCACTGCGGTAGAAATCAACCCAACTGCATGCGAAATAATGAAAAAGCGGGGAGTAAAGAAAGTCCACTGCAAGGATCTATTCGAGTTTAATGAAACAGGATATGATACAATTTTGCTATTCGGGCGAAGTATCGGAAACGTTCAAATCCTTGATGGATTAAAGACATTTCTTCTCCATGCAAAAATAATATTGAATAAAGATGGGCAAATTATTCTAGATTCTGTGGATATTCGGAAAACTTCTAATCAAATCCATTTAAATTATCAACAAAAAAGCATAGAAATGGGAAGATATTTTGGAGAAATTGTAGTTAGATTTGAATATAAAGATATTATAGGTCCAAATTTCGGATTATTACATGTAGATCCCGATACTTTGAATAAATATTGTGAAGAAACAGGATGGAATTCTAAATTTCTATATTCAGATGAACAAGGAAATTACTTGATGCAGTTGACTCAGAAATAGTCGGTTAATCAGAATTTCAAAAAAAATCAATAGTTCTTCTCCTGAAACTTAATTTTTTATTTGCATGATTCTTGTGTGTATGTATGGATATGCGAGAAGCGATGGTCCCATTTGGACTAGCGCTGGAAAATTACTATTATCACGGTGTGGATATTCCTATAGTTATTGTGAGAGATGATGAATACCGAACTGAAATGAGTGTAAAACCATTCTTCAGAAGACAAGAGAACTTTCCTGCTATTGAAAGACGTGCACTTAATAAATGTAAAGGAAAAGTTGTAGATTTAGGTGCAGGAGTTGGTGCTGATTCATTAGTTCTTCAGAATCGTGAATTTAACATAACAGCAGTCGAAATTAATCCTATTGCATGCGAGATCATGCAACAACGAGGTGTTAAAATAGTGCGGTGTATGGATCTGTTTGAGTTTTCTGAATCAGGATTTGATACTATCCTTCTCTATGGGCGAAGTATAGGAAACGTTCAGGATTTAGAGGGATTAGAAAGATTCCTTATCCATGCAAAAACACTCTTGAATCGGGATGGCCAGATAATCCTGGATTCAATAGATTTACGATTGCAAAAAACTCCAGAAAGTATAGCTTATCAACAAAAAAAAAGTGAGACGGGAGGATATTTCGGGGAAGTAGTGTCTCACTTTGAATATAAAGAGAATATTGGTCCAGATTTTAGTTTACTCCATGTAGATCCGGATAAATTAAAAGAATTCTGTGAAAAGACTGGATGGATTTGCGAGATTATATATGCTGAAGCTGATGGAAACTATCTAGCGAAGTTAACTCAAACCAAATATTGGAGGAAAAATTAAATGAAATCTCAAGTTTCTGTATTGAATGAAAATTGGAAGGTTTATAGCAAGAAATTAGAAACTGAGAGATTATATGAATCTGATGATACTCTTCTGTATCAAGGACGCAGATTTTATGACATACAAAATCCACCTTTTATAGCATCAATAGTAAAAATTGCCCCTAAACTGTGGGAGCCTCTTCAAATAATCCAAGCAGATTTGGAAATTGCTGATAGACGACAAACGTATTTTCACCCCAACTATTTCCATATTACATTGAATGAATTCGGTTGGCAAGATCAAGTAAATACTGAAAGGATAATAAAAAAAATGAAAGAATTTTTACAAGAATTCAACCCATTCGATATCAAAATACAAGGAATTAATTGTTTTGAGAGGATAATTTTTGCTCAGGTTTTTGATGAAACAAAAACTCTCGAATCAATCTTCACCAAAAGTCTTAATGAATTTCCGCAATTAGAAAAGCACTTTCCTACCTACATTCCTCACATTTCTTTGGTTAAAATTGATACATCAGAAGCTAGGGATATAGTA
>SDNX01000003.1 GCA_004524545.1 Promethearchaeota archaeon
GGAAAAGAATTAAAGAAAGGAAAAGTTAATTCAAACAAGAAGAAAACTTGGCATAAAAATAATGGCGGAAGACGACTTTATGGTACGGAGGGGGCAACTTTCTGAATCGCTGGCAGATCAACACCTCACGGTTATGGAATACGATAAATCTAAGAAATTTTACGAAGAAGCATACAAATATTTTAAAAAAGGCGGTCACCTGCAGCATGCTGATCGTGTAAAGAAGAAATATGCTGAATGTGTCAAAAAAATCAATGGTACACAATAACTAATTGGAATTAACTAGTTTTTCGCAATTTCTTTTAATATAAATGCAACAATATCAAATTCTGGTTTTCTTTTATTATTAGCAAGTTGAATATACGGGGCAAAATTATTCTATCGGTTGTCTTGATCGGTATAGTTGCAGGGGGGTTAGGTACCACAGCATACTTAATTTTTAGGGAGGCACCAGCTACGATAGATCCAAACAATATCTCTTTCTTAGCTTTAGGAGATTCCTATACAATAGGAGAATCGGTCCCAACTAGTGATAGTTGGCCATTTCAATTACGAGACCTGGCTACGAATCGAGATCTTAACATAACCAAAATGGACATCATTGCTAAAACTGGATGGACGTCTCATGATTTACTACAAAATGTCCTAACCACTCAGGTTAATTCAACATACGACATCGTTGCTTTATTAATAGGAGTAAATGATCAATTTCAAGGTATTTTACCTGAAATATATGAATCCAATTTTACAATCCTACTCAATTTTGCGTCTTCATTGACGTATGGTTATCAGAATGTGATAATAATTTCGATACCCGATTATAGTTTAAGCCCAGCAATATGTGGATGTGCAAAAATCATTACTCAACAAGAAATTGATGCATTAAATCAAATTAATCGTCACGCATCGTCACAAATGGGAACAAGATATGTTGACATAACTAGAATAACTAGATATGAAGGATTAGACTCCTCCATGTATGCAGATGACCAATTGCATTTTTCCGGTAAAATGTATGATCTTTGGGCTCAAGAAATTCTAGAGACAATAGAGACTATGGTTATGAAAAAAATATAATATTAAAAAGAAAGAGTTAATTTAAGTTCTCAACTGCAATCTGCAGCATCATTTTTGCAGCATTATCATTGTAACTAGTATATTCTTCATTGGTTTCTGCACAAGTTCTATAAAATTCCCGAACGATGATTTTTCTCTTTGTAAAGAAATCGTTAACTTTTTCTTGAATCTCATTAAGATAGGCGTCTTTATCTTCTACTTCAATTAGGTCGAACTTATTAAAACATACATAGATTTCTTTAGGAAAATACCTGACATCATTGAAAAATTCAAATTGTTCTTCAATAGGGCGATCACATGCAAAAACTGCTACTATTTGTTTTGCAATCCTACTAATCGTGATAATACCCATACGAACAACTGCACGTGATCGATCTCCTCCAGGAGCGAATAGTGTATGGTTCTTTCCTGTATCATCTTCTTTAAAAATCACACGATTTGGATGGATAGTTTTTGTCTCTTTATCGGATGCATCCGGATTCAA
Source organism: Promethearchaeota archaeon (assembly GCA_004524545.1). Classification (GTDB taxonomy): domain Archaea; phylum Asgardarchaeota; class Lokiarchaeia; order Sigyniarchaeales; family Promethearchaeaceae; genus AMARA-1. Next base: position 1,562 of record SDNX01000003.1, read on the forward strand.
AACTGCTTCACCCGAGAAGTCATGTTTGATCACCGTGCAAGATTTACCTCCGTCAATAGAATCAATTTTATTTTTTTTGACATATAAGACAAAAAGACGAAGTAGAGTAGTCTTACCAACAGAAACAGCACCTAGTAATCCAATGTTTACCATGATAATTCCTCCTCTAAAAATCCTCCATTTCTAATAATTTGTTCAGTAAGGACTCATAATCGGGAATTAAGAATTGTTCTAACATACTTGAATTATGGCTATGAATTAAACCGACGAATAGATCCTTTAGATTGGTGGTGCTGTTTACATAATTAACTAAATTTTTACTTGAAGGCGTTCCAGTAAATTCTCGAGGTCTTTTCCCAAAACCGAACTTTGCACTTAGGGGTAATACATTGAAGAACGCAAAACAAGTATAACCTTCATATGAGAAAAAGCAGAAGAATCGAGATTTCAGATTTGTGACTATTTTTGATAAGTGAACTGATGGGTATAATTCACCCAAAACTAGTTCTTCATCTTGTTTAATTACATAATATGGTGAAATCGGGGATTTTAAGTTTCCTGGAAACATCTCTTGTGGAGGTAAACTCACAAATGGTAATTTTTCTTCGATTATTATCCAGAGATCCTCTCTGTCGGCTGCCATGAGGATTTTTTTAATCTCATCATACGCGAAAAAGAAATCTACTTGAAAACTCACTAAACTACCAAGATAAACAGATAAACAAGCAAAAGTTGCGTCTAATAAGGGTTTCTTTTTATTAGATATACTAGGTTTTGCGGCGCCTCTCCAATCTCTGATTGCAGAATAAGCATACCCCTTCGTTTCAAAGAAATTCCCCGAAAGAAGCATATAGGATAATCCCGCAGATTCTTCGCCCAACAGTTCCCTTGCTTTATCGAGTAATGCGTGCTCGACTTCATCATCATTAAATGAACTATGTGGTTGTGGCAATATGAGCCATTTAGATTTTTTATCTGTCAACTTATTCACCCTATTGATGTTTTTTTTTGAATTTTATAAGTATTATTAATCGTGCTACTTAAAACTTGATGGATTTTGCTTCTATAAAGCGATAAAAAATATATGTCACCTATCATGATCAATTAAGTCTTGAAAGACCTTGAACACTTCGTCAATGTTTTCTGCTTTGTAGAGATTCTTAATGAGTAATTTTGTTATCATCCCTAAATCATTTTGCTTATCTACGACAACTTCCATCTCTTTTTCTTTTTCTTTCAATGGAAATAATGGTTGTAAAATATGTTCAATGAACTCAGAGCTTTCTTTTTTTATTCGTATTTTCTCAGGTTTGATGATTGATATTTCCAACTGGTTCCCATCATATTTCATTTTAATAAGAGGTTGATTAGAGTCTGTGGGAGAGAAAATTGTTCTAGTATCTTCGACATTTTCAACAGGTTCATCTTTCATTCGTTCAAGAAATGATTCCGCATCCATAATGTTGTTAATTCCGATTAGTTTATCAATTTCTTTCATTCGATTTTCAAGATGTCGTATTTCTTCTTGTATGTTTTCAATTGCTTCATATTTCCTCTCGACAATATCAAACAGATCTTGTTTCAATTCCATCAGTTTCGCTACTAATTTTTTTTCGTCATAAGACATCTTTTCCATCACTTTAAGTAATCCATAGTAATTTTATAGGATTATTAATACTAAGGAGTAACGGATTTATTTTCATCTTATTAAGTTTTTAACAAAAATCCAAGAGTAGATGCACATGGTCACTACATCAGAAGACAGATATAAAAGCTATATGAAAGAATGTGTGAAGGGAGATAATTTGAAAGTAATCATCACGATTCGCACAATTCGATCTCGAAAAAAAGTATTGGATATGAAGTTAAAAGAGGAAAAAGCTGGAAATATGATTGTACGGGTGCATACGGATGACGAAAAAGCCCCAACTTGGTATGTTCATGCAATAACAATTCCATTTTCTAACTTGGGAATTGAGAAGATTAAAAATAAACGAGAACTTGCAGAAAAAATGAATTTCCAAACCGATATTCCCAATTCAGATACAAAAGCTTTTTTGAAGAAAATTGTGAAAGACTATGGTGAAATAATCGAGGATAGCGGAAATAAACATATGTTCCGAACAGAAAAATTCAAGAAACAAAAAGATCAATTCAAAGTGAAAATGAAGTCATTTTAAATAAAAAAATAGATTGTTTTTGATGAATTAACTAGCTAAACTGAAATGCTGAATCCGTAGAAAATTTCTTCGGTATTCTTTCTTACAGCATTTCTATAGCTAATTTCATGTCATCTTGGGTAATTTTCTTTCTCTTAGAGTGTTTCGCAAGTTTCAATGCTGAAGCGGTCAATTTCTTTGCACGTTCTTCAAGGTAGAACAATAATTGTTCAACTGCATCACGTGATACGATTTCTGCACCCGCTTTCTTCATTAATTCACGAAGTGGGCTCCAAGCAAATACTCTACGTCTTTTTGCCATTTTTAATATCCTCCGATAAATAACCTTCCATCATATGATAAAGGCTATTAATAGATGTATGGTTTATTCTGTTATTTAAATGTTTTTATGAATCCGGTAAAATATAGCGCTCGAATTTCCAAAAAGTAGCCCATTTTTTGTCGGATGTGGGAAAAAGTCCATAAGTAAAGACATAGGAAAATTGAGTCCAACACCCCATTCAAGTTCATTTTAAGACGAATTACGCTCTTAATCGAAAAAGGGGCAGAATTCATTATCATATGAGTCTTGTACATATTATAGATCTAACCAAATAGCAAATTTTTATAGTTTTTCTATCATCAAAATTAGAGAACATTTTGGATAAAACGTGGGTAATTTTTAAGAGAACACGATTTTGGCAGATTTTTTTTATGTTAAAAAATTATATTTCAGAAGAAAAAATGAATATGAATTATGTCGATGTTATTCGGTGAAAAATTTCGCAATTTCCATTATTTTAAATGACTTATTTAATCTATCAAGCGTAATAATTCCTCTAAGTTCCATTGCATTTAAGAGATCCAAAATTTCTTCGGTAGTTTTTCCAAGCTCTTGTTTCAATCCTTGTATATCACCCTCAAATAAACATATTTTACTCACTATCGGCGACATGGATTGTTTAACTTGATGAGCTAATTCATCTATGGGAACCTTGATATTTTCCCCTGTTAAAGCACTAATTTTGAATATTATAGCATGTGAACCAAGATAATTCTGCGCTCGCACCACTTCAACAGAACGACAGTTTGGATCGTCACTTTTACTAACGGCGTACACAATTGGAATATCCCGGCCTAAAACGTGTCTAATCTCATTCAGGATTTGCAGAGAGGCATCATCTTTTTCCGGATGAGGTCCGTCAAAAAGAAAGATAACACCATCCGATCCTTCTGCAACGATAGTTCTCATTGCACTGAAACGTAATAGTCCCGGAGTACCAAAGAGAGTGATATCTAGACCATTGCTGCGAGTTGATCCCACGTCCATTCCAACAGTACAATTCCAGCCATTCTTATCAATCGAAGCAATATTTAGTGCGTTTTTATCATAGGCTTGTATCAGCAAAGATTTTCCACATTGAAACGCTCCAGTGACAAGAAACTTCATAATGAGAACTTCCTAGGTAAGAGAAATTATGGATTGTAGTATTATGGAGAAAACATCTCCAATTAAAGTTATCTGTAGAATTGGGATTGTTTCGAGAGTATCATAAAAAATTATCAACGAAAGAATTTTGGACTGGAAGTTTCACTATTCACCGAGAAACTGACAATAAACTGTTCTTGTGCGATTTTTTTCATCGCATTCCAAGAAAATAATCTGCTGCCATGTGCCTAAAATAAGGTTCGAATTTGTAAACGGGATTGTTAAACTCGGATGTAAGAGAAAACTCCTCAAATGACCTCCACCATTATGGTCTCCCCATGTCTTATGGTGATCATAATCCCGATCATATGGAATGATTTTTTCGAGAAATTTAGGGATATCTCCTTGGACTAATCCAGGTTCAAACTCCGTTGTGGAAATTGCGCTCGTAGAACTTGCAGTGAACACACATACAATTCCATCTTTCAACAGGGTTGAAGCGAGAGCTTTTTTGATTTGCAATGTAATATCAACAATATCTTTCGGTTGCGTGTTTAGTACGAAGGTTTCTAATTTAACGGGCATTGTAACCACTTCATTCTTCAGTATCAATACTTCTGGAATTACTCAGAAGATGATGGAAATCCTCTTTATAGACATCTAGGACGATATTTGTTTCCATTTGTTGTATTGATTCTTCTTCATTTAGAATGTTTGTAAAATCACGAAAATCTTCCATATTTTGAAATCTACAGATCAATACGGCAGATACACTACCAGAAATGCTGTATACACTTGTAACTTGGGGGAATTCAGAAAATTTGCTAAGAATGTCTTTCAATTTTGTTCCTTTGATAACAAGAGAAATAACAGCTTTCAATGTGTAATTCAATTTTTGATCGTCTAAATGGAGTAGATATCCTTTAATTATTCCCTGTTTCTTCAATTTATCAATTCGGTTATGAACCGTTCCAACACTGATATCTAATTTTTCCGAAATGTTTCTATAAGAAATCCTAGCATCGTTTTCCAGTAATTTTAAAATTTCTGTGTCCAAATCATCTAGTACCATTACATGTAATCCTCTTTTAATTCCATTCAAATTAATTACACATTGAAAACAATAAGACAATAGATAATATTATTGTTCAGATGAATTCGGGAGACAATATTTTTTTGTCTATGAATCTCTGGTAATTCTTGTGTAATTATGTACTTTTACCTCAATAATTTTAAATATTTTTCAATTGGTGTTTCTTTAGTATTCCTATGGGGAATTTTTCTTACAAAACAATAGAGGACCTTCACAAAGATGTTAAAAAATATAATTTAGATTTAGCATTCACTGATGAGATTTCACTGTTATTTCAACCCATACAACTACCTATTCGTAATGGAGCACACGGTATTCCCAATCGTCTTGCAATACACCCAATGGAAGGATTTGACGCTACGGAAACTGGAGATCCGACTCAGCTTACACATGATAGATATATGAGATTTGGAAAATCAGGAGCAGGAATAGTATGGTTTGAGGCAACTGCTGTAGTTCCTGAAGGTAGATCCAATCCGCATCAATTAATGATTTCAGATCAAAACATTGCCAAATTTAAAGGACTAATTAAAACGTTTGATGAAGGAAGATCTCAGCTCTTGGATCAAAATGATACCTCGGTGAAAGTACACTTTCAAAACCCGCTAAAAATACTTCAACTTACACACTCAGGAAGATATTCCAAGCCTGGAAGTGAAAGATATCCACTTCGTGCAAAATTAAATTCAGAATTAGATACTGCGATGCATATTCCACCAGAAAGTGGTGAAGTAGTCACGGATGAATATTTAGATAACCTCCAAGAAAACTACTTCGATGTCATCGGTCTTGCAAACGAAGCGGGTTTTGATGGAGTAGATATTAAATCATGTCACGGGTACCTTGTGTCAGAATTATTAGGAGCATATACTCGTTCCTCTTCTTTATATGGAGGAGAACTCATTGAACAACGGGGAAAATTTCTTTTAGATATTGTGAAAAGAGCAAACAAGGAGTTTTCCGATCTTATTATCACCTTGCGAATTAATTTATTTGATGTATTAGCTCAACCGAATGGATTTACGACCAAAAAATTGGATGAAAATGGAACTCCTGTAGCATTTGATCTAGAGGATTTGCATGTGATATTGGACCAATTATATACCCATGGAGTCCGATTAGTGAGTTTTTCAGCTGGAAATCCGTACTTCCATCCATATTTATCGAGACCCTTTGTTCAAAATGCATTTAATGGACCCGATTCTCCTGAACACCCATTATTTAGCTATGCTAGAATAATTGGACTTCTCCGAGAGGTTCACAGGTATCATCCCCAGCTCATTACCATAGGAACTGCTTATTCATGGTTTCGACAATATGGACCCAATTTTGCAGCGGGAGAAATCGCACGTAATTCATTTGATATTGCAGGTTTTGGAAGGATGGCATTCGCGTATCCTCAATTTCCTGTTGATTTATTCAAAAATGGGATAATTGACTCTAGACAAGTCTGTATTGCTTGCTCTAAATGTTCGGAATTGATGAGGATCGGTAGTGTCACGGGATGCGTGATTCGAAATAATACGTATTCAAAAATATACAAAGAAGCCTATACTGAGTTCCAGAGCAAAAAGAAAAAAGAGTAATTACTAAAAATCGATAGGAAAAAGAAATTTTTCATCGGTTGAATCCTTTTTATCTTCTCTCTCGGGTACAAAGGGATCGAGTTTTCGTGCGAAGGTGATGTAACCTGTATGGCCAATCATTCGAGAATTTGGTCGAGTCGCATCAATTTTCACTCGAATCTCACGTTTAAGCAATTCATAGGTTTTAATATCATGAAAGTGATTTTCTTTCAGCGCAGCATGGGTCTTAATGACCTGTTCTATAACTGGAGAAAATGAGCATACTACACCTGAATTCTTTAAAAATCCATGCACTTTTCCCATAGCTAACCAAGGAGTTGCGAGATCGAGAACTACAACATCTACATTGGTGTGTTCTACCTCTGTCAATAAATCTCCTTTCTTAATAGTAACAAAATCTGAAACACCAAGTTTCTTCATATTCTTTTTTGCTTGTTTTATTGCTGAATCTCGAACATCATAAGTGTGTATGTGTCCGGTAGGTTGGACGTATTTCCCCAAAATTCCGGTTAAAGAGCCGGATCCCGTCCCTGCTTCAACAACTATGCTTCCAGGACCGATTCCTGTATAGACGAGGATTAATCCAATGTCTTCAGGATAGATGATTTGAGACGCGCGTTCCATATTTACAACAATGTCAGAGGGTAGCGGTTTGAAAATGAAAAATTTATTATAATAAGGTTTCGATAAGACAATGGAGCCGAATTCTTTTCCAATAATATCATTGTAATCCAAATATCCCCGATCTGTATGGAACTGTTTACCAGATTCTACTTTTCGTAACCATTTCCGTTTTTTATTATCATACAAGATATAGACAAGATCTTGGTCTTGGATTGTATTACTTTTCTCTTCCATATGGTGGTGATAACACGGAATTCCCAAAAAAGTAATTCATTTGTATGATAAATGACAACTACCTATTACTGTGATTCGAGAAAATTTTTATTCGATCGGATAAAAATAAAACTCAGCACATTATTGGCTAAATCGGCTATTTTTATTGAATTGAAATGAGTAAGCGAAATAATATAAACGTGAAGCAAATCAAAGATCAGATTTCTGTGCAAGTCACTGCTGAATTGGAATCGATTGAAGACGTTGAGGTCCTAAAAGAAAAACGCGATGAATTAAATCAACAAACGAAACGTTTAGGACAAGAAAGACGCCAACTGGAAGATGAGTGGAGAGCTAACCGGGAACGAGCATTTGAGTACAAAACAAAACGCGACGAACTGAACGCTGTCATTCAAACCTTGAAAGATGATAAAAAAGAGTTATACAATAAACTTCGAGATTTGAAAAATGAGTTTAAATCGGCAAAACAGGACGAAGAAACTCGAAAAAAGACCGAGAAGAACAGTAAAGGCCCTACCCTTAAAAAAGTAGACGGACAAATTCGACACTTAGAAAAGAAAATTATTACCGATACATTGGAGATCAAAGAAGAAAACGAAATCATCCAGCAAATTCAAAAATTAGAACAGAGTAAGTCCGAATTAGAAGCACAAAAAAACGCCAGTATGGCTTCACTAAAAGTTCAAAAGGAAATTACTAAACTCCGAAAGGAATTGGATAAATTTAATGAAGAAATCCAAAAGAACAGCGAGGAAAGTCAAAACTACCACGTTTTGATGATGGAACTATTTAAAGAGAATGACATGAAAAAGAAAGAGTTAGATCGCATCCAAGCGGAGTTTATTGAGTCAAAAGTTACTGCCGACATCTATCATACGAAATTTAAAGACATCCGATCTACCCAGAAGAAGCGGAAGATCACCCGAATTTCAGGCGGAAAACTGAGTAGGAAACAGCAACATCAGATTCAAGAGATGACTCTTAACGATGCCTTAGAGAAAAAGAAGAAAGGCGAAAAATTGAATATTTTTGAAGCTAGAGCGTTGTTTGAATCTGGTTCAAATGGAAATTCTAATGAATAAAATTAAAATTAATAACTATTCTCTCTTTTTGTTTATCTTTTACTGACTATCCCAATATTACATTCATAATGTTTTTATGGGTTTTCTCAGAAAATATTAGGTATGTCTAACACACTTAAGAAAATCAAAGATCTTCTCGTGGAGCATCATCACGCATTTGAGAATGCGATCCCCCTAATTGCGAGTGAAAATGTCACTTCTATCCAATGTAAAGAAGCATGCAATTCTGATTTGAGCCATCGGTATGCAGAAGGATGGCCGGGAGAACGAGTCTACGCAGGTTGCGAATGGTTAGATCAAATAGAAGAGATGGCGATTGATCTTGCTAAAAAATATTTCCGAGTGAATTTTGCAGATGTTCGTCCTATTTCTGGAGTCGTGGCAAATCTTACTGCTTATACCGCGTATACTGATCCGGGAGATGTGATGTGTTGTATGCCAATTCCAAGTGGTGGTCATATATCGCATGGACCCAAGTTCGGAAGAGTATCGAAAAATTTAATCAATGGAACAGCAGGAGCCGTTCATGGACTTGACATCCAATACCTCAATTTTAATTGGGAAGAAATGAATATAGATGTGGAAAAATCTGCAGCGATAATTCGAGAACATGAACCTAAGTTGTTATTGTTTGGAGGATCGGTGTTCTTATTCCCCCATCCTGTGAAAGAGTTGAGCGAAGTTGCTCGAGAGGTAGGAGCAAAAGTAATGTTTGACGCAGCTCATGTTTTAGGATTAATAGGGTCCGGATATTTCCAAGATCCTCTTAGAGAGGGGGCAAATATAATGACTGGTAGCACTCATAAAACTTTCCCAGGACCCCAACACGGAATAGTTCTGTCCAATACGGAGGACAAAGAAGAAACCGAATTGTTGAAAAAATGTGCATTTCCAGCAATGCTTTCAAACCATCACTTGCATAATGTGGCTGGATTAGCTATAACTCTTGCTGAAATGATAGAATTTGGAAAAAATTATCATGGACAGGTGATTAAAAATGCTAAAGCTTTTGCACAAGCATTATACGAACGTGGATTCAAAGTTTTATGTGAGCATAAAGGATTTACTGAAAGCCACCAAGTTGTCGCAGATATAACCAACTTTGAAAAAACAATTGGGTTGGGTGGAGATATCGAAAAAACACTAGAGAAAGCAAATATTATTATTAATCGAAATTTACTTCCTTGGGACATAACACGAGATCATCGAGATTACATGAATCCCGGAGGAATTCGATTGGGAGTATCAGAAGTTACTCGTCTTGGGATGAAAGAAAAAGAAATGGAAGCAATTGCAGAAATTATGAAGAAAGTCGTTGTGGATCTCAAGAATCCTAAAGATGTAAAAGCAGATGTTTCCGAATTACGTAAAGAATTCCAGGATGTAAAATATTGTTTTCCAGCAAAAACAAAAGCCTACGAATATATCTCATTCAAATAATCTAAATTTTTCTTCTTTTTTACAGAAGTTTAAAAATCGTCCTTATTTGGATATTTAACGCATTTCAAAAATAGAATTGAATGGGATAAGAAAAATTAGTTTACTTCACGACGTAAACCGTCTCTCCGAGTGCTTGCCCGGGTAATCCTGCTTTCTTAAAAACAGCCACAACTTGTCCATTTTTTCCATGAACCCGAGTGATTTTACCTTTAAGAGTTTTCCCTCCAGGTGAATCCCATGCTACAGTTCTGCCGATCAGTGCAAAAGCTGCGTTTCGAGTCTCGTATCCGGGAAATTTTACTATTGAATGCTTAAGATGTTGTCTGTGTCGACTTCGACGGTAATTAACGAATATTCCTTCCAAGTCGGATAGTGCTTTCTGATTCATTGATTTCTACCTAACAAGTAAATATAGTTGATTCTATACATTCTAAGATTTTAATTTTGCGAATACTGTCCATAAAAAAATGGGATGAGAATGTTCAATCCCCCGCGTTGATAGTAGAGACCACGGCAATTTTTCAGTTTTTTTTCTTCATAATTCCAATTTTTACGTATGGAAGTACCTTACTCTGTACTTACATCTTTGGATTCTATCCTGCAATTTGGACAAATATTTCTGACGCATCATGATGAATATAATATGGTTTATCTCCACAATTCCCATTACCCTATTTTCCACTAGTTCCAACACACTATTTATAAAAATTTATAAATAAATATTCCGGGAGGGCTCCGATTTATTCATTTCAATCATTTCTCCGTGCTGTTGTTGAGTTTTCTGGTTTAATTCGGCGAGTTTCTCTTTTATTTTTTGTGCGTCTTCCATCAATTTCGAAGTTTCTAAGTTTAAAGAATAGATTTTATTAAGTTCATTTATAATATTGCTTGCTCCATCAGGAGAAGGAACTTGTGGGGATACCGGTACTAGAAGTACGTAGCAATTTAGACGATTACTCAAGCCTTCATTCAATAAAGCTGCTTCTGGCCCTAGTACCAATCCTTGAGGAAGGATTTTCACTCCGCTTTTTTGCAACAATCGGTCTAAAATTTCTTTTTCAGCAGCTACATACACGGGAGGATTCTCCGGAGGAAATGTGCCTTGAGGACCAGAGAGTCCTTGAATCGTGCACACTTCATCAATCCCAATTTTTAAAGCCCAATCTGAAAGCAATCGTGCAAGGTCTTGGTATGTTGAAGATTTGTTAAAGGGGACTTCACACTGGGCTACCAAGATGTTTTTCTCCGCGGAGTAATATAATCTAAACGGATGTTTGAGAATTCCATCATAAAAAATTGCAATGGGTGGGAGATCTATTGTGTTAACGAATCCGATCTGTTCCATTTGCAGCTGATTTACGAATTCAGAAGCAACAATATTCCCGACTAATCCGGCACCTAGAAATCCTACTATCAACAAAGGGTGTTTATCTTTAACGAGTTTTATCTTTTCTTCATTAGAAACTAACTTACAATCACGTGCAGGTATACACGCGAGATTCTCTTCATTTAAATGACTCATGGTTATAATCTCTCTTTTAATAATTAGAATATATTATTTAGAAGTTAAGTCTACATAAAGTTATTAGCAATAATAAATCTCTGGGTTAAACACATGCAAAATCTCTGGGTGTTTTCATTTGAATACGCTGGAATAATTAAGGTTGGTGGTTTAGGTGAAGTGCCTGCGAACCAAACCAAATGGCTTGCTAATCGATACAACATCACGCTGTTTATACCATCTCATGGAGTCCATTTAAAATCGGAAATAATCGAAAAGTTGAGCCTTCAAAAACTTGGTATTGAAACCAAACTCTCGCTTGATGCCTTGACAATTGGGTTAGGAGATACTAGTGAAGAAATTCATATCGAATATTTTAAGGGTTCAATTAATGGGATCACTGTTATCATGATGGTCGGTAAAAATGAGTTTTCATCGAAGATTCTCAATGATCCAATCGTATACAGCCCAGATTCACTTACTGGAAAGTTTGTACTATTCTCTCATGGGATGAAATTCTATATTCAACATACATTACACAAAAAACCAAGTGATCTCCCTCATTTAATTCATTGTCATGATCACCACGGAGTACCTGCATTGATGTGTTGCAGACAATCACTAATTAAAGAGAATAAAGATGTGCCTACTCTCTTGACCATTCATCTTATGTCGTGGCCTCGGTTGAATTTAGATTTTTTACTGGCATGTGGGGTGGAAAATACAAATTTTGATGTATTTGTGGGTGGAGAACATAATACATATGATTTAACTGAATTTTATCGCCTGTGCAAGGGTTCAGAAGCTTTAGAGCCTACATTAGAAAAAATTGGAGTATTCTTTGCAGATTTAGTTACCAGTGTCAGTGAAGATTATGCTTTATCAAATGTGGTGGGAAACTTAGGAGGAGGATGGATTTTCCCCAAAATAGATTTTACATGGAATGGATGTGATTGGGATTACAATTCCATGGTTGAAAGCGTTAAAACTGATTTTGAACACGAACTGAAAGTACTAGATAACGGTGAAACTACATGGTATTCACGAAATAATCTCCGGAATTTCTTATTAACAAGAGGTTTTAGCCAGATGAGTGAAGTAGAACCAATTATCCCCTCTAAAAAAGTTCGAGAGTATTTGCAAGAAACCCTAACATTTTTCCCCTTTGTTAAAGATAAGGATGGAATATATCGGGGAAAATTAGCAAACTTCTATGAAGATGGACCTTTAATTATTACCACCGGAAGAGTATCTAAGCAAAAAGGAATTGATATCTTGTTGGATGCTATTCCATTGGTGTTAAAGAATCATCCAGATGCTAAATTTGTGTTATCCGTTCTCCCGACCGAGTTTTCCATTCCTGATATTGAATCCTATCTTGGGCGCATAAAAATGTATAAAAATAATGTGCGGATGATTTTTGGTGGAGTAAACACTTTATTTTATCTGATGTATCTCGCTGCAGATATATATTGTGCTCCTTCTCGTTGGGAACCGTTTGGAATTACTGCTTTAGAAGCAAGTATTTCAAAGGATATTGTAGTAGCTTCCCAAACCGGGGGATTACAGGAAATTGTCCTTGATGTGAGTAAGGCAAAAGCCAAAGCAACAGGAATTTTGGTGCATGTAGAAGAAGTAGAAATGTTCGCGAGTGCAATATCTGATTTGATTTCAGTAATTAAGATAGAGAAATTGTCTGAATCGTCATTGAAAAGCGATTTAGAATCAATAAGGAAACTCACAAAATCCATAGTAAATCCCGATGTCGAGAAGATGATAAAATTATATCCTAATTATGCCACCATATTACGGGAAAATGCATATAATCGCGTTGTAAACGAATTTCGGTGGAAAAGAGTGACTCAGAAGCTTCCTAAACTTTACGACCAAGCCATAATTAATCGAGGAAACAATATATAATGTTTAATGATATTGAAATAGATAATTTTTGAAAAATCTAAATTTTCGCGTATTAACAATATAGCATTTTTCAAGATTGTAAGATGAGTGGAACAAAATAACACAATTGGATGAATTGATGCTAGAGTTATTATTGGAACTAATAGGTGAGACACGTAGAGTTTTTCGGTAGTTGCTGGAATTAAAATTGTAAAACTTAATATTTTGAAATATCCCATAATAGCGGATCCTATCCATAGCAGAGATATAGCTATGATTGAGATAACCGAAACACGAAAAATTCGCTTTTTTTGAGATTGATCCAGAACAATCGTAATGGGATCTTGCCCGACAATTGTTATTACAATTCTTGTATCTTCGATGAGGTCATTCATACTAAAAAACGTAGAGAAAACATACACCAACACAATAGGAATAATATATAATACAAAATGTGAGTTTACTAGTTGAGGATGAAATTTTGCTTCAATTCCCATTATGATTATTAGAGAAATCTCTACTATGGAACAATAGAAGTTATATCGAGAGATCTTATTCTCATCTCCCAAACTATGAAATTGGATTTGATATTGGTCAACTATATGAGGAGTAGTCAATATATGCAGAATCTGTAACCAAACAAAGAAAAGATATTGAAAAAGGGGGATTATCAATAGAGAAAGTGCGTTCCATCCTTGGAAAAGTGCTCCAAAATAAAAACTCCAAAATACCACGCTGAACGACAAAAGTATGCCATAATTCTCTAGGAATTTACTGTTTAGTCGCATTTTCACACCCTTATTATATATGATAGCATTAGGATCTTAATAAAATGCTTGATAATGTCGAGCTAAGTACATTTAAATCATGTGCATTGTGTAATTTGTATGTAAAAAGAGGGTCATGAACCAATGGATTACAGTGATATTTTTCCCTACAGTTCCTATCGAAGAAACCAAGAAGACGTTATTAAATCACTTTACACAGCGTTTCAGGCTCAAGAACATTCCCTTTTTATCGCTCCAAACGGTACGGGCAAAACTATTTGCAATTTAGCTGCAGCAATTCCTATTATTATAAAAACTGACTTAAGATTAGTGTATTTAGCACGAACACATACCCAGTCTGCCAGAGTAATTGAGGAAATAAATGAAATAAATAAAAATACGGGTTTGGGATTAAGTGCCGTCTCCTTAAGGGGGAGAAAAGAAATGTGTATACATCGAACCTTACAGAAAATTAAAGGCAGTCCAACAGATATTATGAACATCTGCTCTGATCTAAGAAAAAATGGGAATTGTAAATACTTCAACAAGGTATCTAAACTGAAGAATGATTCCAAAATGAGTAAAATCATTCATAATACTTGTAATGAGGCTCAAGAATTAATCAAGTTATGTGGAGAAAAAGGATTATGCCCATATTTTTTAGCAAGGTACTTGATGGAAGAAGCCAAGGTAATCGTTTGTAATTATCAATGGATTTTTAATCCTTTTATTCGAAATGCATTCCTCGGGGGAGCAAAAATTGAGGATTTAAGTAAAACTATTATTATAATGGACGAATGCCACAATCTTGCAGATTACTTAGCAGATATTGATTCATCACGCCTAACCACATATTCTTTACAACAGGCCCGAAAAGAATTGCGATCTAACAATGCACATATAGATTACATTCGTTTGGTAGACGCATGGATTGACATAATAGAAAAACTTCAAATTAAAGTAAAAAAAGAGGAACTGAAGTTATTCCCAGGTAAAGTTCTTCAAAGAATCGCAAAAGAAATTCAAGTTAGTAATATGGGTGAATTATTAGATGCTGTTGTAGATCTGAAAGAATATGGAGAAGGTTTACTCCATGAAAGAATTTCTGCGGGAATGAATCCTATCGATTTTATCGGCACTATCACCCATTTCATGGAAAAATTGATCGATGTAATGGACAAGGACAATTATTTCTTTTGTATTGTTCCAAGCCATCAAAAATCGGGAGAAATGACCTTTCATTTAGAAATTGTGGCATTAGATCCCATTGAAATTTCGAAACCAATTTTTGCTGAAAGTTATGCTACATGTTCATGTTCGGGAACATTGAATGCAGAAACCTATTCTCAAGTTATTGGATTATCCCAATTAGACCGAAAAACGAAAATCGTAGAAGTCAGTAGTCCCTTTCCAAAAAATCATGTCAAAGTTATTCTTCTAGATCAACTAAACACAAAATTAAGTAACCGGACCAGTGAGACCTTTCAGAATATGAATGAAATGATAGCCGAGGTTTTATTCAACACCCCAAAAAATATCGGTATTTTTTGTGCAACATATGGCATTCTCAATAGTTTAGTAAAAAATGGAATATTAGATCTCATTCGTTTTTCAAATAAGGAAGTTTTCATTGAGGATGCGAAGAATTCAGCGTCTGAAAATGCGATGCTTATCGAATCTTTCAAAGCATCTTCGAAAAGGCATGGTGCAGTGCTGTTAGGAGTTTGTGGGGGACGAAATAGCGAAGGAGAGGATTTTCCAGGGGATTTTATGAACGCTTCAATTATAGTTGGTTTACCTTTTCATCGTCCTACCCCTCGAACTACTGCTAAAATTGATTACTATGACACAAAATTTGGTCCAGGAAAGGGATGGAATTATGCATATTTGGAACCAGCTATCAAACGTGCCAATCAAGCAGCAGGACGCCCAATTAGAAAATTAGAAGATAAAGGCGCTATAATCTTAATGGACAATAGATTTACAAAATACAAACATTTATTATCAAAATGGATTGTCGAGAATCTAATAATTGTCCCAAATAAGCCAAATAAAATAGGAGAACAATTGGAATATTTTTTTTAAGAATTACAGTTCAGATTCCAGGTAATACTTATCATTTTTCTTAATATAGACGATGTGGTTTCCCCACGAACTTCGGCAATACAATTTTTCGCCTTCGATTTTCTCAATTTTAATGCTATAAGGTAAATTTCGTAGACTTGATATTTCTTTTGCCATAGCATCTAGTTCTTGTTGTGTACTCATAGTTATATTCCCCTTGAATATGTAACTAACAATTAATCCTAAATCAAAAATGTTATGGAATTAGCTAAAATAGCGCAGATAGATTTTTAAGGTCTAACTCCAAATAACCAATTTTACCGTTTTGTTGTTTTAAGAGATTTTTGATATTATTTTTCTTCTTCTTCATAGCTAAATCTTGGATTTTTACTAATTCGGGAGATTCACTGACAATTTCAATATTTTTTGCATTTAGTGCGAGATCCAAGATTTTTTGACCTAATGTAGTGCGTACAAGCAGGATTGCGTGGCCTTTTTCAAGTCCAGTATCCGATATGGAAATATCTGAAAATTCTCCCGCATAATCAAGGCAATACATACATCCCGTTGCACCACCCGCCGCACACATCAAAGCAATTTTCAAGGATTGTATCTGAATATCCGTTCGGAAATCATTATTTGACATTTGTGCAAGACCTTGGAAATGACAAGGATTACCAACAAGCCCAACAGATTTTAAACCTGAGAGATAAGCCTCATTAATTCCTGTAATCAATGGACCAGTATATTCTAGATTTCGACTTGTTAGATCTGGTGCATCTTTTGCTTTCGATATTATCATTGGAACGTTATTCACAGGTTTCTTACTTTGATTTTTCGGAACAACATATGAATCGACCAAGGTATTTTTAAACGCAATTTCGATGAGGGTGTTCACAATGGGAGTTTTGGATTTTATTAGAACCGCTTTTGAATAATATCCCAAGTATTCATCTTCTCGGGATTTTCCAAACATTTTTCCCTCAAGTTCGGGGATGTTGAGTGAAGTTCTCGGGCAGCTGTTGTAACATTTTCCAATGGTTTCGTTGCACGCATCCAGTATTTTTGGCTCACCATTTTCCTGATATTGAATATGGGGGCAATTGCAAGCTCCGCAATGAGCACATAATCCTTTAAATATAACTTCCGCTTCGAGGTCAGGAGAGGCTTTTTCTATCTTCATAGGCACCAGTTTCTCAATTTATTATCGTGAAAAGTATAATACCAGTAACTCCCACATGTTTAAAAAAACTAATAATCGGTTTTTACGAAAATTGGTTAATCGACTACACCACATAAATATAAAAATATCGAATATTGATCAGTATAAAATAGCTTACGATTGCAAAGACTAATCCTATTAGTATCGATAAGGGTAATCCTGGAAGTATTGCATTTTTTCTCAATGCACGAATCGTAATGAAAGCACCTATCAAAATCCCGATTGCAGCAAAAATTGTCGTGATAATACTTCCTAATGGGGTCATTTGGATTCCTGTTAATAGTGTGTTACCGGTGTTAATCAAGCATCCTGATGTAAGCATACTATAAAATGCGATATCACCAATCCCAATTTGAATTTCTGCATTATCAAAGTCTTCTTTTGAGAGATTTCTCACTTCACCTGGTTCAATTTGCCCCATTATTTCCATGATTCCTTTTATGGGTCCTCTTTTCACGCTTATAATGTCCCAAATACTCACGCCAACTAGTAAAACAATGGTAGTCCATAAGGGCATAGCAAAACCCATAAATGCACCGATCATTGTGCCGATTGCGAGTACATATATGTTCCTAGGAATTTTTGGTAATTTGCCTGAAAAATATAAGTAGGTTAAACCCAAAGCTAGTATCACGCAAAACGCCATAAATAGATAATATAAAATAGCATTTGTTCCTAATATTGGAAATATTAGGATTCCAAAGAAGAGTAGTAGAGTAAAAGTCAAAAATAAAAATGCAATACTCATGATTATTCTCAGTATATTCATTCCTTTTTTCTTGACTAAAAAATAAATAATTACACTAGATACAACAGCAAAGGTGGTGTAAACTAATCCGTTTACCAATCCTTGACCTGGATTTTCCTCCGGAATGACCGTTTCAAATCCAACTACAGAAGAAATATACCACGCAATTACTCCTGAAATAATTATTGAAATTACAAGCGGGATTGTATGAAATTTCAACCCCACGTGATATACGGGAAGAAAATTAGAAGGATGTGTAGATTTCGGTTCCTCAGAATTGGGAGATTCTCCAATTGATCCATCATCTTTATCAGTGGAAGGATTAGAGGGATTTGTATCGGATTCTTCACTGTTCATTATATTTTTCTTAGATTTACTGATTAAAAATCATGTGGTTCAAATACTCACGAGAAGTCTAATTTCTCTGGATTTAAACTTCCCTCAGTATAGATATTTCCTGTAGTCCGATTAATTATGGTGATCTGTGCTGGAGCAAATAATCCGTTATCAATTTTATAAAAATCCCCAGCGACATCACTCAAAATGCTATAGAACGGTTTTCCATAAGAAGGGGAGGCACTGGAAGGAGCTTTCTTAAATAATTTGAAAAAATCTGATTCCTTTCCATCAGGTATATCCATACTTAATGTAACATTCCCTGTAAAGAGGATGCAGTCGTTAGTCACACCCATTGCTTTCATTTCATCGTTCTTCACTGGTGCTATTGGGCAAGTTCCACAAGCTGATACAATCCACTTAAGATTGATTCCCAACTCCATAAATTTATGGAGAGCCGTTTCCACAACTCGAGCGGCAATTTGCACGGAACCAGCTAAAGATGTTGAAGGTGCATATAATAGGTGCAAATTTGAGGGATCTACTCCGCTTTTTTTGCTAACATATTCAACAACACCCTCATCTGGCTTTTGAGAGGTTTCTAAAAATAACACTGCCGAATGATGGGACTCGGTATACCCAATGAAGTCGAAGAGTTCATTTTCAACTCGTGCGAGAGCTCGAGCAGGTCCGGAGCCCATCGCTCTAAAGTAAGTTTTATTTTTTCCATCCACCATTTTTTTTGCCTTAACAGTCCATCCTGCATACTGAGAGGCCATACACGCTAATAATGGATATTGCGTTTCCACTTCAATGAAATCAAGTTCTATTGGACCTGAATTCGCATTAATAATTGCTTTTACTGGAGCTAGCTGAATAGAGGATAAATCTGACATTAGAACTCGGCTTAAATATAAACTACCCTCAAGATTTGCATTTGTGAAGTCATATAACTTAGCCCCACTAGATAAGGTCTCAATTGTAAATCCAAGGACGTCTTGTTTGCTTTTAATCTGATTTAAAAGTGTCTCTGCTTTTTGGTTGATACTAAATTGGGTAGGCGACATTGTTGAATAGAACTTCATCTGGTTGGAATTAAAAGGTATTTTTTTATTTTTATAAGAAACGACAGAGATGTCACATTTCTGAAAGTAAGATTCATAGGTATTTTTAATATGGAGTGTTTACAGACAAATATGACTCCTAATTAAGGAACCATACCTATATAGATATACAATCAACCACTTGATTTTTGAGGAGAATCATGTCTACCAGCACTTTCAACGAGAAATTAGAGGATTTAATTTCACAAGCATTCGAGTATTTTCGAACTCACTATATTGAGAAGTATAGAACCCACTCGAAGAATGTGCAATCTCAAGAGGGTGAAGATTCTATGGGAAATGTCCATATATATTCCCATATTGATACAGATGGATTATGTGCTGCATCAATTTTGTCCTTAGCATTAAAACGGGAAAGTATTAGCTATCATATTACCATTCTCAAACAAATCCGAGAAAAAAATATGGAAGAAATTGCTGCTAAAATGAAGGAAAATCGAGAATTTTTGTTCTTTCTAGACTTTGGTAGCGGACATTTGAATTTACTATCTGAATATTTAGAACATGGGGAATATATCATTTTGGATCACCATCAACCCCTAGAAACCAAGGAACCAATATCAATTTCTGGCTTTCATGCCAACTCCTATTTTGCAGAAGTTGACGGGAGTAATGATATTTGTGGGGCAGGTATGGCGTATTTATTTGCAAAAAAGATGCGGAAAGACAATACTGATTTATCGTATCTCGCAGTTATCGGAGCAATCGGTGATCATCAAAATACAGGCGAACAGCAGTCATTTAGCGGAGAAAATTCGTTAATTCTGCAAGACGCTTTAGATTCCAATCAAGTAATTCAAGATGTAGAGCCATTACTCCCTCGAACAATATCATTACCATTAGGTTTAGCAAATTCATTACCCGATGGAATCGAACTATTTGATAACGATATCAATAAATCGACTTTTTTCCTTAAGAAGATCGGTATTAAGCATGAAGATGGTTTTGGTCATCCAAGATTCCTACCGGATTTATCAACTTCAGAAAAGAGAACCCTCACTTCTGAATTAGTGAAAAAATTTCTTAGCGAAAACAAAGATAGTACAAAAAGTATCAGCGACCTATTAATAACCCATTATCTTCTACCCCAATTTAAAGAGCATGAATGTTATGATGCCAAGGATTTCTCAAAAATGTTAGACGCATGCGGGAGATTAAATATTCCTTCTATCGGAATTGCTTGCTGCGTAATTCGATCTGACAAAATGTTAAAAAAAGGGTTGGAGGCATCAAAAAAGTACAGTAAAAATCTCCAAGACGGAGTTAAGTGGTTAATTGATAAGAAAAAATTCACTCATTATAAGGCGATCGAGGTTTTTGATGGAGAAGACAAGATTTCTGAATATTTAGTAGGAGTAGTAAGCAGCTTATTAATAGACTCCTCCGAATTTGCTAAATCCACAGAAGTCGATACATCAAAACCGATTATTGGATATGCCAATTCGGATGGAAATGAATATAAAGTAAGTGCGCGCTGTTCAGAAGCGGTTATAAATCAAGGAGTTGACTTGTCTCAAGCGATTCGATCCACATGCACTATTATGGATTTAAAAGCTAAGGGAGGAGGACACCCCCCCGCTGCTGGAGCATATGTACCAAAAAATCAGATAAGGCAATTCCTTTTTCAATTAGATCAGCAAATTCGATTGCAATTAGGTGAAAAAATTGATGATATAACGTCAACTACTAATTCTTCTCAAAATGACGCTGCAAAACACTCAGAAAAACTCCTTGAGAAGAAAAAATCTACCCAAAAACCCTCTAAGGATAAAAAAACTAAACCCCCTCCAAAGAAAAAGTCAAAAGGCTTGGATAATTTCTGGGGATAATCCAAATTAGTGATTATTTAATAAATGAGCGTCTCCACCGGAAATTGGGGGGAGTTATTGCAAAGAAATTGGGGAAAATTTGTTAACCGGTGGAGACCTTGTTTGAATAAAAATGGAGATCAATCCCCCTACTTCTTTCTCTACGATGTTTAATTTAAATGTGCCTATTGATTCTGATCCATACTTCCGCTACGAAAACCCTCCAAATCCAGTGTGACAAATGAAAATCCGATTTTTTTTAAGGTGTGGGTGATTTCATTTATCGCTTCAGCAGTTAGAATGTTAATAATCTGAAATTGAGGTATTTCGATTCGCGCTAGGTTATGATCGTGTAACCGAACGCGAAGAGTTCGTAAATTGAAGGAATTCTGCAAATATTGCTCAGCTTCAAAAATTTGAATCAATCTCTCTTCAGTGATTTCAATACCATAATCAATTCGGGAGCATAAACAGGGATTTGAAGGTTGAACTATTAGTTTTTTTAAAAAATCACTTAAATCTAAGGGACTTATGGAGCTTAATGGATCAATTATCCATGAAGGATCATCTATGATGAATTTAATCATATCCTTTATATCAGATTTTGTAAAATCCGATAATACAAAAGGAGATAAAATTCCCATTTCTTGCAAAGCTTGATACCCTGGTCGAGAACTATTTAAATCGCTGGAATTTGTTCCTTCGATTATTATATCATACATAACTTCTTTTTGTACTTGCATCAATGCATTCATTATGTATTTTTTGCAGAAATAACAACGATTTTTCGGATTCGCACGGAAATCGGGTTGATCCAAAGGATTATGATCCATGATTTCTAACTGGATTTTTAATATTTTACAGAACTCAGATGCGCGGTTAAGTTCTTCCTTAGTGAATATTGGACCATAAAAAAATACGGGAATTATTTTTTGGGAATATTTCATTGCAGAAAGAAGAAGTAACGTACTATCTATGCCTCCAGAGAAGGCTACAATTACTTTTTTTCCTGAAAAAATTTGTTTAAGTTTTTGGATTTTTTGTTCCAAACCTCGAGAAAATACCACATTATTGGAATGGCTTTTCGAAAGAAAAAAGTTACGAATAAAAAAGAAAAATTAGATTTTAATTAATTCATCAGAGAATTTTTCAATGTCTTTGACTGCAATGTCTTTATCAAAAACCAGTGCATTTTTTTCTCCAAAATAAGCACATGCTAAGGTGGCAGCAGCTGCAATCTCCGCTTTGTCAATGTTCTCCCCACGTTCTTTCGGTAAACCACCTTCTCGTTGAATCTTAGAACGATTCAGGAGATCAGCAATCCTATCAGCAATTTTAAAGCTCAAATCATTCTTGATAACTAATCTGATAATGGAATTAACATCAAAATATCCCAGAGCATCATATTTGGAGCGAATGTAGCTTTTTAAATTAATCGAATTGCGTTCACATTCGATTTCTGTCCAATTTTGCAAGGATAGATCACGACGCAAAAATAATAATTCCCAGTCTACATTGAGAGTTTTCAATAACTCCAAGAATGAATCATCAATTTCATCGCATTTAATGTTGATATAAAGCTGCAATCCATAATACTGATGGTATTGCTGCATATACAATCCCCTCTGATGAAGCGATGAGAGGATTTTTAGCTCGATCATTTTGATATTTTTATCGGGATTCTTGATAATGCTATTAAAGAATATTAAATTCCCTTTTTCTGGTTGATATTCCCGATCACAAAATCCAATGACTCCTTTCCGATTGGCTTTAAGAAATTCCACTAACCCTTGGATGCTTGGAAAGAAGTCAAAGTCTTCAAATTCGGATTCATCGATGGTTACATAATCCAGTTCATTACTTCCCACCGCAAGACGAATCTTGCCCAATTGGGGAACTTTATCCTCACCGAATATTTCTTGTATGGCGACGACAATTGGAAATATTTCTTTTTCTAAAATTTGGATGTCTGCAATAGTGATTTCAAAGGGATCGATATCTTGTTTAAGGTAATCTCCAGTCACAGGTGCTTCAGAAGGAAAGATGTGTACATCAAATTCTGTCAGATCCTTTTTTATGATGCATTGAATTCCTGAATCTTTCTCAATAAACGATAGCGAAGTGTTTTTATCAATTTTCGCTCGAAATTTTCGTTCTTTGATTCGAGATTGGTATCTACGGATACTCATTTTTTTCTTCTAGGTACATTAGAAAGTGAAAGCCTATATTCTTTACCTATAGCTAAACAGATTTCTAGGCAAACACAGAGAGTATCTTTTTGTTTAAGAAAAATGAGGATGATCGTGTTGGATTCCTATTCCTAAGGGACTCATTTCTTTGGGTTTTGGTCGCTTTTTTAATTGAATTGCCGATGTTACGCAATTTGTAACGCATAATCCGCATCCATAACATAAATCAGGATTATAGACTAGTTTCCCCTCTTTCATCTTTCTTGCTCCAAAATAACAGCGTTCTACACATTTCCCACAATTAATACACTCCCCAGCAGAATGCTGTATTGCTATAAAAGCGCTTCGAGCTACTAAAGGCACGGGATCCATTCGTGCTCCCTTTTCATGCATTTTTCGGGATTTATATAATTTTGTGTATTGATAATATTCTTGTGAAGTCAATACACTGTGTTGTTTTTTGTAATTTAAGTCATTATACTTATCTAGTTTCTTCTGATGATACTTAATCTCTTTAATACTGTGAAATAAGGGCGCTAGAACCTCACAACAATCAGGACAACAATTACAAATAACATAGGTATTATATCTCTTGTAGAACACTACTTGATGTACTAATCCAATTTTCTCACACCGGGTTAATAGGGTGTAAAGTGCTTTTTGTTGAGATTCATTTAATCGTGGTTTAGAATTCCGAATAGTCGAAACCGATTGAGGTAACCGTAGAGTTAAACACGTTCGTAAAGGAGCATCTAGTTCACATTGATGTCCATGGTATTTCATATGGTCTCTACAATAACAAATTGCTACTGATGGATTCACATCCGATCGAATTAATAAATTGAAAATTTCCTGGGTAGGTAATATCGATAATTGCCCTTTTTCTAAAAATTCTTGACCATTTTTTGTATGGCGGTTTATATAGGGGGTTTTTCCTTCCCAAGTACGCTTTAGTGGGTTATTCTCCAAAGATATATCAAATGGAGTAACAATTCCTCCAAATCGATGGTGAATTAGTCGCATAAAACGAGAATGAAAATTTGACCAGATGTGCCGATCAATAAAATGAACGAAATTTAATGTAAGAGTTTCAAAAAACCCCCATAACGAGGTTTTGATAAGACTAGAGATAATGCGTCTCGTGGGGGGAGGAGAATGAATGGTATGTTGGGAATTAAGAGGATGGTTCATGAGGAATACCCAATTACTTAAATTTTAATTGATTCACCTTGTTTTGGAGCAGCAGCTTTAAACCCGGCTTCATTCAAATCATTCACAAAAGAGATCATAACCTCTTCATCTCCATGCACAGCAAATACTTTCTTTTCTGAGTCCCGAAAATTACATTGTTTCGCAAAATCTAGTAGTTGGGATTTTCCAGAATGCGAGGAAAAGTCAAATTTGAGAACCTGACATGCAATTTCCTGTTGTTCTCCATTATTGAATGTATATTTATGTTCATTTAACAAGACTTCACCTGGTGTTCCAGGGATCTGGTAACTTACCACGAGAATCGCGGAGTTGGGATCATTTATCACTGCTTCTGCATACATACGAGCTGTCCCCCCTTTTAACATTCCTGAAGGAGCAACAATTACTCCATTAGCTCGTTTTGCTTGTTGACGTTGTTCGAATGTATTGTCTCTGGAAATATAATTACTTTTTTCTAAAGCATTTCTCATATCCCAGTAATTTCTGAAATAAGTTCGATATCGTTTATAGAGGCCTCCTATTTTTCGGGCCATTCCATCGACATATATTGGATATTTTGAGGCATCTATGTATTTATGAAGAACCATGAGAATTTCTTGACTACGAGAAACTCCAAAGGCAGGAACTAAAACAGTACCTCCACTTTCCAAAACTTCTATAACTTTTTCGATAAATTGTTTCTCCACATCCAATCGAGGCTGATGATCCGTAGTCCCATAGGTACTCTCCATAACGAGAGCATCAATTTTCTGCGTTGGAGGTACCACTGGAATCATCAATTGAGTTTGAGTTGCATTCATGTCGGAAGTGTATAACATTGCCTGATCATCCATTTCTACTAACACCATAGCTGATCCAGGGATATGTCCATTATTAATCAACGTGATGAAAGATTCATCGCCAACTTGAGTACGATCATTGTAACGCAAGGTTCGGGTGTGTCGATGCATTCTTCCCAATACATCCTTATCAAATAATAAATCGGTATTGGAATTATATCGAGCGATATTAATCATGTCTCGGAGTAAAACATCAGAAATATCTTGGGTAAGTCTAGTCATATACAGAGGCACAGCTCCAGATATGAAAAAGATAGGAATACCTCCGACATGGTCTATATGAGCATGGGTCACAACTATAGCAGTTAAATCCCTTCCACGAATGTGACCGGGAAAATTGTCTTCCGTACCATCCATTTTAACACCGTAATCTAGAAGAATTCTATCATTATTTCGTTCGGATTCTACCAATACGGCTGATCGTCCGACCTCACGGCAGCTTCCGAGAAAAGATATACGCATATTCCCATTCAATTAATCAAAACTAATTAATTTTTCTTGTTAGGAAATGATTTTTTAGGCGACAAGTAGAAGGTACTGTGTACGGTAAAATGTGATATAACTATGATGGAAAATAATGTTGAAATTGGGATAATTGGAGGGACAGGCTCCGATTTGACGCTTGAAGATGAAAAACGCACGAAAATATATACACCATATGGCGCTCCAAGCGATTTAGTTAGCATTGGTTATTTTCAAGGGAAGAAAGTAGCATTCCTTCCACGACATGGAAAAGACCACCGTATCCCTCCACATATGTTAAATTTTCGCGCAAATATATGGGCAATGAAATCTATTGGTGTTCAGAGAATTATTAGCCCTTCTGCAGTTGGTAGTTTGAAAAAAGAACTGGAAAAAGGGGAATTCGTAATTTGTGACCAGTATATTGACAGAACAAGATCTCGAGCTGGTTCGTTTTATGAAGGAGGGTCTGTATGTCACATTTCTCAAGCAGATCCTTTCTGTGAAACTATGAGTGATGTATTTTATTCGGAAGGAAATGAACTTGGAATTCCGATTACTAAAGGGGGTACCTATGTGTGTATAGAAGGACCCCGTTTTTCAACCAGAGCTGAAAGCAAAGTATTTCGAATGTGGGGCGGAGATGTAATTGGAATGACCTGTTATCCTGAGGTGACCTTAGCTGCAGAACAATCAATGTGCTATTCCACTATTGCAATGGTGACAGATCTAGATGTATGGGCTGCAAAATGCGATAAGTGCGGAATTGTAGAATTTAATAAGACTTGCGATAAGTGCGGGGGTCCTATCCAAAAGCTTTCTGTCTCAATTGAAGAAGTGTTAGAAACAATGGAAACGAACTCGGTGAATTTAAAAAAACTCCTAGAAAGCGCAATACCTAAATTACCAACGATACGAAAATGTGATTGTAAGGATTCAATGAATGGAACGGTAATGTAAATGGATTTAGAAAAATATATACGCAACGTGCCGAATTGGCCAAAAGCTGGGATTGAATTTAAAGATATCACTACTTTGTGCCAAGATCATGCAGCGTTCAAAGAAACTTGTAATCGGATTGCCGAATACTACAAGGATAAAGGAATTACCAAAGTAGTAGCAATTGAAGCTAGAGGGTACGTTTTTGGTGGTGTGGTTGCATATTTGATTGGTGCGGGATTTATTCTTATTCGCAAACCTGGAAAACTACCTTATAAAACGATTAGCGAATCTTATGAACTGGAATATGGCACAGATACCATTCACATGCATATTGATGCAATCACTGAAGGAGATAAAGTGTTAGTGTCAGATGACTTACTTGCAACTGGAGGAACTGCTTTAGCAGCGTGTAGATTAGTAGAAAAAGCAGGAGGTATCGTTCAAGGAGTCTCTTTTGTCATAGAATTGACTGGGAGTTTACATGGAAGAGAAAAACTGAAGGATTACAAGGTCTTCTCTTTAATAGAGATTCCAGTAGATGAATAAGAGGATGATATTATAAACGACGTATCTTCATTAAACTTCTTATTTCATCTAATTCCTCATTTTTTGAAGTGAATATTTTTAATACTTCTGGAATGGAAGAATAGTCTTTGATATCACTGAAAAATACCATCACTGCATTTTCCATGAAATCCTTGACTAAAACAAGTTGGGAATTGGATTCATATACTAATAGAGATAAATCAATGGATGCCGAATTTTCTTCTTTCATTTTTAGAATTTTTGAAAATACAAAGTGAATATTTGATTCCAAGGATCCCAATTCGAGTTTCATATATTTCAGTGGCTCTACTTCAAATTCTCCAAAAGTTGAGGACACTACTAATCCGTCAGGAAGATTGAATAAAATGATGTCATACTTTAGTTGTGTTTTTAATGCTTCTAATCTTGATTGAATTTCATTCATGCGTTGTGTTTCCAATTGAGATTTCTGGATACATGTATCAAGCACTTCGATCAATCGATGTTGTGCAGAACCAGTTTTAACAGATACTGGAGTGAATTCACATTTATTCAATATGGATTTATCAATTCCCTCCACAAGCAAATTATACGCTTCATCTTCCTTGGATTCCTCTAAATCTATTTTATTAAGAAGAACATAAATTTTACAAGTTTCAGGTGAAAACTCAAACAGAGCATCCAAAAAACTATCAAAGATCTCTTTGACATTACGATCAATTACCGCTGAGTCAATCATAAAAATCGGAATCTCAACCTCGGAAAAGATTAGATCCTTTTGCTCTGTAAAGTACTTCTGTAAATAATTTTCTTGACCACCTGCATCCCACACTCTGAGTTCTAATAATCCCCGAAAGATAAAATTCTCCCGAGATATTCCCTTTGTGGGCTTGAGATCACTCACTTTTGTGAATGCATATCCCAAGCAAGCAGTACGCATTAGAGAGGTTTTTCCAGCGTTAGCAGGACCAAATAGGAGAGTCTTCATATTGATTCAATCTGTTGAATGTCTTTGAATATACCTAGCATAATTGTTCCTAAAAATTATTCTGGACAATAAAGAAAAAAGAAATGAGATTACGAAAACTGATCATTCATTTTAATTCTATCCTCTCAAGATAGTGGTGGTTAATTTATATTGTGTAAAATTTTGATTTTAATAAAAAAAATGGTAAGCTACTACAATGAAAATGAATCATGTTGAGATAGATGATACCTTTGCTGAAGGGTTCAGATTATATGGTGCTCGAATATTAATTACAGCTGATAGTAAAGAAATTGCGCACACTGCAGCATTATGTGCAACAGGATTTGCATCATCCACCATTCACTGCGATTGTGAAGCCGGTATTGATTATTTCCTCGATCCAGATAGTACTCCTGATCATCGTCCAGGAGTCGTGGTGATATTCTGCGTCCAAGGCAAAGATAATTTAGATGCAGTGCTTTTGAATCGAATTGGACAGTGTATATTGACATGTGCAACCACGGCATGTTTCGATTGGCTTCCCGAAGATAGTATTACGGATAAAACCATTGAGGTTAAAACAGGATTTAAACTCAAGTTTTTTGGAGATGGATTTGAGGAAAAAGAAGAGCTTGATTGGAATGGGAAAGCTATTCCTTTATGGAAAATCCCCGTGATGGATGGATATTTCCGTGTACAATCTACTTTTAAGTTTACTAAAATCGCTGCAGGAGGAAATTTCATGGTATTTTCAAGTTCTGCGAAGGAACTTATAACCGCATGTCAAAATGCGGCAATAAAAATGAATGAAGTCGAAGGTGTAGTTCTGCCTTTTCCTGGAGGTTTTGTGCGAAGCCCAAGTAAAATCGGATCAAAATATAATTTCTTAACGGCATCCACGAATCATACACTGATTCCTGAATTACGAGAAAAAACATTAGACTCTTGTGTACCTGAACAAGCTACAGCAGGATATGAATTTGTAATTAATGGATTTTCTGAAGAACGCGTTTGTACGGCTATGAAAATTGGTATTCTAGAATTATGCAATAATACTAGTGTCTTAAAAATCACCGCAGGAAATTATGGAGGAAAATTGGGAAAATTAAAATTTAATTTAAAAGAAATTTTGTCTTTATGAGAAGAAAAAACGAGTTACTTATTTCTTCTTAATTTTCCTAAATAACTCGTGCTTTTTTGTTGGAGAACTCTTTTTTGTTGAAGTCGTGGGTTCGCTTGATTCCGTCTTCTCGGTTGGAGTTGGTTTTGGTGTCTGGGAAATAGCTTTACTCGTTTTTACCTCTTGTTTTATGTAATCGCCTGATCGAGATAGGAGATTATCAAAATTACGTCTTAGGGTAATATATCGAGTTCCGAGCACTGCCATGGATACTCCAAATGCAATTACTGCCCCAATTACTAACATTATCCAGGGTAAATAACTTGTGAATCGTTCTGGAAGGATGTCAAAGGAATATGATAAAAGAGAATGAACTTCAGCTCCATCAAAATCGACCACATATATCCATGTGATCCATTGACCGTAAGCTAAATCTTTAGCAGACAGTGTGTATTCCATGTAATCGTCTTCATTATTAAGGAATGGATAGATGTACTCTTTTCCTTCAGGAGAGATTAAATGAATTCGAATGAATTCAATACCCTCGATGTCTACATTCGTTACATTTACTGTAAACATAATGTCTTCAAATTCTTTTATTCGAAGTCCTGAGGTCGTCGGTATATTCCCATTTATGGTATACGTTATTTTTTGTCCATCCGGGAGATTATTACCAACTATAAATGTGAAAGATGTACTAGTATTATAGTCTATAGTCGCAATTACTTCATACGCTTCAATTGTACAAGTATATTCTCCTAATCGATAATTATCGAGAACACTAATATTACCCTCAAAATTCCAAAGGGTGGAGCGTTCCATACTGGAACTTCTCCAATAAATGGTACCTAATTCATCTGTAAGTTTGACCCGTAAATTAATATTCTCAGGTAACACTTCTACATCGGATACATTCACACTCAGAATGAATTCTTCAGTTTCTCGTAAAATTTGATCTGGATTTAGTACATCAGGGAATGTAACCTCGTAATCTGTAATTATTGGAGCATTGTTTTTTAAAGTAAAGTAGCCATATGTGGTTGTGCTACCCCCATCATCATCACTGACTATGCATTTAATAACATATTGTCCCAATCGAGTATTTAACGTACTAATCGGGAAGAAATGAGATAAATTGGTAAGTTTTGGACTTGTAGAGGAATTGATGGTGACTATACCAAAGTTAATTTCCCAAGACCAGGTTAAATCATAAAAAGGAGTCTCTGCGTCTGATGGGGTTACATTGAAAAACACAAAACCATTTCTATATACGGTGTTATTCAGTATGTTAATTGCTATTTGGGGAGCACTGTTAATAATTTCGAACGGTTGAACGTAACTATCATCCAACAATAATAAACCATTATATACAAACAATTGAAAAGTGGACGTTCCCAAAGGAGCATTGTGTGCAAAATAGGTTGAGAAATACCAAACGTCTGTGATATCTTCGCTTAGAGTATACGTTTCGACAGTTGCATTTATGTAGGTGATCGTAATGTTAACTTCGGTCGCTTGTGTAAAAGTAGTGGTCAGATTTAATTTCACATCAAATGATTCAACTACACGTTGGACTTCATCTGTGTATGTAATTGTAGAGTTCGATAATTCAGCGCTGTAAGGTACGTTTAGGATTGGCGATTGAGAATTATTCTTGAAATCCACTGCCCAAATAGTATTGAGTATTCCCAAAAGTCCTACTAGAAGAAAAATGTAAGTAATCCGTTTCTTTTGCATAATCAGTCACCATTATTTAGTTCGTTTTAGTTGTTCAAGCTCCTTGTATTTAAAATAGACAATTATTCCTACGGGGATAAGTATTGGTACTACATAAAATAGGAAAATATTTAGAGTCGACGGTTTGATGTTTACCGTAATTACTTTCGTAGCGAGAATTTTACCCAAATTATCTACAATTTCAATCTCATATACTTCTTTACCGACATTGTATGGATTACGGATATTTTTATCCAACTCTACTACAAATCGAGTTTCTCCAAAAATTACGGTCTTATCGAGAACTTGTACTCCATTTGATTTTACAAATATCTGTTTATAAGTGGAATTGTAGTTAAATAATCGAATGGTTACAGTAGGTGCTTGACCTTGTAATAGGCTAAGTGTTTGAGTCGTAATACTTAAAATCTCAATCTCAGGAACTGCTTGGATTGAGAGGTTTTGGGTAAATATGATTACATCCCCTCTCCTTATAGTCAAAATAAAATTCAATGAACCCATTTTTGCAAGATCATTTGGAATTAGAGGAATAAGGATTTCCCTCCTGCTTTGGGGTAATAAATCTTCTACGAGTGTGTTCGAGTAAGTAAATTCAGTACCATTAATTTCTACTGTAATAGTTTGGTTGTTGATCTCATGATGATTGTAAAAGGTCAACATTAGATCTTCGGGATTGAAATCTAACAAATACTCATTCAACCATAAGGATTCAATTTCAACCACGGATTGGATTTCAAGCTCAAATTCTTCGTAAAAGATAGGCTTTGAATTATTATTTAAAACACTAATTTCGAGAATTTGATTCCCAAGCTCTGCGGAATCCTTAGCATTTACACGAGCAATAACTGAGCTTTCTTTTTTCCCATCAATCTCATCTTCTCGCAGAATTATATAGTGAGCGCTAATTTCTTCACTAAAATTATCTCCTGCTGTAATTGTTGTTGCATTTATGTTATCGGTTCTTGAACTTGTATAGGTGATATTGTATTCCACGCTATTACCTTGTCGAAGGGGTTCATTATAATGATTAGAACCCTCAACTAATTCAAAACTTATAATCTCTATTCCAGAAATCAGAGGAATGGTAACTTTCTCTGCCCCAATGAGGAATCCAGTTCGATTACATTGGATATATAATTCGTATTCGTAATAGGAAGTGAGTGTAGATAGGTCATATAAATACGTATTATTACCTGATGCATCCGTTACTCGTGATTCGGAGGAAATTATGGTGGTATTTTCGGCATATCGTAATATATAGTTGATACTGGCACCGTAGATTGAAGCTGAAATAGACCATGATTCCCCTAGCACCGAATAAGAAAAGTCCATTGTAATATCAAATGATAGAGAGAGATTCATGTTCGGATCTAATGAATGGATGTATTCAGACTGGTTAAACTCAGTGATTATTTCGGATTCGATATAAATCTCGTAAAAATCAGTAAGAGAATTAATCAACATCCCATACCCATCTAGTTTTTTCTCAGAAGAACCTGCAAGAGAGTAATATCCAGAGTTACTTTGATCGTAAAGATTTGTTTCAATTCCATTGAAATTATCTAACGCACTAATGTAGTAGGTAGTATTTCCACTATGTTTGAATAATTCTAGGCTTGCTTTGAGCATCCATGCATTTTGTAGCAAGTACATGTCAGAAGTGATAACAATATTCCCATTGAAATTCGTTTCGGTGATATAGAGTTGATCTACTCCATCAAATAATTTTGTGTTGAGGAATCTCCAAATTCTCTCAGCTTGTAACACTTCAGCTGAATCGACTGCATACCCATTTTGAATATTCCATTCCAATAATGCTAGTATACCAAGAGCGTTTGTGAGTAAATTTTTATTATTTGAACCGATTTTATTGTTTGCAATGTCACTGGTGTTGTAAAACCCTTCTTGACCTGAGATTGCATCATACATCTCTGAATTGAAAGTGGTCATAATCTCTTCACCAAAATTAGCAGCACTATCGCGCACTGTTTGTGTAAATAAGGGAGATTTTGCAATTGAAAAAGCGACAATAGCTCCTAAAAAGTTATCAGCAGAATATCTTTCATCAAGGTTTGCATTAGAATGATTAAATGCATTATTAGTATTATCCCAAAATATATCCACAACATCATACCATTGTGCGGTTATTTTATTGGCAAGTCCACTCGTTTGGCTTGCAGATTCTGCTCCTTCTAAAAGTGCAAGAATATAGAGTAAATTGTCAAATACTTTTTTCTCAGTTGAAACTTGTGTAAATGAATCTAAGGTTTTCGTATAGAACCCACCATTGGTAGAATCCCATAATGGGGTCCCGGAATAATCCACTAAGTCGATATCTGTGAGAGTATTCCCAAATCCCATTAGAAAATAGATTAGATCTGTAGCAAAATAATTAGCATCGGTGATTGTAAATTCAGGATTATTCGTAAATGAATGATAAAAATAATCTGCGTCATATGTATCTACGGTATTATTGAGCTGTAAATACAACTCTACATCTTCTTCATAATGATCGAAGAAGGGGTTTGGTTCCATCCCCAATGATGTGGCGGATGTGGGTGTATGCGAATTTTCTGATAAATTTGAGTAGTTATTTGGGGTAGAACTGGACTGTACAATATTATATGTAAGTAATATACATAAACCAATCACGATGAGAGATCGGTGGATTTTTATTTTCACTCTGGTTTGGCTCCGATTTCCGTTTCAACGAACGATTTTGCGGGTCTAAAGACGCTATGTTTAGGTAATCCCTATATGAAATAGGCTTATTTAAAGTCGTTTTTAAACTCTTCAGTATGATCATTTTCCAGTGTTCATAATGCAAAATTCTAAATACGGGATTAAGAGATAAAAGACATATATAAAGGTGAAAAATATGTTAATTTCCGTTGTGGATTCGTTATCAATAGCATTATATTTTGTGATAATCGGGTATATGTTTCTCTTGTTCTGTTACTTTATGTTCATTCGGTTCAGAAAAACAAAGAAACTGTATTGGTTTTATTTTTCATTATTCTTCCTCTTCTTATTAGTGAGTAGAGCTCTCTTCATAGTGTATGATTATTATATGAAAATTTGGATACTCGACATTAGATATAATGGATCAAATTTGCCAATAGTAATCTACAGATTAGCATCCTTCACTGGATATGCTGCTGCAGGAATGGTTGTCGGAATACTTGCCACGTTGTTATTCACAAAGGAGAACAAATTGCATAAATCCATGGCATACCTCTTACCCGCTGCAGTAATTCTAATTGCTAGTATGATACTGTGGTTACCAGCAGGATACGTTGTAGATCCAAAATACTATTGGTACGTTCTAAATATTGCCGAAGCTCCTGTCGAAATTATTCCTTCTCCAATTTTTGGAGACACTTACCCCGCTGGACTGTTCTACTTGAATTATATCGGGTTACCAATTCTCAATTTTGCGTTACCATGCATATTTTTCTATTTAGCTGCAAAATCAGTGGGAGTAATCCGTAAGTCGTCTTTATTGAACGGATTGGGGCTAATCATATATTATATTGGTAGATCCATTCAGCCCTTATTAAAATTTGGGGAAAACGTGCTGGTACAAGCGTTTGTTCCAGCAATTATTATTCTTTTTGGGCTCATTTTGATCGCTCTTGCAAACTTCATGCTCCAATCTTAGCCAACATATTTACCTTCTTTTATCTATTAGAAATAAAAAGAAAAATGCTTAGATCATCTCATGCATTTTTTGAGGTGGAAAATTAAGCAGTGTTATTAATATTACATAACTGGAGTTGTACGTAAAAATGTCGATTCATGGTAACCAAAAGTTTCTACCGTTTATGAAATCCAACACTGGACCACTAATAGATTCACCAGGAGACTATGTGATTGGATTTAAAATGTTGTTAGATCAGATACAATCTGGAGAAAGTTTTGTTTCTTTCTCAAGATTGGCTTGGCCATTGATTGTGGTGGCGGGGGATTCATCTTCACACATCGTGTTTGATGATGTTGGTATCTGCAATTTAAATGTTAAAATCAATAATCCACCTCGACAGGCAATTATTGGACACATTCTAAGAAATATTGAAAACCGCACACATGACGAAATTTTAGATCTCATTCAGGATATTATTTTGTATACGGAAAGAGGTTGTAATTTCAAACTGGGAGAAATTAAAGAAGAAGCTACAGAGGAATACAAGGATATATTTATTGAAGGAATGATGAATCCAAGCTTAATTGATGGATTAGCAAAAATAATCAGCTCTCTCCGGATTGAGTCATTGGGTAATTATGCATTACTAGAAAGCCAATATTCCGTAGAAAAAGCTTTAGATTTTTCAGAATTATTCCGACATTACATTAAAGAAACGAATGGGGATAAAATTCGCTGGAATGATCTGCGATCTCTACTTGAAAAACCTTTCAATGATTGGCAAACCGAGCTACGAGTTCAGACGAAGGATGAAGAATTGCGATTCAAATCAGAAATTGCAAAGGAAATGAATTCAATCACAGCCGAAAGTGTGGAAAACAGTCTTAAGCAACTCCACAACCATCTTGATATTGTGAGTCTACAGGAGAAAAAATCAATATTAGAGAAAGTTGGGGGATTTTTCTTTCCAATAAATGAGTTATTTATGAATGGATCTCAAGGCCTGAAAATGTTCTTAGATACCGATTATTTCAAGAAACAACCAGTAGATAGAGCAATTCTCAATGCTACAAAACAATTAGATATTTTAGAAAAAGTCCAGCATGAAATTGGAGTAAAAGTTCAAGTGTTACGTCAAAAAATCGAAGAAAAATCTAGTGAGATAGAAAAAATCGACAAACGTATTCAGAACGAATACAAGGATAAAGAATTTGAATTAAAGAAAAATCTCTCTGAACGTAATGCGCGAGTTAAGAGATTAACAGAAGAAAAAGACGTACGAATTAAAGAATTAGAGAACCTAAACACAAAACTTACTGAAGATCTTAAGGAAATCCAAGCTATCATTCTGAAAAAAATGGAAGCGTGCGATAAAGACAAACATACAATACTAAAATGGGGTCTGGAGGATCGTATTTCGAATATTTCCACACCTGTTATTCGGATATTCATGCCGGTTTTTGCAGGATTATTAAAAAATAAGCGTGGAAATGAACGAATTGTATTTGCTTTCCCAGGTCTCGTAGATTCAAATCTTGCTGTTACCCCGTTAAGTGAGGGTTTTGTGGATTTAAATAAGAAATTGGCGAAGGTAATAGATGATGACATGAAAACTCGTAGTAATTTCGAGTTTACAATCGAAAAAATGAATCTATTTAAATTAGAAGGGATTGATACCCTTATGCGAGATGGGTTTGCCTCTCTAAAAATTAAGGGATTAGCAAATGATCGTCTTGAGCAGAAGTATATGGAAGAATTAAAGAAATTATTGTGATTTTTCTTTTTCCTTTTTACCTACGTCCACAGCTTGCTGCAATTCCTCTTCTGAAGCTCCCAACGTAAGCAGAACCATTTGATTTTTTTTTATTTCATCTTCTATCCCTAAAAATGCAGCCATGGATAGAGCTTGCAGATATTCTTTCTTAGCTGATGGTATATCTCGCAGTTGGAAAAAAGTTTCGGCTACCAAAACGATACCTTGATAGATTTTAAGGTTGTTTTCCGATTTGATGGCATAATTGACTGCTTGTTTAAAACTCGAAAGAGATTCATTGTATTGTCGAATTTTACTATATGCAATCCCAATATCAAGATAAGTGTTTGAAATTTCATCATCTGCAGCCATGTCTAATAGAATTTTCAAGGCTTTTTTCTCAATTTCGATTACCATATCCCATTCTTGTTGCTCTCTATAATGACGACTTATCATGGTAATAATTTCCATATAATTATCAATATCCCCCAATTCAACACAAATTTCCGCTGCATCAGATAATAATTGAATACTTTCTTCATATTGTCCGGTTTTTTGAAATGCAATTCCCAATCCTTTCTTGGATATCATCATTTCCTTATTGAAAGTGTCAGTCTGGAGTAATTCAATTGATTTTTTATAGTAGGGAATTGCTTGTGTGTAGCTGAGTCGTGCTAGATACATGGATGCAATAATACCATTCAGGTGTGCGATCTTTTGTTGATCTCCCAACTCCTCAGTCAGAGATAGGGCGATTAAAAATTCTTGCAATGATTGATCGTACAATTGAGGGAGATCTGAGTATAAATACCCCAAAGTTAAATGTAAATCGATTACTTCTACTCGTTCTTCACTATATCCTCGTTTCAAGTGAGGAAACGAGTCAATCTCTTTACGAATTTTATCGATGAGAGCAATTCGTTCTTTTTCTTCTTCACTCTTATGGCGCATTGCGTGTGTCTCGAATAAGGCTTATTAAGTGGTTCAGTTCATTGTTAGTTAGGAAATGAACTGAAATATAGTTTCAGATATGGAAATATTGGTGGAAATATGAAAAAAGAAGCGGTTCTGTACGAGAAATTGGATAATAATAAGGTTCAATGTAACGTTTGTGCAAGAAGATGCATAATTAAGGAAGGTATGCGTGGGAATTGCTCCACTCGAATAAACGAAGGAGGAATTTTATATACACTTATTTATGGATCATTGATTTCCCGAGGATCAATTGATCCAATTGAGAAAAAACCATTATATAATTATTATCCAGGGCATGATATTTTCTCGATAGCTTCTATTGGATGTAATTTCCATTGTTCTATGTGTCAGAACTGGTCTATTTCTCAATGCTATCCTAATGAAAATGGTACAAAAGCTATATGTGACGAGGGGGAATACCGAGGGCCCAATTACGAATTAGTGCAACTCTCCCCTTCAGAACTGATCAAAATCGTAGAAAAATCAGGATGTAAGTTAATTGCATTCACCTATAATGAACCTACAATTTGGCACGAATTCATAATGGATGTTGCAGAATTAGCTCATCAGAAGAATATAAAAAATGTATTAGTAACAAACGGCTATTCCACTCCAGAAGCGTCTAAAGAACTAGTTAAGGTGATCGATGCAGCGAATATCGATTTTAAGGCATTTACTGATGATTTTTATAAACGTATCGCGAAAGTAAAGGGGCTTCAGCCAGTTTTAGATACTGCAAAACTATGGAAATCACAGGGACTTCATATTGAAGTAACAAACTTAATTATTCCGAATGAAAATGACAACCCTTCTGAAATTCGTAACATGTGTGAATGGATCACTGATAATTTAGGACCTGAAACTCCCATTCATTTTTCGGCTTATCATCCCGATTACAAAATGACCGACCATATGCGAACTCCAGTGGATTCTTTAGAAAATGCATATTCCATTGCAAAACAAGTAGGATTGTATTATGTCTATATTGGGAATGTTCATAGTTCTGTTGGGAATAATAGCTTATGTTATTCTTGTAAAGAACTCTTGATTGAACGAAGCGGTTATACAATATCAAAAATCAATCTGGATGATTCTGATAGCTCCTTCAATCGCTGCCCCAATTGCGGGAAACCAACATATATCCAAGGTATGGGAAAAAAGAGGGTTGGGTTTAGCTTCTAGAGTGAATAATTGGAATGATTTGAACCGAAAACATATATAAAATCAAAGGAAATAGATCATAGCTCATGAGTTCTCAAAACTCCATTAAAAGAAATTCCTTTAAGCGGGAACAGATTCGCAGATTTTTTTCGATCCCGACCTTCTCATATGATGAAGATGAAGAAGAAGGCAGATCTGCACAAAAAACAGAATATTCACCCCCTCCTGCAGAAGGATATCAATATGTTCAGATGAGTTTAGGTGGAGAGAATTTTACACCTGAATTTGAAGAGAAGTTACAAAAAAGGATTTCAAGTCAGGTAAAAATTCGAAAAGCGACAGAAGATGAGATTCCATTATTAACAAAATTATACAATCGATCGTTTTTAACTGCACAAGACCCATATAGCCCAATGAAGGAGGAAGATATGCGAGATATCTTTCATTATAATAAGACTATCATTTTGATAGCTCAAATTTGGGGCACGGATGCTGGATTTATCATAATAGATTTTGAAATTTCTGAGGATGGAAAAAAAATCGGGTATATAAGTGGCCTAGGAACACTTCCAGAATGGCAAAAACGGGGAGTTGGGACAACACTTGGTATCGCATCTTGGGCTTATTTTAAGGAAGCAGGAGTACAAGAACTCCAATGCGAAGTGTATAAAAAAAATCTTGGTAGTTATAAACTGATAAAAGGAATGGGATTTATTGAGAAAGGGGTAAAATATTACAAATTCTAATCATTTTTCAGCTCCCATTGAAGATTGATAATCTAGATTTTTGGAAGATTCCTAATACTTTTTTTAATACGATTGCATTTAGGGGAAAAATACCTATTATTCTATGCTAAACACTACCAAATACGAGGTAATTATTTGATGACTCAAGTTACTGAAGTTTCTTTACATGTGAAATGTCCAATTTGTGGACTAGAGAAGGATATTAACGTACCTGCATATGTATTTGAAAGCAAGCAATTTGGGGCATTGAAAATCCAAATTCCCAAAGGAAGTGTATGTGCGGAACACCAATTTCTTATCTATGTCGATACGAAGGGTAATATTCGATCATATGAAACCTCAGATTTCCACCTACCAACTGCAATTAAACATGAAGAAAAAAAAGCCCTGTTAAAAATCACTGATTTTGTAGGTATGGTTGGAGAATTCGCAACTTTAAATGTTATTCATGCCTTGCTTTTGGATCTGCCAATCTACCTTGTTCAAACTAAATTTGACCCAGAAATGCTTGAACAAATGGAAAAAACAATCAATAATACTTTGACTGCTCTCTTACCTGGCTTCTTCAAGAATCATAATGATTTGAGAATTATCGATCGAAAAGAACTCTATGGATTCCGACAAACGGACCTTATACTAGCCATCGATCAATTTGGGTATATTCTCATCTGCCCATGGGAAATCAACAAATTTGAGATTGAACAGGAAATACTGGAAAAAGTCTTAAAACTGGACGATTTCAAACAGCAAAAAATTATCTTTCAACAATTATTGACAACTTTTTTCCGGAAGCTCAATTATGTTGGAGATTTATTGTTGAAACAAGAAGTGATTTCTATTGATGATCTGAAATCTGAATTTAAAAAGACATTCATGCAGAAACGAGTATCCAATTACGAAATTGAACTAATAAAAGCTGTTCTTACTCACAGATTCAAGAAAGATACTTCAAAAATTCAACAAAAAGCATTCAATAAACTCAAGGAAAGCCTTTGGTGAATGAATTCGTTTCACTGAGTAACGTAGTTTTTCATTTCTTTTTAAGTAAAATCAGATGTACTTCGATAGTGTCGTTGGTTTGTATTTCTGCAATTCGATAAAATTTAAATCTAATTTGAACCCTTTAAGAGATGATAGATAGTACATTACCATACATGAAACTGATACGTTTTTGCGTGTTGATGTACATTAATGTCAAGAATGGTAGATAAAAATGGTTGATGAAGCATTAAAAGCAAAATTAGCGGAAAAGGTTGATGAAGGCTCCTTAACTCCAGCAGATATACCAGATTACATGGCACTTTTTGTTCAGATTTGCAACGAAAATGAGGAAGTTCAAGAAGAAGTAGAGGGATGGGATCGTACATTCCAGTTCTCCATTGAGGGTTCTGCTAACTTATGGATGAAAATAGCAGGCGGGAAATTTTCCACTGCAAGTGGAGACATACCTGAACCAGATGTGACTCTTGAATTTGATTCTGACACAGCAGTAGGTATTTTTTCAGGCGAAATTGATGCAACTCAAGCTTACATGAACAATGAACTCAAAGTTATTGGGGCATTGCCAGATGCAGTTAAGTTTAGAACTCTAACTGAATTAGTAAGAGACGAGTTAGAAGAATAAGAATAAAAAAATCAATATTTCTACAATCTTTCTTTTTTCACGATACAATAAGAAGAGAATTTTCTGTTTTGAGATATAAAAGATATTGATATTAAAGAATGGATTGAGATTAGGAACTAAAAACGTCCCGGTGTTTTACTTTTAATATCGGGAGTTTTACTGTTGATGTTAGGAGTCTTTGATTTCATCTGAGCTTTTCGCAATAAATCTTCCAAATCTCTTTGCATGTTGTCAACTTTACGTAATTTATCATCTAATTCCTTTCTATCTTGTTTTAATCGCTTCTGTTCATCCTCCAATCGGGAGCTCTCCTTTCGCAATTGACGTTTTTCATCCTCAATAGTACGTTTTTCATTCTCGATTCGTTTATTATCATCCCTCAATCGCTCATTATCATGTTTAAGGCGATTATATTCCTTCTCTTTGTCATCAATTCTATTCTCTAATTGCTTTGCTTTGCGTTCCAGATCAGGAATTTGTTTCTTATATGAATAATACTCATCTTCGGCTCGTTTTGCTTTTTCTTCTGCTTCGCGTTTTTTATCATTGAGTCGTTTTTCCTCACGATTTATCTTATCCTCTGCATCTCGTTTCTTTTTATTCAGATGATCTTCTTCCCTACGTTTTTTATCAGCAAATTCTTTCTGTTCATCCCTAAATTTTCTAACGGAGTAATTTATCGCATCTTCCCGACTATCCAATCGTTCTTTTTCAAGTTTTAATCCTTTATTTTGCTTTTCTAGCCAAGCATTTTCATCTTGAAGTTTATCACGCTGTTTTTGTAAGTCTTTCATCTCTTTTTGGAATTTTTGTCTTTCTTGCTCCATTTCCTCTAATGAACGGGGATATTTCTCCATCTTCTTTAAAATTTTCTCCCATTCTTTTCGTTCGGTCTCCAACTTTCGCCTTTCACCTTCTAATCTCTCTCTTTGTCTCCGGATTTCGTTCGGGTCCACATCTGTGTTTGATCCAGGTGTTTTGGAGATTATTTCTTCGGGAGTTTTTGAATGGATTTCTTTACGTCTCATACATAATGTACAGAATTTACACTCAAAAAATTATTGAGTCAAAGTCAATCTATTTAAGGATAACATGTTTTCCGCATAAATTTTTAAATTCAAACTTGGTCATTTAGATATATTTTTTTCGACAGTAAAAAAATATCAAAGTGAAATAAAAATGTCAGACGAATTTGATGAAGATTTAGATGAAGAATTAGATGAACCAGAAGAAGTTGCATCTAAAACTCCAAGCGTTGCTTCTAAAACTCCAGCACCAAGAGTAGCTGGAGATGACCTATCAATTTTCCTTATGTCCACTATTGGTCCAGGAGAAAAGAAACAGAAACTTGGCATCAATACAGGAAACAGTGTTGGTGAGGTGAAAAAAACCGTTGGTAGTATTTTCGGTGTCGATCCCTCGGATTTCCATCTGAGCCATGGAGGAATTACATTGGATGATGGAAACTACATGAAAGATTATCCCCTTAAAGATGGAGATACGGTGCTATTAATCCCAGCAAGTACTGCGGGAATATAATTATTTTTCTTTTCTTCCATTTTTTAAATCAATTAAATGCCATATTGAAACCACAGAGTGACTTGAGATGTCAAAATCAGATTTTTTTTCAAAGGAACTATCCGAAGAAGAACGAGAGTTATACGATCGTCAATTTCGTCTAAAGGGATGGAATCAAGGAGTTTTGAAAAACTCTCGAGTATTAATTGCAGGTATAGGAGGACTTGGATGTGAAATTGCGAAAAATTTAGCCATGGTAGGTGTTGGACACATAGATTTAGTTGATTTAGATGTAATCGAACATTCCAATTTAAATCGGCAGATGCTTTTTGTTGGTGCAGAAGTTGCGAAACCGAAAGCACTTGCTGCTGTTGACATGCTGATGAAAATTAACCCAAACATTGTCATTAAAGGCTATCATTCGTCTCTGGAACAACTACCGCCAATATTATTTAAAAAAGCGGATGTGATTGTAGGAGGATTGGATTCTATGCAAGCCCGTCTTAATCTGAATACTCAAGCTATTCGATTTAACAAACCTCTAGTGGATGGTGGAGTGAATGGATACCACGGACATGTCTATACAATATTACCTAAAGATAATGCCTGTTTTGAATGCTATCCAGTTTCAAGCACCGAAAGCGATGATATGGCGGCATGTACTGTTGTTGGTATCCCGCGTAAAAGAATTCATTGTCTTTTCAAAGCAATGATGAAATTTGAAGATATAAATACTAATCCACCAAATCCGAAAAACTTGAAGGAAATTAAATTTTTACAAGATGAGGCAAACATTTTGGTAGAAAAATATGGATTCGGGCTTACATTTGAAGAAAAGGAAATCATCC
Source organism: Promethearchaeota archaeon (assembly GCA_004524545.1). Classification (GTDB taxonomy): domain Archaea; phylum Asgardarchaeota; class Lokiarchaeia; order Sigyniarchaeales; family Promethearchaeaceae; genus AMARA-1. Next base: position 44,939 of record SDNX01000003.1, read on the forward strand.
AAGTAATTGACCACCATGATCCAGGGATAATCACAATCAATGCAGTAATAGCAAGTTTACAGTCCCATGAAGTTGTAAAACTTCTGAATGTGCTTAAAGGAAATAAGGGATTAGGTCTACCAAACAAAAAATATATTATTTATAATGGAATGACAGCGGGATTTTACCATTTGGATAAACCCCGGAATGCAAATTGCACTCAATGTGGAAATAAAGTGTTACGTGAAGAATTCTACTTACGTAAGGATCAATCTCTACAGACGATAATTAATGGATTGAAAATGAAAGGTTATCAATTAGACCCTGAAATGGAACCTGTCGTGACAGTACCTGATTTCAACACTATTCGTGAACTGGATCTAGAAAAAACAGTCTTAGATAATGAATTATTTTCACTATCCTTACTCACTGTCTCCGGATTTCTTGAAGGAGATATCTATATAACGATTCGTATATTTAAAGATAAAAACTAAAGCCTAACAACCAATATTAAAACCAACCTAACAAGATGATGTGAAAAATGTCCCTCAGACAAAAGCGAGTAGCTCAAGAATATGCTCGTTTAAAAAAATTGTATAATCAAGGCACTATTAAACAATTGAAAGCCTTTGACTCTGGTAGTAAAAGCATTGACCATTTGAAAATTCTTATTCAAGGACCGAAAGGGAGTGCATATCAAGGAGGATATTTTAAATTAGAAATGAAATTTCCTCGGGATTATCCTCAGCAGCCCCCATTCGTACGACTCCATACCCCGATTTGGCATCCTAATTTTTGGCCAAAACCATCGGAATATCCTGGACAACGGAATATCTGCTTAGCGCTGGTTGATCCGAATTACATAGGTAAGAAAGGAGGATGGAGCCCTTCAAAGACATCTGTTACCGTAATACAGGCTATAATCGCTATGTTGAACATATCCGGATCCCTAATCAATCCTACTGATGTGTTTAACAAGAAAGCTGCTTTGGAAATGATGGATAACCAACGGCAATTTGATAAAAAAGTCAAAAATCTTGTGAAAAAATATGCTACCAAAAAATGGTAGGTAATCGGTGTAGATTAACATGAATGATGAGGAACCAAAAGATATAGAAAGCCTAAAGAAAAAACTGAAGGAGAAGCTCAGAAATGAAATCGAAAAGGAAGTTCTTATTGAGATTTATGAGGAATTAAAGGACGAGGAAAAAGAAACTATCCAAGATGAAATTGTTCATGAAAAACACGAATCTGAAGCTTTAGAAACAGGTCTAAAATCTCCTCCAAAAGTAGAACCCGTAAAAGAGAACAAGAAAGCTGAAAAAGTTCATGTTAAAATTAAGCCCATTATGAAAATTGTGTCCCATTCAATTAAGTACGCCAACACAAATGTCCCCAAAGAATATTGGGTTGAGGTAATTGGCTTGTTAGCAGGGAAATATGATGAAAAGAATGACTTGCTGTACCTCGAGGACGCCTATCCAATGGGACATGGTAATGCTGTGTATGCTGAAATTAAAGATTATAAGAATTTTTATAAAGCATTTGCAGATTTACGTGCCAAAGGCCAATTTGTATGCGGATGGTATCATTCTCACCCTTCGTATGGATTATTTTTAAGCCAAGAGGATATGGGAACGCAGGCACGCTATCAAAAATTGTGGGATAAGTCGATTGCTTTGGTGATTGATCCTACTCAACTTGATGGTACTACACTTGGGTTCAATATTTTCCGTGCGAATTTGAAAAAACAGAAGTGGTACAAGATACCGTTTTCCATCGAAGGAAATCTTGACGCAAAATCCTTACCTGGACTAGTAGATTTTGTGAGTCCTTTAGCAGAAGGTAAAAAGATTTTCTTGGAATATGACGAATCCTCAAGCGGATAAGTCAATTAAAACGAAATTTTTGTGATTTACGTGACTACTAAAATACCTAGAATACTTATATATGTGGTCTTGATAGGACTCAGTCTCGTCATTGGAGTAATATTTGGATATACTCCAGGGATATCTGTAGAGGGTTTCTTATCTTTCTTATTCATTGGTATTTGGATATGTTATACCGTGGAGATATTTATTCGAATAAAAAAAATGAAGGAATATCGCTCCACGTTAAATAATGGGGCTTTAATTTTTGGAAATCTATTAGTCTCCAGTTTTTATGGAATATTTGGAGATTTTACTCCATTTCTTAATCAAGCGTTGTTTCCGGATACATTTCTCCGGATTAATATCTGGGTGACGATCTTTTCTTTACCGTATCTCATTTTTGGGTCGTTTCTTCTGTTATTCTCAATTACTAAATATTTTTCCGTCTATATCAACGATAACGCATTCAACGCGAGAAAATTCACCGTGTTGATGGGTTTTGTGTTTCTTGGATTTGATTTGGTGTATATATTACTTCGACATGGAGTATTTTCCTTGGGCCCGTTAGACTTTTCCCATTTATCTGGCACATTTAACATCTACATCATTGTACATATGTGTATAATCGTTTTTTTTGGTTTAATAGGTATTTTCACTCGCAATCGCTCCTCATCTGCATATAATATAGACCAACTCACATCCCGCATGAATGATATTGATCGTCGTATCAATGCTGCTGATAAGACATCTGCAGCCGCCCGTAGAAGTGAACGAAGAGCTCGAGAAGCGGAACAAGAACGTGAGAAAGAACGAAAAAAGAAAGAAGCACAACGACGTAAGCAATCGTCCAATCGTCCGAGTTCTTCGCCTAGAACGTATCTATCTTCACGATCCTCCCGATCCCAACCATCAACGAAAGTGTCGAACATACCCCGTTCTAACTCGAGTCCCAAAACATCAGCACGGAGTAGCTCAAGCTCTCAATCCAAGCCTGTTTCAGTAAGCAATAAAGAATTAGCAAAAATGAGACCCAAAACGGGTGTCCTAAGTAAAGAAGATTTCATGTGCATTTTCTGTTTTGAAATGCCCGATAGTTCTGATAGAGAAGGTATTGTTTTATGTCCCCATTGCCGATATCCCGCTCATTACCGTGAATTTAAGGAATGGGTACGCAATTCCAAATTATGCTCTCGATGCGATGGAGTGTTACCCCCCAGCTTTATTCAAAATCCAAAAGTAATTCCGGTTAAAACCTATCTTAAAGCCTATAAGCTCTTTAAAAAACAATTTTAAGATAGCAATCCATCCAGTATTTATGAAGACCTCTGACTTGGAAATCCCTCCAGCTTTTCTCAATGGACCCCAAATTAACATGGTGCCGTTAATGACTGATCATATAGACCTATATTTTCGATGGCAGAATGATGCGGAAATCCGCAAGTACTTCGGCAATTCGGTACCTATTTCGCAAGCTTCTATCAATGAAATGATCTTAAAAACAGATGATTCCACGATTAATTTTGAAATATGGCATATTGCAGATAAAAAACCAATTGGAATGGCGAAAATTTCCGGAATAAATTGGATTAGAAGAAAATGTTCTATCGGTGGGCTAATCGGAGAAAAATCTTACTGGGGGCAAGGACTAGCGACAGAATTAACTCAAATGTTAGTTGATTATATATTTGGGGAACTGAATCTTAATAAAATTACAGCATTGATTTATTCTCCAAATAAAAGGTCTCAGAAATGCGCCGAACGCATTGGATTTCAATTAGAAGCAAAAATCGGGGATGCTGGGTATTTTGATGGAGAATATTGCGATGATCTCTATTATTCTCTCTATCTTAAAGACTGGAAAGAAAAGAATGACCCAAACTAATAGACCTTTATTTCTTAAGGGAGGCTAAAAGCACTTCTTCAATAGTGGAACTTTTTGGTTTTTCTTCTATTAAATCTAATAAAGTTCCTTCACTATCGAAGAAATAAATCATCGGGATCTTATCTACAGCAAATTTAGGGTTTACTGCTTCCGGTGGAGAGTGTCTAGCGGACCATTTTATATCTCCTAGTGTACGGTAAGGGTCAGTTTTAATTCCATAGAGAAATCTGATTTCGACTTTATCTGAAGGTAATGCATCCACAATTTTAAGTAAATGAGGAACTTGCATTTTGCAGTCTTTGCACCAGGCTGCGCCCATTGCTAATATTTTAATGGATTTGTTTTTAGAAGAGAGGATGGCGACTATTTGATTGATCACCTCAGATTTCGGGATGTATGCAGAGTAATTTTCTTCAATTGAGGAATCCTCTTTGAATTTTTCAACATATTCTGCACTGTCCATTGTCGGTGAAACAATATCTGACCACAACAGTTTTTCACTTGGCATATGCCAAAATGGTTGTGGAGATATTTACTTATTCCCATTTTCCCTCATAATATTGGTTACCAATTAACCACGTCAAATTTTGGAAAATTACTGTTTTATTTAAAAACTATAGGAAGAACTAAATATGGATAGTGTGATGAAAATTATGGGAGTGTAATCATTGATTGACAATCTTCAACAGATATTGACCAAATTCAAAGAACCGAATACAGAAATCCTCTATTCAATGTTGGAATCGATGCGGGTTAATGAACTCCTTGAAGATGTACGGGTGATCCAAGCAATGCGGAATATTCGAATCGAGGATTTCATTACAGAGGATATGATTTTCTCAGTAATGCCCCCGGATAAAAAAGAATACGGCGTATTGATTGAAGAAGATGTTATTGGTGTTCTCAAGGAATTATTTACTCTTTTCTATAGTAATCGTCCTCTAATGTTCTATCGAGATCAAACCCCCAACCCTCCTGATTTTACGAGAACCACAGGAGCTCCCCATATGATTGCGATTATTGCGCAACTTCTTGATATAGAAGAAAACGATAAGATATTGATACTCGGCTCAAAAAGTGGGTACATGGAAAGCGTAATCCAAGATATTGAGATAAATACTGAAGCATTTGTAATCGAGCAAGTCCCAGAGATCTACCACATTACTAAATCCAATATTGGTCGTATAAAGGGAAATACAAATATCTATCTTGGAGACCCCGTTTATTATATCAAAAATCTACCAGTTTCCCAATTTGACAAGATATTATTAACGGGATACATTAAATCTATTCCGAAACAGATTTTTGACCATCTAAAAATTGGTGGGATCTTATGTGCTCCAGTGGGTACCTTTTATAAACAATTTTTCTTACGTTATTTTAAAACAGGAGAGGAATCCTGGGATGAAGAAACACACCTCCCGGTAATGTTCTCGCGCCTAGTCACTAGCTATCAAAATTAAAGAAAAAGAAAAATAATGAATTTAGGGTAGTGCTGGAATGTTACCCAAATTACCCAAACCAAATCCCCACAAAAGGATTAAACCGCCTTGGACGAAACAATAAAGTGCGACCACCAGTGCGATTGGAGGGTATGAAAGCACTCTTGAAATTGATTGTAATGTTCCTATCCAAAATTTCATTGCAAGTGCCACTAAAGTCGCTAGAACGAATCCAATACCGAAAATAATCCATTTTGCGTTTTGATATTCTAACCACTCTTTAGGTACGAAAACTACCAGAAGAACGGCAATGGCTGCTCCTGAAAGAAGTCCGATCATACCAGCCCAAGGCAAGTCATTAATCGGTTTTAGAAACATCACAACTCCAACCACAAAACAGGAAATTATTGTCAACCAATCCAATGGCATACCATCGAGAGGTAATCCTCCGAATCGAGTATCATACAATCTACTTGGGGCGATATTATTGATTACACCTACAGCAGCAGCCCAAATCAGAATAACTCCTAAAAGTAATCCTAAATATGACAGAACTTTAAGGAATTTAGATACTTCTACCTCTTCCCAGTCTTCCTTTTTGAAATTTCTCTTAAAAAATGCTTGTTTCCGTTTGGTTTCGTATCCCATCCATGTAATGGCCATGATTCCTCCAATAATTAACATCCAACCAGCGTTTCTAGGAAACCAATTAATAATAGCAGTAAATACTTCTTGAAAAGTCATTTTTTCCCATCATTTTTTTTTATTATCCTAAGATAAACTAGAACGCATTGGCTATATAAATAATACCGAGTCTATTTATTCGTAATTTAGGTCTTAACTTATCGAGAGAAGAAAAAGAGGATAATTTTTAAAACCAAATTGTTTTTCGGATATAATCCATGTAGTGCTCGATTTCATTGGATTTTGTCTTGTCATCCCAACTGTAAAAAGTAGCCATTATGTTAGCGACCTTTTCTGCAATAATTCTTTGTTTAGAATGATGGATTTTTATTGCAATTTCTGTTCGTCTGCACATGACATCTATCAAACGAGGTGCAAGTTCATATTGCAAAATATAATGAATCTCGGCGGGAAGGAAATAATCATCCTCGATAAAGGATATACCTTTTTCGGGAACATCTTGAATCATTTCGACAATTTTCATGGCTCCTTTTCCATATTGCTGGTAAAGCATATCTAAAGTATAATCAGATAAATCAAGCATTTTCTCAGCAACATATTTATCCCATTCCTCTCGTTGTAAACCTATTAGGAATGGTTTGAATGAATACCCTTCCTTCAGTTTGTCTTCAGGAATCTCCTTAGTAATTTTTTCGTTAGAGATTAAGTGGAAAAAAACATCTTCTCCCATTTTTCGCCAAGTTGTCAGTTTTCCCCCCGCGATGGTCGTCAAACCATCATCTGTATCAATTATTGTGTGTTTTCTCGATACTTTGCCTTCTTCCACACCTTCTTGACGCACAAGGGGTCGAATTCCTGCATAGGTAGAAATAATATCCTCATATGTGAGGGTTGCATTAGGATATAAGTGATTTACTCCTGTAAAGAGATAATCACAATCTTCTTTCGTGCAAAAGGGTTCATCTAAGTCTTCATTATAGTCTGTATCTGTTGTTCCAATAAGTGTATATTTTTCTCGCTTCAACACAAAATAAGCACGACCATCAAGTATATGATTAATTACAAGTGCATTATTATTCCCAACTCTGTCTTTGGGAACCATTACATGAACCCCTTTGGTAGGACGGATAAGTTTTCTCTGATAATTTCTTAGTAGATCATCTGTCCAAATTCCAGTAGCATTTACAAATGCTTTCCCTTTTACTCGAAATTTTTCACCCGATAATGTATCTTCAACCTGCACTCCAGAGATTTTCTCATTCTCCAAAACATAATCGTTCACTTTCACGTAATTTACGGCTGTAGTACCCCCAAGTGCCACGCTCTCTTTAATGGCTTCTAGTGTTAACCTTGAATCATCCACATTGTTGTCATAATACTGTCCACTCATTACAAGATTATTGGGGTTCAAATTTGGTTCTTCTTCTAATGTACGTTTAAGTGAGAAATATTTTCTTTTTCCCTTGTTCTTGAATTTTGTTCCGAATTCAGACATTAAATCATAAAGAACTAGCGCTAACCATATTTTGAGTTTGGACATTTTTCCATTCTTATAATATGGCATAGTAAATTTTTCAGGACGTAATAAATGAGGGAGTGCGGTGGTTCTCATCCAATTCCGTTCAACACATGCTTCACGAACTAAGCCAAATTCCCCACTATTGAGATAACGTAAACCACCGTGAGCGAGTTTTGAGGAGCGTGAAGATGTACCAAAAGCAAAATCCTGCTTATCCAATAATGCAGTTTTCAATCCACGCAAACTAGCTTCGCGTGCAACGCCTGCACCTGTTACCCCACCACCAATAATGACAAGATCGAATTCTTCGGTTTTTAGCGTATCAATGAATTTACTTCGATTCTTAAATGTCCACTCAGCATTGAATATATCGGGTGATCCCATGATCAGAATCTAGTTCCACGAATTGATAAGTAAGATGGAAGAGTGGGTTCAAACTATTGACCAGAATTTAAGGAGTGAAAGAGTCCAAGTTAAAGGTATTGTCATCCTCTTCAATGTAGTGAAAATAGTTATCTATGAACGAGTTTGCATGGCGGATAGCGGGAGATACCCCCGTTCTCACAAATACAGCAGTAACTGCATTTCCCAACACTAAAGCTTCGTAAGGAGCTAACCCACAAATTAAACCTAGTAAAATTCCTGCGTTATAATGGTCCCCTGCAGCAGTGGTATAATTAGGACGGGCTGTAAAGCCTTCAGTCACCCAGAAATGATCCTTACGAGTGGTGATTGTTGTAAAATGGGGATCGTGACTGGTTATGTAAGAAAGATCCAATAATTCATTCATACGTTTTCCGATATCAAAAAAATCACTTTTTTCCCGGATAGGATGAAGAGGTTTCCCTCCATATATATCAGAATTTCTAGAAAATATATTAGATACCTCGATGGTTTCCCTATCATTCATGGATAGAATGGTGGGCATAAAAGTTTCGACTCCATGCAACAGATTTAACATTTTAAGGACGTCTTTATCCGATCGTTTAGAAATGTCTGCAATATCTACCATAAAATACTTTGATTTAGTATTGGATACACTGGGAAATATTTCTTGAATCATTTTTTCCCAAAAATTATTCATATTTGGAACCAATGCCCAATGACCGCATCCGACCGCATCCGAATCCTCAATTAAATCAATAAATTCATCTCTTGAGATAGTTTCCAGTATTTTATCCCATGTTAAAGAGTTGATACTTCCGAAATCGGTGGTCATTACTTTTCCATCATCAAATTCCAAGCATACTGTGGTTCCATGGTTTTGGATAGAAATAAGTCTAACTTTGTCACTAAATTCAGTAAATAACGGTTTTATATCGGGCTTTCCCATTGCTGCTGCGAGAATAACTTGTGAACCCAGATTCTCCAAAGCTCGAGCCATATTAGGGGCAAATCCACCCGCTATATCCTTTTTTAATACACGTTCTATATTACAAGAAGATCCTGCTGTATCAATAATCCTTGAACCGAATTCTTTCATTGTTCTCATGCGAGTCCATTCTTCAGGACTTTCACGGGAAGATACTAGAGAATAGATAAGATCAATATAGCCATCGAATCCTAGGAAAGTTGTTTTATCAGTAGCTATGGTGATTAGATCGCCTTTCTTTTTTAGATAAGATACAACAGCTTTCTCTGTAACATCATATTGATGAAGTGGTGTATAGGGTCTGGAGTTCATTTCGTTATCTCGATCCTTTGAGTTTAAATAGGATTATACTGATTTGAATAGTTTAAGTTTTACTTTCATGGTATAATATCTTCCTTTTTTAGGAAATATTACTAATTGATGGTATGGCTTTTCAGATCCCAAAGGAGATTCTAGAGAAATTTAAGGGGAAATCCCTTGAAGAACTCTTTGGAAAGTGCGAGATTGTGGAAAATGAGTTCGGAGAATTTCTTAAAATCACAGATCCCTTCAATTTCGATAAATTTGGCATTAATCCCATCCAAAAAATAGAATTAGATTTATTTGAACGCATTTTGAGATCTGAATTACAATTAATACCAGGAATAGGGGCTAAAAAATCCACACAGTTAAAAAAAAGAAAAATTCATGACATATCCGAATTGTTGGGTCTTTATACTAAAAATTTCTGCGATATCAATGATGTACTGAATACCATTTCAAGCAAGAATGTGTACCAATTGCGAAATTTAAGGAAAACTCATGATGAAGATTTCTTATTTTGTGTAACAGGAAGTGACCTTTTATTCATTGACATTGAAACTACAGGACAAACAACTGCTGAAGTATTTCTGATTGGAATTGGATATTATTCCATTGAAAACGATCAATTTCAAACGGAGTTATTATTTGCACGGGAAATTGCAGAGGAAGCTGCGGTATTGTATTATTTTCTCCAATTGCTTCCCAAATATAAAATGCTTGTAACTTATAATGGTCGAACTTTTGATATCCCGTTTATTCGAAATCGTGTATCAGTTTTATTTGAACCAGATGATATTGAAGATATTGTTGATCAAATAATTATTCCTGCTGAAAATAAAATTTCAAAAACCAATTCCGATATTTTGGAACTTTCAAAAATTCTTTTCGATAGTTTTATCCATTTCGATCTTTATAACGCGATCCGCCGAGATTACAAGAATTTACTCCCAAACTTTCGTTTGACGACTGTGGAGGAACATTTATTAGCTTTTGAGCGAGTAGAAAACTTACCCAGTGCGGAAGTCCCTTTGGCATATAAATGCTATGTGACCGATCCCGAGACATATATTGGAGGTATCTACAAAACTATTGAACACAATTTTTACGATGTGGTCAATCTTGAAAGATTACTGAGGTCATGGATGAGAAAACAAATAGAAGAATTTTGTTCCGTAATATTTCCATTTGGATCGAATTCATATGAGGAAATTCTCGAAAAATTACAGAAATCCAAGCAAAAATTACGATCGTTCAATTTAGATCCATTTCTAAAATAAAAAATAAAGGTAAGTATTGTTATTTTCTCATTGGAGAATTTCATTGATTGACCACCATATTAGGATATCAGCTAATTGTTTTCGGGATATGATACTATTTTCAGGCAAATATGCTAATCGATTAATGGATCCCGAAGATTTAAAGCATGCTTATGGTTATATTCTTGGAAAGCAATCTGCAGAAAGTATTATTGATGTTGTACAATTCTTACCAGGAGAGGGGGGATTCAGCGAGGAAAAACAGATATCAAAATCCGGTGCAAAGGGTAACTTTGACAGTAAAGGTTTGATACCGTGTGGTTTTTTTCACGCCTTCCCAAGAAGTGGTGGGACAATATCAGAAAGAGATGTTGCAAGTCTGAGTTCTTTCGGACTAAATTCATTGTGTATCGTGTTTGATTTTACGAAGGTGGATCAATTTAACAACGGATTTTTGGTGTTCCAAATGGAGGGAGATTACGTAATAAACACTCCATACACAATTACCCACCCAGAAAATGAAGATAAGTTCTATTTTGCTCGTTCTTTAGTTGATTTGTCTGAAGAATATGAGTTTTCAGGAAAATTATTTTCTAAGAGCACTAGTACAGACTTCAATTTTGATACTCAGCCCTCCCACATTATTACGAACGAGGAAAGAGGAAGTAAGGAAATCGAAAATCAATTGCTTGTTGAAATTCCTCTTCTTGAATTCGAAGATTATGAGTTATCTTTAATTGACCAGGATTTTGAAGTACAAAAACTACGCAACGATATTGATCGAGCAAGTAAAGAAGGAGAGTCATCTGCTTACATCAAATTACAGCTTGCAAATCGACTACTTTCCCAAATGGGTAAAGATTCGGATATTCTCCGATATTTAGAATCCGCGGAAGAAGAATTCAATGCTAGTTCTGATAAAGAATCAAGAATCGGACTTGCAATTACTAAAAATGAATTGGGGTTGTTCTATGAAGAACGGGGTAACTTCTACACAGCACTAAACTACTTTGATGATGCTTATGCTATACTCGAAGAAATAGAGGATTTCAGCAGAAAACCGAGGATATTGAATAACATAGGCAATATCTATTACCAATTAAATGACTTTGACAATGCTTTAAAGAAATATCATGAAGCGTATGAAAAATCTACTAATCTTGCAGAAAAAGTAATGGTTTTCAATAATATTGCAGATGTTTATCTGAAATTACGGAATTATGGGAGAACTTTTTCCATTCTAGCAAAAAATGCTGAATTTTTTCAAGAATCGCAAAATGATTACGGATTATCAGTAGTTTTTTCCAAGTTAGGCACGTTATATTATGAGCAAGGAGTAGAGTATTATAAATTGGCTAAAAAATACACTCATCTGGCTCTTGCAATAAAAAAAAGGAACGAATTTCATCGGGAATCCGTAGACGATTATAAACTACTATCCAAAATATATCTTGAAGAGAAAGCCAACAGAGTAGCGGAAGATAGTTTGGCACAAGGATTAAATTTAGTAAGGACTCTTGGTTTTGAGCAATTAGAAGCATTCTTTTATGAAAATTTTGGGAATTTATTTCTATCAGAAAATCGGGTGGATGAGAGTATTGAGTATTTTGAACTTGCCCGTGAATCCTATGAGAAATTCGCTGAAAAAGAACGTGAAGGTCAGATTTTAGAAACCATTGGCACTATATATCTTCAGAACTTACGAAATATGTCTAAATCTTTGGAATATTTTGAAAATTCTTTGCAAATTTATAAGGAAGAAAATTTTCGGAGAAAACAAGCAGATATTCTTGTCAAAATCGCAGAATTGCACATAGATCTCAATGAGAATATATCCGCTCTTGAGTTTTTACATAAAGCTCGTACTTTATATGAGACTATGTATGATGAAGAAACGGCGAAAATCATTTCTGAACGCATAAAATCAATAGAATATTAAAAAAGAAAAGAAAGAAGTTATTCTTTTATCAGGAAACTTGCATAATCGGTGTGTTTGTTCTTTGCATTTAAATACAATATTATAGTTATTACAAAAAATATTCCTCCGAGGGCAAGAGTTAAGATAGTAACTGATAACGGCCCGAATGGTAATGATTTAAAATAAGTTTCCCCAAATAATGGTCCCAATGTAAGAAATGCTAATGAAACCACTAGCAAAATCCAAGTAGGTACTAGAGAAACCACTTTACTGGGCGTATGGAATAAATATCTCTGCTTTTTATCATGTAGTATTTTCATACATGCATCATCTAGCTTGCCTACTGACACCGGTGTTATATTAAATTCAATTCTTTCTTTTGGTTTTGCTTTATCTAACACAATTTCATCAGGCGTCACAATGCATCCTGAAAATTCAGGTTTGATTGTGATTTCCACAATTCCTTGTTCCTCGAAGAAGTCATCGGATTTAATGCAAAAAATGAATTTGTTTCGTGAATTGCGTGTCATTTGCTTGTTATATGTCACACCAATTTCTTTCTCGGGAGGAATTTCCTCTTTAACGATTTCTTTAACCGGTTGTGGAGTAGATTGGGGCTGAACTATAGGTGCTGAAGGCGATAGTGTGGGTACTTTATCAGGAAATGCAGCTTTTTTCGCTGCGGCTTCTTCCATTAACACTTTCAGATTCTGCAACACGTCCTCGGGCAGAAGATCTTCATCTACATCAAAATTTTTTACGATAAAATCTACACCAACGGTTA
>SDNX01000138.1 GCA_004524545.1 Promethearchaeota archaeon
CGATACGACGATTCCTAAATTAATGAGAGTATTGACCAGTTTTAAGAAATTTTATAAAATTATGCGCGATATGAACAAAATCGATGATGACCGCTACCAAGAAATATTTGCAGAGTGTAATAAATCTACAAAATATCGGAATCGCTATAATTCATATTTGGCAATCGATTTTGATAAAGATAATGGTCCGAACTCCTGGGTGGAATGGATGGAAGGCAAAGAACATTAAAGGATGATTGACGGAAATAGGTAGAATAGTTAATTAATCAAGCGAGTTTTCTGCTTTTTATCTTTAAAGAACGTGAAATGCTCATAACATACACTAAGCATGCGCTTGAGCGAATGTGAAATCGTGGAATTTCTGCTGAGGGTGTGTAAGATGTTCCAAATTAGGAGATTATTACACTAAATCAGCGTTTTTATTAAGGTATGTAATCTCTCTTCGTTGTAGCATTCGACATCGCGTCCGTTATAATGATCAATTTCAAACTTGAGATTCCTACTGAAAATAAGGTATTTATAGTTCATATCTCGGGTTTTTCGATTGTAGAGAATATGGTCTTCATATCGAATTGCTTGTTTCATGAGATTGATCGGGTTTTGAGGTTTATTTGTCCATTTGCATATACCCAATAATGCTTCATTCTTTTGGGGATCAAATGCAAGAATGTCACATTCCTCTCTTACATTGTCAATTTTCCCCCACCATCTCCCAACATAGGGGAAATCTGTTGTTTTTTCGATAATTTCCCGGCAGACTCTTTCGAAGATACCTCCTAGATAGTCGGAATAGCCATCTTGTATAAATTTCGTGATACGAGTAGGCTCCAGCGCCTCGGTTGTTTTGATAAAGCGAAACCAAAACTTCATAAAATTATCCGAAAGCTGGTAAATGCCATTTTTCAAGTTTCGAGGTTTGGATGTGTGGGAGGGACGATATAGATCATTGATAGGAAATTCTTCAATGATAACATTAGCTTGTAATAACTTTCGAATATAAGGGGTTATATCTCCAGTTTTTTCCAATTTCAAATCTGCAAGAATTTCATTTGAACGGGTGTTTCCTTTTGCTATAGCATCAAGGATTGCCCCATATCGAGTCCCATGGATCGAAAAATCGGCTTCAATTATACTCTTGATTTCGGAAAACCAAAACGAATAGTCCTTTACAAGTGATTCTGAGAGCCAATCCCAAAAATTATCAAAATTTGAGTCCCTAAACTTCCATAAGTATAATGGGATCCCATCCGAATAGGCAAATATTTCCATAAGCTCAGAAAAAGTTTTATTTGGGAAAAAATATTGGAGTTCGTAAAACTTGAATGGATTCAGTTTGATGAAGCTATCAAAAAGACCCCGTAAGGGTCGATTACCTTGATCTAGGTCTTCCATTAAAGAGATTTCAGACCCCATTAAGATGATTTTAAACGAAGGATTTGTTATTTTGTTTTCTTTATAGTCTTTGAGGATTTCATCAATAGGGTTTTTATCTTTAGGTAATTTTGGATACTCAATTTGCCCTGCTCGATGAAGACGAGGATATTCATCAATAACAAGACCTGAAAAATTTTGTTCTATTTGACGAAAAATTGGATAGTAAGTTAAGATTATTGATTTTTTCGGGGAGACATGTGGTAACTCCTTATTGGGTTCTTCAATGTCTAAATATAACTTTTCAATATTCGTCGCAATATCGCTTTCAATAGGAGTATGGAAAATGATGTCAGAACTTAATTGTAATTGATTAAGGACAAATCTAACGAATTCCGTCTTGCCGATTCTTCTTCGACCCGTTATTTTTATCAATTGAAATGAATCTGATTGTAAAAGACGGGTAAGTTTGCTGATTTCTTGTTTTCTTCCATAAAATTCGTGTTGAGGTCTCATAACCTATTATAATAATAGAATTTCTCATATTTAAATGATGATAATATTTATTATCATATTCATTGAATAATAATATTTATTATCATTTCTCATGATTTTTGCTTAAGATTTTTCTTGTATATTCAAAATGTTCTTCTGCCGATTTTACCGATTTTAATAGTAATTAAGAAAAAAAGTAATAGTTGAAAAAATCAATTACGCCAACTCATGTCCAACTTGAGAAAAGTTAGTTCGTATTGATAAAATTCATACAATGGTCCTTCCTCATAATGGTAATCATATCCTGGATATATCCACCAATTTGTTCCCTCCATAGACATAGTACCATAACCCGCAACATTAACATACAACATTTCGTCTTCTACGTTGGGAAATTCCGATTTTGCAACCTTAAATTCGAACATACGATGCTCTTCGAAACAATTTTCACTTATACCATATGAAAATGCCAATTCATAGTTTTCTGAGCTTATTGAAGTTCCTTTTGTAGTTTCTACTGCATCCATAGTAAATTTAAATGAAATTCGATTCAAGTAGAGTTCGAATGCAGTAGGATCTGTTTGATTTTCCGGATTATATCCTAATATGCTGAAATAAAACATACCATTAGTTAAATTGATTGAACTTTCCTCGAAATCAGTAGAAATATAACTAAAGTATCCATTATTCGTAAAACTATGGTTATTCTTCTCAGATATGTAAGAGATATTTTCGAATACTCCGGGCATAGGACCATGTTCCAAGACAGTATAATAAATTGTATCTACAGTTTCATTATAAATTGACGAAAGAGAACTAGCACTAACATTTCCCATGATATCGTAGTTCATATCAAAATCCGTGATTGTAGGCAACAATTCGGTAGCATTATACGTTGGAAGCATTTTAGACACATTTACTGCAAAATCTACAATTACATAATCTCCCGCTTCCAGAAAAGAAGTATTTTCGCAATACACCGATGATAAAGTAACAACATCTTCAATATCAAAGAAAGTATCAAAATCATCAATGTCCCAAATATCCCGATAATCTCCCTCTAATTCCCCTCGACGTGCTTCATAAGAGTCATATTCGGGTACAAATGGAATATCATAATATGAATCTATCCCCCCTGATAAGATTACCTGGTGCTCAAAAACTTGATTTTGGCTGACATTATACATCAAATATTCAAAACCATAGTCCTCAAGAGCGTAAAACGCCATTTTCCCTCCATATTTTGGAAGTCGATTACCTATACCTAAGGATATCCATTCTCCTTCCATATTATTCGTTCGATCTGAGCATAAATCCAAACCAACATAATAGTAATTTTCATCTTCTCCGATGGATATGAAATTAAATCCGTCAACATTTGAGATATTCACTAATGGGTCAATATGATTGTCCACATCGAGATAGAAAGGTATATTGTAAGTTGCCCCTTCCCATTCATCTTGATGTATGATACCGTCGAGTAGGACATTGAATTCTGGTTCTGATATCACTTGTGGTTTTAGTCTCCATCCTACAATAGCTCCCAATCCCATAAAGAAGACAATAAAAATTCCCAAAGCTATACCTTCTACTAAGTTTTTTTTATTAATTTTTGCCATCATTAAAAACCTTCAAAAGAGTAATTGCTGATTTTAAGTCCAATCCTATCTATATTAAATGTATTTATCTTGTGGAGAGATCTCGAGGATGCTTTGATTAGCTTTGACATTACATTTTGTACACTTTCTACTGTAAAAATTTCCGACACATCACTTTTTTGCTATCAGTTTGGTTTTGTTGATTAAATCCTCTGTTAATTTGGTTGTACAATCATCAATTTCAGGAGTAATAGGACATTCAATACCCTGCTCAACTATTTTGGCAAGAAGTCTATCTGCATTAATTCCGGTTAATCGCATGATTTTTTTTAATCCTATATTTCCCTGTTCATATTCTTCTAATAACTCAGGCAGTATTTTATCCTGAACATTTTCTAATAAAAGTTCTTTTGCTAAGGTTGATTTAGCGATTTTACGCTTTTGCGCTATATAATTTAGTAATTGATCCATTTCTTCATTAATTTTAATATTGATTTGACTCATTAAGTATATTTAGTTCTCAAGATTATAAAACTTCAACAAGTTCATCTAGCCCGACGAATCATATCAGAAATTGCGAAAAGAGAGAATAAGTCTATTATTGAAGTAATCATTCATATTTCACTACTTTTAAGCGTTGAAATGTGTTGTGTGGGATTTTCTTGAGATTTTTTTCTGTTGTGTGAAAGGTTATACCAGTATTCAGACAAAATGCAATACTCATACAATCAATGTAAGACAAATCGGCTCGGTGTTGGCATTTCAATTATCACGGATAAAAGATAATGTTGTGATTCTGGCGATTTCAATACCTTCTCTCTTGCATATATTTAAGTAAAGTTCGACTAACACCGACTCAATTATGTAACACCGTAATTCTCCTTTTTTTACTCGAGAAATTAGCTA
>SDNX01000048.1 GCA_004524545.1 Promethearchaeota archaeon
AAACTGGGATTGGTATTCCATAAAGATATGGCGGGAATTAGAGAAATGAATAAAGAGAAAACTATCCAAGATAGTACTGAATATAGATAATTAATTTTCGGAGGAAATGCTTTCAGAACATAATTATTTAGTTCCGCTTGTCCATACAAAATCAGAAGAGCTAAGCTAAGAGAGATTATGATAGATCCTGTTATAATGTGCATCAAGATGTAAACTACTACGGAAATCGTGCAATAAATGATTGTAGCAAATATGAGATTCACTGTTTTTACAATTTTAAGACTTTTAGGTTCAATCTTGGTTAACATTTCCATGAGTTCATTATGAGACTTAGTCTCAAGGGATTCATGTGGATATAGTGATTCTAATTTATCCATATTTTTTGCAGTATGAATCGTAATATCCGTGATTAAAAAGATTGTATAATATTGTGCTGCAGAAATAACTGCAATAATGAGAGGGATAATCAGATTTGAGAAAGTTACTCCTTCTAAGAATTGAATAAAAGCGAGACCATAAAAAATTAGACTTACCGTCAAGAGGGTCCAAAGCAGAATCAAAAATATATCGCGGGATATAACCCTCAAAATTTTAACTGTAAATTGATCTTGTAAGAAGAAAATGAATGAAGCCAGGATTGCAATAAAAAAAGGAACTCCGCTTAACAAAATAAATCGAATTCCAATAGGGTTATTCCATAAATCTATGAAATTTGTTAAGATGCCCATTGTATTTAATTGTTGAACCAATGGAGTGATGTAGCGGAGGAGTGCAACCTCATATATAATTGCGGATATAAGAAAACTGACTAGAAAATATCCCAATATAGCCATAACACTGTATTTTGGAGAGATAAAATCCTTATACGTAATCAATTTCTCAGAATGGTCATAATAATTAGTATCAAGTGCTCGATTTTTTATCCCTATACGTGTTGCTGGCGTAAACATCTGATATTTATAGTGACTCAGTACTTTTGGATTAATATTGTAATTTCTGATGATTTTCTCATTTTTTAATTGGTACACTAAAAATAAAGTAATAAATTGAGCACCCAGAAGCACCACTAAGGCTAAGACTATTAAAGTGATAGGGAAGGGAAGAATTGGCAAGATTAGTAGGAATTGAATAATTCCAATTACACTTATTAAAATCCACGAATATAGTAAAATCCTCGCCCGTGTTAGACGATTGAATATTTTTAGAACATATTTTTCGATGATCGCTTCACCAAACAACACAATAGATGCAAACATTAATCTAGATATCAACGGTTGGGTAAGGGAGAAAATGTTCGCAATAATGAATGCAGCAAGTACTAAAAGGAAGGGATGAAGAAAATCATTCCATTTATCTAATATCGGTTTACGTAAGTGTTGATTTTTTGTTTGGACATAATTCCATAGTATTATTTCAAGTTCAAAAATCACAGCGAATAAAATAATTGTTACCAAAAATATAATGTTGGCAGTATGTAATTGACCAACGGGTAAAAATATGCCGTCTCCGACTAGATACAACTGCATACCATAGACAGATATTATTGAAAATGGTAACATTATCGTAGTTATAATCAACATTGCCAAAAGTATTTGCACTACAACTAATCTATATCGTGTGGGAATTAGTTTTGGAATATTGTAGAATCCTGTAGCAAAGCATGCAAAAAATGTAAATCGAAATATATACAGATGATAAACAGACATGGAAACAGCGCTTGGTAGTAAATTTGACAATATTATTGCAAACAAATACGAAATTTCCACAATAAACCCTTGTTTAATCCATGCATCTAATTCTCGTATGATAATACTCAAAATTTTGGTTCGTTTTTCTTGTTTTGCAATGAGTTGGAGTGTTGTTTCTAATGGTTCTGGACTTGTTTCCTCTATCTCAATTTCTTCAGATTCTCCCGAATCCTCATTTGATGGAATACTTCCTGGTAATAATTGATCTAATACATCCTTGACCTCCTCAAAATCTGCTTCATTAGTAATATCTTCATGATGAATTACGATAGGAGGTTGAATCGGAACTGGGATATCAATCCCTAAGGTTTCATCCCCACTCAGAATCTCAATGTCATCAATTCCTGCAATTTCTGAGAATACTGGATCAGATAGCTTAACTGACGCAGATTTAGCCATAAGACGGAGATTAATTGTTATTTTCTTATGATGTTGTTTCAGATGCAATACAATAGTATAACTTCCAATAGTGATTGTAATGACCACTGCGAACATATAGGAAACCAAATATCCTATAAATAATCCTAATCCAATAAGGAATGTTACCCAACTCAATATTTTTACAAACAATGTTAATAATCTGTTATAGAAATGTATCCAATTGGATAGAATTAAAAATGTAAGATAAAACACCAATCCATCTGATGCAATGTTTAAGTAAATAACAAGTTGGGTAGTAATCGAGAGAGAAGGTATAATATTAAAGATGATTGGAATGAAAAATTGGTTAAGAATGATAATCCCATATAAAATTGAAGCATACAACAAGTTAGAAGAGATAAACCTAACGATACGTATGAAGATTGGATTCCCAAATATTCCTTTCTTTTTATTATACTCTAGTATAATAAAAGTGCTCATTGATAAACCAAAAACGAATATGAGAATCTGATAGATAATTATAACTGGAGTTATAAATGCGATAAAATAACTCAAAGAAAATAATAACAAAGTACTGAATATTGAATTAAGATGAGCCATTCTTCTAGGAGATACATAGAACATTGGTAGAATTTCGAATGAACGGATGAGTTTTTGTCCAATTTCTTTTTGTTGTGCCATAAATTCATCCGTATCATCCTCTATATATGGAAGGGTTTTGAAATCAGAAATACCCATATCAATAAGCTGACTGGTTATTTTCGTATATTTTTGTGCAAAGTAGACACTCACGATTTTATGAATTAGAATTGAGGCTAAGCTAAAGGAAGATATCCAAAAGGTGAAATTAATCCCTAAAGTGTGATTCCACCCAAGATGCAATAGATTCATTGCGTATTCGAAACTAAAAACAGCAGAATAGGCTATAAATAAGGGGAATAATCCCCAAAAAATTGCTTTTTTATATCGAAAAGTTGGATATGACATTAACACTGCCCAAAATGATACAACGGCTGCAAATAGAGGATTTGTCAATTGGAACAAACTATCTAGCACAGAACCAGCAGTAAATCCAATAGCAACTGCGAAAATAGCAAATGTTAAGCGCCAGTGTTTTTTATTAATAAATCCTTGTGCTTGAGCTAAAAGAACAACACCACTGGAAGAAACAAGCCCCACAGAAAATGGGAATAATGTATGCGTTAAAGCGGAATTCAACCCAATCCACGAAAAGTCCATTGTGACAGGTAAGATTTGAAAATCAAATAGAAAAATAAACGATCCCAGTCCGATACTTGCAGCAATGAGCATGATTGCATAGGGGTAGATTTTCTTTTGAATAAGTTTCACATATCTTCCGGAAATCATAATGGATCCTGTAACAAATCCAGATATAGTAAGAGCATAGAGAATCTTTCCCAATAGAACGTATGCAAATCCAAAAATTAGGAAAGAAGCACCTACTACTAATAAAATAAAACCCAACAAAATTCCGTAGTCATACCGCTTCCAAGAGGTTTTAATTACCGGATTGGATAGAAATATAATAATATAGAGCCCATAAGTACAGATATGGATGAAAATATCCATGATAGAATCAGGGACGAACTCTATAGTTACCAAAAGTGATAAAAATATTGCATTAGTAATCGCAATAATTACCCAAACACCCGCAATAATTCTCCAATATTTTAATGAGAATAAAAATGGAACTAAAGAAATCAGCGACAATACAATAACAAATAAGGGTGATAAATATGCAGAAGGTAATGAGGAAAATAGATTAGGAGCTAACCAAATCCAAACAGGAATGGCTTCAATCCATGTAATAAAGAAGAAGAATTTGTATGCTTTCTTAAACTTTGTTAGAATTACGGGAAGATAAAGTAACGTGGAAATTATTATTGTTAGCAAGATAGATCCAGGTATTTCAACCCCAAATATATTGAATGTCTGAGTTATAGAATCAATTCCTTGAATTGACCGATATATAAGAGCAAAATTGATTATCGGGAGAAAAAGCCATAACCACCAAGCTGCATCCCATATTTTCTTGGAGATTTTCCATTGTTGAATTGCTACTGACATATAAAGCAGAAGAATACCGAAATTGACACTTATTGTGAGAGATAATACTGGATCTAGAATTAATAAGGGATTTCCAGCTATTGTTCCTATGTTATTTAGAACTAGGAAGGCACTAATGCAAATCTCTGCAACAGCACTAACTAAAATAACCCAAGTAATGAGTTTTTTCGCTCTAATGAGAAGGTTTTGGAACGACCTTGAAAATACAAATCCTGTAATTCCAGCTGACAAGAATAATTCAATAGATAACAAAATGGACGCATCAATTTCAATAGAGCGAAATAGCAACCCGAAAATATATTGATGAATAATCCAGAAGACAAATAGAAAAATAAGTAGTGATTTAGCTGTTCCAATGGTCAAGTTTGCTCTATATGGATTCTTTTTCTGTATAAATAACAACCAAATATAGCATCCCACCAGTATTGGGGGTAGTGCATAAAAAAATATAGGTTCGTATATAATAACAGCCATACCCACCGTAATGGCAGCCGCAAGTACCGTCCATATTCGAACCACAAAGCGAGAATTATATGAGTGCTGTATGAAGTTCTTGAAATAGCCTTTTAAAAAGAAAAGGAGAAGGATTAATCCAATAAAACTAGAAAAAGCCCAAATGAAGATGGAATTTACAAGAGCAAGAATTTGTAAATTCAATGATCCCATTGCCCATCGTGTAATTGAAATATTGAATACTGCATCCAATATCATGAAAACTGCTCCTATCATTAAAGTGATTCCGATAGTGCGAATACTACCTGCGATGATTCCTATTGCTCGAAATCGGACGGGTTCCTCTTCGGTAAAGCCTCGATAAATCTCGAAGTAAGCTGCTTTTCTCATGTAATAGAATAAGATGAATGTAAAACCACAACTAATCAGGATAGATTCAGTAACTAGGAATCCATATCCCCATAGAATTATGAAAGGTCTTGCTATCATATAGTTTGTAAACAAAAATCCAATAAACAGTAATAATAGTTGATAGAAGAAGTTCATAATCACATTGAATTGTCTAACCATGGAATAATAGTAAAATAATGACCACAATATCATCATCACTGCTATAATCGGTAATATATAGTCGAGTAATGGCATCCAAGAGGGTACATAAGCAAATATCTCTGCCCGATACCTGATCAGATACAAACTAATCATAATATAAGGATATGAACGATTATAAGTACGATAATATCGTCGTAGCGAAGTTTCTTTTTGAAAGTAGGTGATATGAAAAGTCAGATGCACCAGTAGGAGAAGATAAGGTGTGATTCCGAATAGTACCATGGAAGGTGTTTGTAGATTGTAAGATAGCGCACTTAATGATAAATTGGCTAAATAAGCTGTGGATGTCGTTACAATAAGTAGTTTGGTGATAATTTCACTTCTTTGGGTCCATATATTTACCTTGAACCCTGAATTTTTTAAGAAATAATTCAAAGGAGGCATCATCATGGAAAATATTTGCATGAATAGTAAAACTCGTCCGTACCATGTCAATTCTAAAATAAATGCAGCAGAAAATGCGACCAATATTTGATAGATTATCCAAATAAAGCAGCGGAACTGGTTATTTAATTCTCGATTCAAGAATTTCATAAATCGATAATCTATTGAAAATAACAACAATACAAATGAAAAGTATCCAATCACGGATTCTAATACCAATTTACTCGTAAAAAAACTGATTCCATTCTTTCCTAAGAGGAGACCCAAGATAAATACAAATATTGGGGTGATAAAATAGGTTATAAGGCTAATAACATGCCTAAACCCATAAGTTCTTAATAATTTCATTCGTTCTCGTAATTGTATTTCAGTGTTTTTCTGAGCAAATCCACGTTTTTTTAAAAATTCAATTTCTTCCCCTGAAACCTTACGTTCCTCTAACTCTTCTGCTGAAAATACAGTATAAACAGGGGTTTTAGTTATGATTATGGAATTGTACTTAAAAATATAACTTGTTGCTCCGAGTATCGCAATTAAGATAAATCCTAAAGTTAGAAACACAATAAACACGGTATTCGTAAAAATCAAAGCAAAAACAGTTCCAGTCAGTTGTGCTATACTTGATATTACAGATGCAGCAAAAGCAGCTGAAAATATCAAAACTGATGAAAAGACTACCCACAAAGAGAAAAGAGTGATGTAATAAAATGCAGGAGATCTTTCCACCAGCCTACGTTTTAAAATTTGAAAAGAACCAAAAGCAAATCCAGCAGAAACATCAAAAGCTATAATGGATGCATTAGATGACCCCATCAAAGAAATGAGAGGTTTTTGAACTAGAGGAAAGAGAACTATCGCACAAGAAAATACATTGTATATGAAAAGAATATTGTAAAGACTAACTTTCAGATGATCGGAAATTATCATCATTTGTGTTAAGAGAATGATTGTCGCATAGGACAGTATTCCTGGCAATAAGAGTGCTAATGTCATTGATAATTGAAGATTTAAATTTGCTTGAATTACGAAAATAATGGAACACAAAGTAACAAATACTGAGAATATCCAGAATAAGTTGCTTATTACCTTATCCAGAGCATTTGGGATGCCGTAGAACTTTTTGGGAGTGTTTAAAAATTCCGCTACTATCTGTTCATTTAGCTTTATTTGATTTTCCTCACCTATGTCTAACTGAAGACCGGTTGCTTTCTCAAAAGCATGAAGTTGTGTCTTAGTTAACGTCCCAATTTCTTTGGTAATCCGTTTAGTATTTAAAGATTGCAATACCCATAATCGTGGGCCGATAAATATCCCATGAAATAGAAGCGTATCCAGAACTATTCCTATCAATAGCACTGCGGATGCATAGAAAATATGCGAAAATAACGTAGAAACAACGGATGAGGGAATAAATATCAAAATAAAATAGGATGGAATCAGGGAGATACTTATATAGAGCCCTAGATATGCTAAATTCGTCAGTTTTAATACAAACTTATTAATAATTACACCTGATTTTATGGAATAAGTGAATATGGCTACTATATATATTAAAGAAGTCACAAAAGGTATCAACGATGATAATAAAGGCGTCAATTCTGCACTGTAATTGATAATATACATATCCAAAATGGGATCTAACCATATGGGGAGGAAAATTGCTTGCAGCAGCATAGAAGTAATATTATAATAAGTACTGAATTTAATGGTAAATTTCCATTTCAATTTCCTTAATATCAAGAGAAGTAATTGAGTTATTAGCATAGAAGTGAAAATTGAGAGAGATGGATTAAGATTCAAATTCTGGATGAATACAAGCAATATCCCAACATTTATTTCAAAAAGCATTAAGGGGTGCAAAACCACTAACCATTTTCGATATATCTTTTCATCTAATATTTGATTCTGTTTCTTCATGTATAGATGAATGATTAAACCAATAGTCACAAAAAAACTAAAAATTAAATACCCACCTATGGATCTTAAGAAAACTACACTAGTTAAACCCAAAAGTATTGAGAATACATTCACATTATATCCAATTATATTTACTAGACCTATTTTGGAGTAAATTCCATAACGGAAATACCTCCAGAACATAAAACCATTAATTGGAATGTAGACAAGAAGGGGAATGAGAACTTTGAAAAATAACCAATAAAGAGTTAGACTACCGGTAATTACTGTACCTAGAGTTAAATAGACAATTCCAACTATAGTGATTCCTAAAATAAAATGCAGAACAAAAAACATCCATTTAATGAAGTGTGATACTTTTCCTTTAAAGCGTTTTAGTACAACCCGGAATAATGATAATATTGATGACAGAGAGAATGCAAGCCCAAATAGGAAAAATCGCAACCATATGACAAGAGAAGGATTAGACAATAATGGGGTCAATCTTTCTATAGCAAGATCTCCCAAAGCATACAACACCTCTAATAATATGACAGAAAATAAGAAAGCATGAATAACAGCGACTTTACTTCGATCTAATATCTTCCAATACCCCAATAATGCAAGATCTATGTATAATAATACTGAACCTATAGTAATTTGATATTTCGGATCAATGGGAATCAAAATCGAAAGTAAACTCATAAAAAGAAATGAAGAGATTATAGAAGCTATTTTTGCACCAGTTTTAGTGATAATTTTGGATAAATGATCCAAAACAATCCACATGAAAATGATTAACACGTAGCAAACGGAAAGGATTTGAAAAAGGAGTTGATTCCAAGAATAAATAAAAAATCCCAAATCAAGGAATACTGCGATCATTGCTAGAATGACACTTGCTTTCTGCAAGGAATATTGAGAGGATGAATATTCCGCTATATTTAGATGTGTAATTTGATTATAGGAATAAATAAACATACCTTTTAGTGTAAGTATCAGAATGATCGGTGTTTGGAATATTATTAACCAAATATCCAATGAAAAATGTAACCAATAGGTCCATCCAATCATTAGTAATGAGCTAACAAGATGAATCATGGTGATGATATTAAAAAACAAACGTATTTTGAAGTCTATTGGAAGTTTCGCATTTGTAGGCTCTTTGCTTCCCAGGAAATGATAGACAAGCATCATTAATAGGAATAAAATACTATTTAAGAGTAAAAATGGTAAAAGAGCTTGTGTGGGAAGAAATATCACCGATATACTCTGAATTACGAGGCTAATTGCTACAATAGGACGGTCTATAGTTTTAATTGTCGGTTTGAAAATTGCGGTTGTTGTCTTACGAGTACTCAGATAGTAGGAAATCGCAATAATTGAAATTACAGGAGTAAGAATTCTACTGAATAGGTTTATATCTCCAAAAAAAGTGTTATACTCCTTACCTAACCCATTTAGTATGAAACTAATGACTTTTGTATAAATAAACGGGAATGAGGGGATTAACGTAAATAATACTATGTGTTTGTAGGTAGGAAGATCCTTTTGTGTAAAAAATTTATTCTTACGATATTTTTCATAAGGAATCATAAATAAAAATATCAATACAGGTACAATCAATAAAAACAATCCATAACTGAGTTCTTCAATCCAAGTGATTTGTGAAGAAAAAATACTATTTACACCAAAGGCAGTAACGCCTGCGATTCCAAACGGTAGGATTAGGAAAAACAGTGTAAACCACCAGAAACGCCATAAGGTATTGGTGACTTTTGTTATTTTTTCTCCTGAATTATTCATTGTATAATGATGTTAGAGTAATTGAGCATTTTAAATTTAGAGGTACTATCTATTCTAATACGTAATCTTATCGCACATTACTAGAAAATAATTAAAAGTTTGAGCAATTATTGGATCGTAATGAAACGTGTGTATATTTACCTAATAAGTGTCGTTAGTTTAATGGCTGTAACTTCGATATTTTTGGGATTACTTGGGTATTACAATTTAACGATTTCCATCACTCTAAATTTGGATGTTTCTATATTACTACTTATAATTTTTGGAGTTGCGCTTATAAGTCCATTAGCTGCAGTGGTTGCAATTAATCTCGGAAGACTCATTTTAGGATTATTTAAACCGAAATTCATTAGAATTGCAGCTAATCTTGAACGCGTTATCAAACGAGAAACCTCAATATCTTATAAACTAGGAATTTCCCTTAGAAAAGAACAAGTTATCGACAAAATGGAGCACATTTGGAGAAAAGCTGATATGCAATATCCATTATCCGAACTTGATTTTGAAAAAATAATGGGAGGGCATTCAAATGCCTAGAGGGATTATAGTTGCGCATTGGGATGAGTCAAAAGGAATCCGCACCATCGCAAATTATCCACAAAACATCCAAATCTCTGAAGGGAACTTAATACATATATATTCACGGCATGAAAGCGTTAAAAATTCATCTCCATCAGTCTTAGAAACCATTATTCATGATACAAAATTCTTGACCTATCGCTCAGGTCCTGGTAATAACCATTTTTTCATACTTGTTGCTGATCCCGAAGAAAGTTCTGAAATGTATGAAGACGGATATATTGAATCTCTCCAATTGATGATACAAAATTTACACAATAATCAATATATGGATAATCTTTCTCTCTACTTCACAGGGATTGAAAAATATTACCTGTTAAATGATGAACAGAAGTTATCTTGGTTATTTCAAAATAAATTACGAAGAATAATACTGGAAATTTTACGGAAAGTCGCAGTTATTGATAAAGTCCGACTAGAACAAAAAGTTGAAGAAATACTCACGGATGAGTTTTTTGATATAGAACCTGTACTACTGAGTCTAGAAAAGTCTGGAATAATCCGTGTTGAGAATATAAAAGAATCTAAGTACATTTTTTTCTTGGAAGATGTAATTTTTGA
The DNA here is from genome assembly GCA_004524545.1 of Promethearchaeota archaeon. Lineage (GTDB taxonomy): Archaea > Asgardarchaeota > Lokiarchaeia > Sigyniarchaeales > Promethearchaeaceae > AMARA-1. The sequence continues at coordinate 10,509 of SDNX01000048.1, forward strand.
GCGAATCCCTCCAGTAGACCAACACGATACGATAGATTCTAGGGGACTGCCTATAATATTGAAGAAAAGCTATCAGCATGAAGTGGATAAGTTTTTTTCAGGGTACAAACCCTCAGAAGAGGATGCCTTGAATATAATCGAGAAAGTGATATTAGACACTCAAATTTATGAATCCTTGAAATTATTACGTGTTGCCGTCATTACACGTGAAGATTTCGAAGGTCTAGCCTCTAAAGGAGTAAGAGATGTCGATTATATTCTAAGAGTGTTATATGAGACCAAAATGATACTTGTTCTTAGTGGGAAAGAGGATAAAAAAGAATATTATTGTTTAAAAAGTGATTTTCATGTGAAACCTTTCTTTCCAAGTTACCTTCTGAATATTATAAAAATCATTTATCAAAACAAGATGGAAAATCCCGTCGTTTTAATTCGTGAAATCCAATTATTGAAATCAATGTATAGCGAACTTTATGCCTCGATAAAGGATAGAACAGATAAACCAATGAAGGAAATTGAAGAAGATATCTATATCAATCATTAGGGTTTACATTTAATAATCGTCAATTTCTTCTTCATTATCTTTATTTTTTTTTGAATAGAATCCGGGATCATAATGATAACGCTCATCTTCATCGGGATCATCATATTTGGAATTTTTTAATTGTATCTGTGGGTTTTTTTGCTGTTTTTTCTTATTGTACTGTGTAAAGAGGAATCCAAGAAGGAGTCCTCCCACAGCTCCTAGCAAATGAGCCCAAGAATTTATATCTGCGCCAATACTTAACGCGACCATAATTGCTGATGACCCAATGGCATAGAGGATCATTCTTTTATCATAGGCAGTGAACGATACATAATACGCCCCCATTACTCCAAATATGCAACCAGATGCACCTAAAGAGAAAACATTCAAAGGTATAAGAAATAGGGAAACAACATTGCCGATGAAACCAGAGACAAAATAAATGAGTAAGTATTGAAGAATGGAATACTTATTTTCCACAAGCATTCCAAATATTAACAGCGCAAACATATTTGATAATAAGTGCAGCAAGTCTGCATGAACCAACATTGCTGTGAAAATTCGATAAAATCCACCAGTATTCGGATTAAGAATATAATCGTTATACTGTGCTAACTGATACCACGGGATTATTACCAACACATTGACAAGTAAATAAATTCCGAGATTCATAGCTACCAATAGAATCGTTACGATTTTTTTCTTCATTGAAGCTGCGGTTACATACATGGATTAAGATGAACACGCATTTCAGATTTATGAATATTATGGTGTAAAAATAGAAGAAATGAAAGGTTCTGATACAACTGATCTTTGTTTCCAAATAACATGAACATTATTCTCTGAATCAATATTAATAGTCGACCTACAGGATTCTATTGTACTAACGGATCAAATTACTTTAGAAGAAGACCATGTTGATTGTGCTATTCTCGGTTATGAGAATTTGATGGGATTTACGATAAAAGGGGCCAGATTAGGAATTGAATTTAATAATATTAATGAGAATTTGCCTAAAAATATGCTCTCTATGAATAATTGGTCTAAGGATGTTGATCCAATTGTTAAACCTTTATTTAAGAGTTAAGATATACAGATAAATACAATTGTTACTGGTGACCCATTGTGCGTCAGAATTTACTTTATGAATTTTCTACATTCCAATTTAAACAAATAAAAAAGAATGCACATGAAGTCAAATCGCTAATTTTGAATCCATCAAAGGAGATATTCTTGCATGGTTTAGAAGCCAAACCAAAACACACAGGAAATAAGACACCAGTAGCGATTTTATTACACGGATACACATCCAACTATCGAAGAGTAGCATATATAGCAAATTTTCTTCTTTCAAATGGAGTTGCGGTAATTCTAATGAATTTACGTGGGCATGGAAAATCTTCGGGAAAACAAAAAGACGTCAACGGAATGCAGCATGATATTGATGAAATTTTGAATTATGTCAAATCTGAGAAAATATTTCATGAACAAAAGATTTTACTGATAGGAATGTCCCTTGGAGGTTTAATCACATTAACAGCGGGTTTTAATCATCCGGATCTTACTTATTTAATCGCTCTAGCAGGATTTTCGAGTCCTACCGATTTATTGGAGGGAATGACTGCATTTAGAAGATGGAGATGGAAATTAATCGGAAAATTAGGAGGTTTGGATGTCCCTAGTATGGTAGGCCAAATTCAATATACTCCTAAATTGCAACCACAAGCTAAAAACCAACACAAAAAAATTTTACTACTACATTGTAAGAACGATGCACTGGTCGCTGTAAATAATTTTTGGATTAACGTTACTGCTTATAGTATAAAGCCAAAAGGTTACACTTTATTCTCCAGAGGAGGGCATAGTTTCTTTTTAATAAAAAATCAAGTTCTAAAAACGATACATGCGTGGTTAGGTCATAACAATTTTTACAATGCAGAATAAAGGATGTTTTGCTGGGACATATCATACTGAAAGACTAACCGGTTTCGCCTGAATATTTCTATCAAATAAGACTCGACTTTTACAGTAATAACGCAATAACTGAAGCCATTGGTTTCTTTCTCGTATGAAACTGAATTTGTGCCATCATTAGCTTTCTGAGGAATTTTTCTGCAGAATTTATCCACAGAAACCACAAGCATATCCCCAAATAGCTTATAATTACAATAATGATTATGACCGAATAATGCGACACGGGGTTTTCGTTTATCGATTAATAACCGTAATAATTTACTCCCTGTATTCCTAATATGTTTGTGGGTTATTGCATCTCGAGTTCGATCTAATAATCCATATGGAGGTACATGGGAAAGGATAAAATCTACAGGAGTTTCAGAATCAAGTAACGCTCCAATAGGAGATTCTTTCTCATAAGTCGCATCAAACATAGGATAGTATGCATTTTTATCTTTTTTTCGGGGTAAATTTAATCGAAGGAGTTTTTGAATGCCCATTTCTCGAATCTTTTCCCCATTTTCCTCATAAAAATGCAAGGGAATAGAATTAAACCTATCTAGTTTGAATTCAGATAAATTTGGTAAGATTGACAACATCCCCCCATACCAGGAATCCGGGACATTAATGTCTTCATTTCCTTTTACACAAAAGATGGGAAACGGTATATCGTTAAATACTGTCAGATCTTTCCAAAACGTGTATGTCTTTTTATTTTGGATGACATTTCTCCCTTTAAAAAAGTCTCCTAATTGCACGCAATAACTGATGGTATCCTTATATCGTTTTTGCATCAATTTTAAGAATTCTTTAAATTCTGGGATCATTCCATGGACGTCACTGACAATTAGAAACCTTGAATATTTATCTGTGTTAGTGTCATACATGGATTTATCTGCACCCTTCGAACTCTTCTTAAAAAAGGAACACGATCAACCTCCGAAAAGCAGGTTCCTTTCTGGATGTTTTCGTGTTAATATACTATACCTATAGGAAAATTAAAAATTTTAGCTTATGAATTTTCATAATATCCACAAATATATGCATATAAGAAAAGTCTTGAAATTGAGATATGGAAGAATTAAAATTCCAATTTCCCTATTGTAGAGTAGACTAAAATGATTCTAAAGAACTCTCCAAGGCGAAAATACTGGGTCTTTACTGGATTTTTCATTATTCTACTGTTTTTTATTTCTATGGCCAACATCAATAAAGATGAGACTACTATTGATGATGCCATTCAAAATCCAGAATCCCAAGCAGACTGGACATATTATCGCTGGGGAACGAGATGGGGAGGAGCAAATGTCGATCAAGCAAATGATGTTTGGGCGAGTGAATACTATGCATATGTAGTAGGAACTTTGGATGCGAACACTACTAATCCGAAATTAATCCTCTCTCGCTATACTGAATGGGAATGGGGAGTTCAAGATTGGAATGTCACATGGACTAATGGAAATCCTATTTATGGAAACGCAGTCTGGGGAACCCAAAATATGACGTATGTGTATACTGCAGGATCATCTTTGAACGATTTAATCCTAATTAAATGGAGTTCAAACGGAGAACAAATTTGGAACACATCTTGGAATTTAGGGGGAAATTTTGGTAAAGTTCACTCCATATGGGGTTTAGGAGATAGAATCTACATGAGTGGGACCTATATTAATGATTTATTGTTGATCAGTTGGAGTGAGAATGGCATTCAATTTTGGAATAAGACTTGGGGTGGAATCGGTTGGGAGGAAGGTTTGGATGTATGGGGTATAGCGAATACAATCTACACATGCGGGAGTACTTCAAGCTATGGTTCCGGATTGAATGATTCTATCATAGTGAAATGGGATTTAGATGGAAATCAACTATGGAATCGAACTTGGGGGTATGCGACAGCGGAATATTTTACTTCGATTTTTGGTTTTAATACAAGTTTATATGTATGTGGTACATACTGGAACGAAAATCACACTTCAACTGGTGCTGTTATCATAAAATGGGATTCGGACGGGAACATATTATGGAATAATTGGTGGGATGGTCCAGACAATGAAGCCGCTTACTCAATTTGGGCAAATGAGTTTTATGTTTATATGAGTACATCCATCTATAGTTGGGCTGGTCATGCTGATAAAATGGGCGTTGTAAAATATAGTTATTCGGGTATTTATGTTGATTCTTCATGGCCTTGGTGGGGCAATAACGTTCAATATATTCCTAAAGGTATATTCGGCTTTAATCAGTTCATATATGTCTGTGGTTGGCAAAACAACCCTGTAGATTCACCGGAAGATGATCAATTTTTGTATAATTTTTATTCGTATCATACTCCTCCTACACCATACTTTGATCCAATTACCCCGAATCCAAGTATGAATGGAACATACACATTAAAATGGCAAAATTTTCCTGAGAGCGAGTCTTACCATCTTTACAGAGATATACACCCAATTCTAGATATTTCTGGAGTAACTCCTTACAAAGTATTAACAAATACCAGTTATATTGAAACTGATATGGCTGAAGGAACATACTTCTATATTGTTACTTGTTTCGTTAAAGGTGTTGAATCCGAAATGTCACTACCAGGCATCGTATATGTTAATTTACCGGAACCGGAGAAAAAAGTACCAGGATACAATGTAATTCTGATAATCACTCTAATTGGTTTTACATCGCTTTGGATATACAAAAAAACAGTTCGCAAGGATTAAAAATCTGAAAACATTCTATTCCAACTATACAAAATGAATTCCAGCCGTTCCAAATTTTTTAGGTTCTCATTTATTTGCATTATTTCTCTTATTTTGATTACATTTACACCTTTTAACATTATGGAGGAAAACTCACTCTCAGAATTATCCTCAAGTCTTGATGATGATGAAAATTTTTATTTTCCCACTGAATTAACTTGGTCGAGGGGGTGGGGTACTGAAAATCAAGATGTAGCAGAAGATGTTTGGGCAGATGAGGAAGGAATATATGTCTGCGGTTCGTTCGGAGAGAATACTACTCAGTCAAAATTAACTGTTAGAAAATACGTGTTGAAGGCACGTACTTACGGGAAATTAATTTGGGAGAGAAATTGGACGAGCGACTCAGCCACTCACGGTAAAGCTATTTGGGGAAATGGAGTTGATATTTATACAGCGGGTCATTATCAAAATGCCCTAGTCTTAATAAAGTGGGACATAAATGGTACGGAAATTTGGAATTCTACATGGAACTTGGATGGAAATTTCGGAAAGGTCCACTCAATATGGGGAATTGATCAATATGTTTACATGAGTGGAGTATATATCGACGATTTATTACTGATTAAATGGGATGCTAACGGAATCCAATTATGGAATCGAACATGGGGAGGAATAGGGTGGGAGGAAGGGACAGACGTATGGGGCAATGACTTAGGAATTTATACATCCGGTAGTACTTCCAGTTATGGAAATGGAGAAAATGATTCCTTGATTGTCCGATGGGATTCAGATGGAAATCAAATTTGGAATAAGACATGGGGTACAACAAAAGAAGATTATTTGACCTCAATTTTTGGATTTGATACTACTATCTACGCATGTGGTAGCGAATGGAATGCAGAAACTAACAATACCGATATTCTTATAATGAAAGTGTTTCCAAACGGTACGAGAGATTGGTATACCTATTATAAGGGATATGGAAATGATACGGGACATTCTATTTGGGCAAATGAATATTATGCTTATATTTGTGGATCCACACTTCGCGAAGATGATGAATTTGAAGACTTAGTTTGGGTAAAATATACACATACGGGAGCACTAATTGATTCCTTTACATGGGGATATGAAGGGCTCAGCGACTATGGAAAAGGAATTTTCGGAATCGACCAAGAAATTTATATTTGTGGAACATACTACGGAATCTATTACTATCAACTCCTACTCAGGGTTTATTCCTACGATGGGATCCAACCTCCCGTATTTTATACAATAACACCCAATCCTAGCCAAAATGGGAGTGTATTTATAGGTTGGAATGCGGTCCCGGGCGCTGATTCCTACAATCTCTATAAAGATATCCATCCTATTCTTGATATTTCAAACCGTACTCCCTATCAATCATTAACAACCACAAATATCAGCGAAAATGGATTAGAAGAAGGAACTTATTTCTATGTTCTAACAACGATTATGGCCAACACGGAATCCATTATATCATTACCAGGAATTGTTGTAGTTAATTTACCTGATCCTCCAAAAAAAGTGCCGGGATACAATGTAATTCTTGTAATCACAATTTTAGGTTTAACCTCTTTATGGATATATAAAAAAAACGTTCGGAAGAGTTAAATTCTGAAAACATCCTAATCTAATTAGGAGTATGCTCTCAAATCGTTCCAATTTTTCTAAATTCTCATTAGGTTGTTGTATTTTTCTTATTGTACTTATTGGTCCATCGGTTTTTAACATCAATGATAGCGCTTTGAAAAATTTCACATCAATCCCCCCCTGCAACTCCTTCATTTTTTCCAACAGAATTAACTTGGGGGATAGGGTGGGGCAGTGAAAATATGGATATAGCTGAAGATGTATGGGCAGATGA
>SDNX01000139.1 GCA_004524545.1 Promethearchaeota archaeon
CATCTGTTGCACATTTAAGGGTCTTCACAAAAAATAACAAGAAATTACAGCCACAGATTAAGGAGTCGTTCTTCATTTTATGGCTGCCTCTGAATTTATCTGAGGAAACTCTTTCCAAATCTATTAAGAAGGTTCTACCAGACTTTCCTATTGAAAAATCTCTTTCATGTAAAATTAATCTTGCATACCCTTGGAATTTCATTCAGCAAGAAAATGTAAGTGATATACCTTTTGAATCTGAAAAAATGATCTTAGGGACAACTATTGCCAAAATTGTGCCCTTAAAAAAAATATTAGGCATGTTAACCGATTTCTCTCTGATATCTGTTGATGCTTATACTCAATTGGAGTGCAGTCCCTCTATGTATTTTTGGAGTTTACTCACCAAACTAACAATTCAATTAATAGCTAAAGGTAGTTTTATTCCAAATATTACCCGAGTTCATTCCGATGAACAAAATATTGACTTTTTTGAAGAAAAAATTGGCACTATGCAATCTGAATGGAGTCCCATTTTAAAAACTGAGAGAGATATTCAGAATTATATCCGTATCCAAGATTATGCTCCTATATCTGCACATAATATTCCTCCACCTGATAAGGTAAAAAATGTTGATAGTTTTTCACTCCCTGATGAATTAAAATGCTTGGAAATGGAAGATTCTAAGCTATTTATAACATCTCATCTTTATTCGGTTTCCAATTTAAGTCGAAATTTTATCAAAACTCTCTTAGATTCTCTTATTCGAGAAAGTACTAGCTTAGTTGAGCATGCTGAATCGAAATTACCATGGGATCTTCGTGTTGTGAAAAGTCTTCTTTCTGAATCCAAACAATTCAGTATATACGATGTTAAAGAGGAGGTTATTCCAAAAATCTTTGAGAGATGGTCGCAAAGACTGAATCTTTCTTGGAATTTAGGATATAGTTTGAAACTTCAATTAGAAACACCCCAGAGTGGAGAAGATCAAAGAGAATGGAGTTTGAAATTTTTATTGCACTCTCTTTCTGATGACTCTATTGAATTGTCAATAAAGGAATTTTGGAGAGAAATTCAGCTTACTCATAGAAATAATGATACATTCCAAATGTCTGATTTAATTCCCATACGAGAATATTGCTTGAAGTCATTTAATATTTTAAGTGGAATTTTTACTCCTATTAACACGGCTCTAAAAGAAAAATACCCAACAGAAATTACTTTAACTACCGATAACGTCATTAATTTACTCCAAACTGGAATTCCAGCAATAAAATCTTATGGATATTCAATAGACATTCCTGAAACCTTTTCTTTAGGAGGATCTCAAAGAATTCAACCCGTTTTAACAATTGAGAGTGGAGATAAATTAGTTAACGAGAATATGGATTCACCCATACAATTCACTTCTTTTGATATTTCGTCCATTCTCACCTATGAATGGGTGTTGAAAATTGGTGATACAATATTATCAGAACTGGAAAAAACCCAGCTGTTAGAAACAGAAGAGAGTGAATCCCTACTATATTGGAATAACAAATGGATAATGGTTGATAAACGAGAAATAACACAATTCCAAGGAGATAATAAGCACCTCAAAGGATCGATATCAGGGGAAAACGCCTTAAGACTTGCATTAACACAAAATGCCTATTTGAAAAATTCCAATTCTGAAGCATCTGGTCCCTATCCAGTTCAATTTTACGGACCATTAGAAGAAATTTTAAGAATTATACAAGGAAAAGTGGAAATGCCGCATCTTTCTCAACCACCTGATTTTGTGGGGGTCCTCAGAAAATACCAAGAATATGGATTTAATTGGATGAATGTATTATCATCGATCGGATTTGGATGTGTGCTAGCTGATGATATGGGATTAGGCAAAACCATTCAGGTCATCGCACTTATTCTGACAATACTTCAAGAAAAAAAGCAGAATATGAATTTCTTGGTCATATGCCCGACTTCAGTTCTTGGAAATTGGATGCGGGAGTTAAAGAAATTTGCTCCAACGATTAGGTCAGAATTACATTATGGTGTGAAACGGGCAAAAAATATTGATGGGTTAACTGCTGTCTTAAAACATAATGATATTATTCTAACATCTTACAATATAATTCGTAGGGATATTGAGTTATTCGAGGTAGTTAAATGGGAATCAGTTATCTTAGATGAGAGTCAAAACATAAAAAATTATAAAACCAAACAGGCTAAGGCAATATATCGACTCGTAGAAAAGACTAGACGGAAAATCGCACTCTCGGGTACTCCAATCGAAAACCGAATTACCGAATTATGGAGTCTATATCACTTTATTAATCCATTTTTATTGGGTTCTAGATCTCAGTTCATGAAAAAATATGCGATTCCCGTTGGAAAATTAGGAAATGAATCACTCACACATGAGCTCCGCAATTTAGTCAATCCATTTTTATTGCGTAGAATGAAAACGAATAAAGAAATTGTACCCGAACTCCCTGATAAGCAAGAAACAGAAGTATATATTAGTTTAACAGACCAACAGAAAGAACACTACAAATCAATTGTAGAAAATATGCTCAAAGTCGTCGAAGCATTAGAAGAAAATTCAGAGCAAAAATTCAAACAAAAAGGGATGATCTTAACAGCACTAATGCAGCTCAAGCAAGTATGTAATCATCCTGATCAATTCCTTCATACTAGCTTGGATGATGTAAAGCAAATGGAAATATCAGATTTCATTGCGAAATCTGGAAAATTACAACGGTTTATTGAATTATTGGAAGAAGCAATCGCAAGTAGAAATAAAGTTCTTGTATTTACACAGTTCAAAGTAATGGGAGATTACATCCAATATGTGATTGAGAGACAGTTCAATATACATGTACCGTTTATTCATGGAGGAGTTCCTCAAGAAAATCGAACTAGGATTGTAAATCAATATCAAGATGATTCTTCGTTTGAGACTCCAATTTTATTATTATCACTTCGAGCTGGTGGGATTGGATTGAATCTATCTAAGGCTTCAATCGTAATTCATGTGGATCGTTGGTGGAATCCAGCTGTAGAGGATCAAGCAACCGATCGAGCATACAGAATCGGACAAGAGAATAAAGTATTTGTTTATAAGATGGTCGCTGAAGGTACAATTGAGGAGAAAATTTCTAAAATGCTAGAAGAAAAACGTGCTTTAGTAGATAAGATTATTAAAGTTACAGGAGAGGAATGGATTACTGAGCTATCTCTTGGGGAATTGAAAGATATATTCCAACTAGAGGAGGGAGACTTGTAAAATGGATGAGAAAATACAAGGATTGATCCAATTAGGAACCACATGGTGGGGAAAATCTTGGATAAAGAACATGCTTAAACACGGAAGATTTTTCCGTATGCAACGTGGGATTGCCTATAGCAAAGAACAGCGGATTTCAAATGTAATCATCAAGAAAGGCGAGATATTTGCATTATGCCAAGGAACTGCCCCCGTTCCTTATCGAGTTAGGATTGAATTCACCCCGATTGTACCGAAACAATGGAGACAAGTCATATCTGAAATGGGACAGTCCATTGAAATCGAAGCAAAATTAATCTCCGGAGAAATGCCTCAACATATAAATAAGTTATTTATGCGTAATGGAGTGCCTTTATTCCCCGTACCTAAACAAAATTTAGATGCTACATGTAATTGCCCTGATCAAGAAGTTCCATGCAAACATATTGCAGCAGTTATTTTAACCCTTGCGTCAATTTTTGACTACGATCCATTTATGCTTTTTCTATTACGTGGGATGAGCAGAGAGGAATTATTAAAAGAATTACGAGTACAATCTATGGAGGAGGTTTCAAAAGAAAAAGAGAGATCCGGATTGAGTCAAGATCTTCTGGAAATTTCTGAAGATATATTAAGAACGTTCCTTTCTCCGAATTTACATAAAATGAAACCTATTGAATTTGATATCAGTAAAGGAGACTCGCGTGATTCTGTTTTTCAGCAACTCGGAACACCTTCAGAAATCCACAGCCGACAATTCTCTTCCATTATGAATTCGATTTATCGAGACGCCTCAAAGTATGCTAATGATCTAATTTATGAAACAAAACCCAAAAAAAAAAAACTAAAGAATAAATAAAATTCATTAAATTTCGCTAATTATTAGATATATTCGTAATAAAACGGCATATTGATTACATGCGTTAGGTTGTTTCTAAATGGAAGATGAGATTAACTCAAACGGAATTATAATTACAAAAAATTTAGTAAAAATCGGATCAAGAAAAGTATTTCTCCACTCAGGAGAGGTGCATTACTTTAGAATCCCTCCAGAAGAATGGGA
>SDNX01000140.1 GCA_004524545.1 Promethearchaeota archaeon
TAGTAAGCGTTTTATATGTGAAACCTTTTACATTATTTTTTCGAGCTAATTCAAGAGTCATCATGTCGCATGCAGCTCCTTGGGGTAGAAAATTACCCCCTAAGTTTATCCCCAAAGTAAAACCCATGAGAAGAGGTGTGCTTGGATAATTTGCCAGATTTATTAGTTTCTCTAGGATGGGCAAGAACATGATAGTAACTGGGGCATCATCCAAAAATCCTGATAGAACTGATGTTATTAGAATTATTTCTATAGTGAGTAAAAGAGTATTATGATTTGACCAAGAATCTACTAATAACTCTAATTTCTTTACTACTCCTATGATATCAAAAATATGCACTAAAATAAATAAGCATATGAAAAAGTAGATGAGTTTTGCATCAATTTTTCGTAAAAAATATGCTATATCAGGACTTTTCTTTCCATTGTCTTTTTCAATGGGATTTAAAAATACAAATAAAATTAGTCCTAATGGTCCCGTAATAAGAATTTTGGGGATTGTTCCTAGCAAAATGATAAAAATTATTAACCCAATTAAGTTGCGGATGAATATCTTTCGATCCATGGAAAGTTCTAAAATTGATTTTTTATCATCAGCTGTTTTCGTTTCCGATTCAATTTTAGTGTTTTTTCCGTTATCTCCAATTTTAAAAACTGATTCCTGAATTTGCTTTTCAGAATTTAATAAAACCATCAGGTTACGTTCTTTGATGTATTTCCGAAGCACAAATAAATCCAATAAAACTAGTGTAATTGCAGTAGTACATACAAAATAGACTCCGAGATAAAGAATGTACCAGTATAAGTCAAGATTAAAGTAGTTCGCAATTATAATATTTTCTGCAGAACCAAACGGGGTAAGAGTACTAGCAATATTGATACAGATCGTTATTCCAAACATATATGGTACTGGAGAAATCTTCATTTTTCGACAAGCTTCAATCATTATCGGAATGAAAATAATTGCGACTGATAAGTCTTCAATAATAGTAGCGATTAAAGTGGAAGTGATGCAGATTGCATAAAACATCCTCCGAGGTCTGTAATAAAATTTATTCACTATCATAATTGCAATAGCGTCAAAAAAATTGATATGTTTGAAAATTTCGACTATTGTGAATATACAAAATAGAAAAACAATTACTTCCCAATCTATTGATAGTATAATGTCTCTGTAATCTTCTTCTGTATTTAAAGGAATTAATAATGAAGATACTAATAGACCGATGAATACTATTCCAATTGAAGAAATTAAATAATCCCATTTTTCAAAAAACAATGAGATTATTAAAATCACTACACAAATACTTATAAATATCTGTAGGAATAACTCTGTGTTCATCGGTTTTACTCCTATTTCAAATTAGAGTGGAATCGTAACTTCGCAAAGACCAAAAATTTGGATATCGCAAAAATTTGGATTTTTATGATACCTAGTGATTAGTCTTGTTCCCCAGATCCCGTAATTCTAGTATGGTCAAGTTGATATTTAAAAGTAATTATCCATTTAGTCATTTTGGAAATGCAACGAACGATATAAAAAGGACTAGGAGAATTAATCTAATTAACACATTAAGTAGTGATAATAAATGATAGTAAAAACAACACCTGAATATTTTGAACTATTAAACAAAGCTGTCGCCCGAGAAATACAAGTCGCTGCTCAATATATACTCCAGCACAGTGCTATGGAAAAATTAAAGCGGAAAGTAATCAAAGAGAATTATCTTTTGGATACGACTGTTTATGATGAGTTAGGAGAACTCTTAGAGAAAATGGCAATTGAAGAGATGAAACATCTGGGCCATATTATGGAAAGAATTTATCTTCTCGGTGGAGAGGCTACAACTAAACCAAGTAAAATTACAATAGGTAAATCTTTGAAAGATTTCATGAAATTAGGAGAGAAAGCTGAAGAAGAAGCCTTAGAACTCTATCGTGATGTTCTGAAAATGGCTAGAAGTCTTGGAGATGATGCAACATTCAAACTATTTAGAGAAATCTATAAGGATGAAGAAGAGCATTTACTCAAATTCCAAGAATATTTAGATATCGAAGATGAAGTTCCAGAAATAGAAAACGATCCACCAGAATCTTCGTGGCGAAAAATTTTCACCCCTGAGTATATTAAAATGCTAAACAAAGCATTAGCTGCCGAAATTTCAGCCATAGTGCAGTACACGAATCAACACGAGAAAGCTAGTAAAGAATTGCACCGTAAGAAAAAGGCACCGTTGGAAATATTAAAGGGAACTAATAAAGCTGCTGTAATTTCAGATATGTTGAAACCGATTTTTATGGAAGAAATGCAACATATGGAAGATATAGCTGAACGTATTTATGAAATTGACTTTGAAGCTGTTGCTGATGTTGATCCTAAACCAGAGATTGGAGAAGGACCACAAGATTGGGTAGTACTCGATCGTGACGCTGAAGACTACGCTATCGTCCTTTATCGTAGTATTATCAAAAAAGCAACTGAATTAGGGGATATCAAGACTAAACGCATGTTTGAAAAAATTCTCGAAGAAGAAGAAGCCCACTACTGGCAATTTGATGATTTCATGCTTTAGAATTCTATGTACATTAAAAAAACTAATAAATTTTTATCATTTTTATTTCTACATTCAATTAGACTATATTTAACTAAACGAAACTAACTAATTAAACGAAGCTCGTATTTAACAATTCATAAGTTTACTCTATTGAACTTTCGGATATTCCAGACGTTTTATCCCATCTTGATCGAGAATTATTCTAACCCGCTTGAAGATAGATTCTTTATATTTTTTGGATTTCAACCGAGAAATTCGAAAAATGAGATTTAAGTGATATACTTTATACTGCTTAACAGTTTTAAGTTTATCTCCCATTTCTCTATCAATTACAGGATATTCTTTGAATGGGTCGTCAGCATATTGAATAAAATTCCTAATATTAAATCGTACAATATCATGCACGTTTTTAACGCGATTATGGATTTTCGAAAGAGTAGATACTCTCAATTGCATTATTTTCTTGTAAAAAAAAACTGTTTCCAAATTTTCTTGGTGTTCAATCTCCGATCTTTCAAGATCTCGCAATAAAGCAATCTCATCCGGAATTTCGGATTTAACTAAAAAACGCATTGTTTCACGAATGGTTCCAATTTCAGTTTTTTCGTAAGCATCGTAAAGTTTATGTGTTCTATCCGCAATAAAAATCCGTAAGGTTTTCTTTGAGAGCCATTGGAAAAAGAATTTAATCCGATCTTTGAACATGTATACTAGAATTAGACCAATAACAAACGGAAGAGAATTTTGTGGAAATTGATACACGATTAGAAAAGTCAATAAAATTGATACTACCATTGCCACTCCAGCTGCAATTGAATATGCTAACTGCTTCACTTGATTTTCTTTCTTTTTTCGGATCTGCTCAAGATACAGTACACGTTGATTAAATTTTTTCAGTAACCCTTCCGAATGCTCAAATCTTTCTCCCGATTCTGTGAAATCTAAATTAATTGTGGGTTGAAAGTGTTTTTTTTCTTCTTTAGTTTCATCTATTAAATTGATTATTAATTCTCTGATATGTTCAGAGATAGGTGACTCCACTTTACCGATGAATTTACTAAATCTTAACTCTATTTGAACGAACACAAATTGTGCCATGAAACTGAAAGCATTCTTTATCTCTATGGTTAAGGGGGAATGGATTATTTTTTCATATAATTCATGAAGCATTCTTTTCAAAGTTTTTACTCTGGAGACAAATTTCATAAATTGTTTTTCGTCAAAATTATGTTCTGAATTCAGGTTAAGGAGTGACGCGTAAATATTCAACCCATCTCGAATATTAACACGTGATATTGCCCCTAACATTCTGATTTCATATTTTAATTTTGATGATGTTTCTTCCGGAGATTCTAAATAGGAATCAATACGATTAAGGGGAGAACGAGATTTATTTGGATTAATTAGTGTTTTTAGCGAAATTTTAGGAGTCTTATAACGAGTAAGAATGCGTGTATCATTATAAAAATTGGATTGAGAGTATGTCTGCTCATTGATTTGAAGCGAATTTGGGATAAATCCAAACATCTCGAGCATGAAAATGTTTTTATCTTTTTTAGAATCAATTAGATAATCGAGAGCAACCTCAAAGTTATGTTTATCATGCCGTTCAAATTCCGGACTATCGATTTCATCAAAATGTTCAAATTGTCCGATATGATCCGGCGACATACTATAATTAAACAAGGAACGATACTATAAATTTTTGCTAGA